>CAZBRH010000161.1:870-1509 GCA_964494245.1 uncultured Planctomycetota bacterium | reverse complement strand
CTCGCGCTCGCATCGGGCATCCTGCAACTGGTGGCGCTCGGAGGCCGCCCCGGCCCGCCAACATGGCCCGAACGTCTCGGTTGGATGGCCGCGCTCCTGTCGGCGGCCATCGCGCTCTTTCTCGTATGGGCTACATCAGCCGCACTTGCTTCGGAAACCCCCAAGCCGGACCGGCTCGAGGACGAACTCGCCGACGTTGCGCGAAGCGGCGAGTTTCAGTCGCGGATGCAACTCTTGAGCCGCGCCGAGCCGCCGACACAAGAGCGTTGGAGTTTGCGGCGTGAGAAAATCCTCGGTTCCCGCGCGTCGCATGTGTCGTTCGTGGCGGTTGCCTCACGCGGCGGTGAAGAGGTCCGCCTGTGGGGCAAGCGCTACAAGATGAGCGGTGGCTTTGCATCGTTCAAACGAGCGTTTCTGCCGGCCTACGAAAGGGCAACCTGGGGCATCCTCTGCACGCTTCATAGCCACGGCATCAGCTCGCCCGTTCCCATCGTTCGCTACCGTCCGAAAAAGGGAAACATTTCCACGGGGACGCTGATCCTTGCGGAACACGTCGGCCAGACGCACTCGCTCAAGACGCTGATTCGCTCGGATTTCGCCTTGATGCCGTCCGAGCGACGGATGGCGCTCGTGAAGAAG
>CAZBRH010000161.1:0-860 GCA_964494245.1 uncultured Planctomycetota bacterium | reverse complement strand
CGTGCTCGGCACCGCGGCGATCAAGGATCCCGCGCTCGTGAAGAAGCTGGCCGACTACGTGAGCCAAGTGCACGCGGTCGGCGTTTACGATTTCACGCCGAGGTATTTCCACGTCAAGAACGTCGAGGACCCAGAGAACGTGCGGTTCTACTTGTTCGACCTCGACAAAGCGCACCTGCTCCGTCGCGCTCCGGGCTGGCTGCGCCGATACTCGCGCAGCCGGGGGCTGCGCCGACTTCGCCGGATGCTCCAACACTACGGAACGCCGGAAGAATGCGGGGCGTTCGAGGACGAGCTTCAACGGACGTGGCGGCTGCATAGTGGGGAGACGTCGAAACACTAAGCCCCTGTTCAGGAACCGCGTCCGCCAAACACGGCCACAAAGAACGCGACAGCGACAAGGAAAAGCCCGCGCCGCCGTCACTCGATGCGATATGCCGTTCCGCCGAGGACGACGACCACTTTCTGCGTTTGGGCGATGATTTTGCCGAGTTCGGGATGCTTCCTCAAGAGGGCGAAGAACTCGTCGCTCCAGAGCTTGACCTCGACGACCTTCTCCTTGTCATCGTAGCCGCTGTCCGTCCATGTGCCGTCGGCCTTGACGTAGAACGTCTTGCCGACGACGTCTTTGATTGTCTGGGCGACGACCTTGCGGAGCTCTTCCTTGAACTTCTCGTCGGCCTTGTCTTCGGGCATGCCGTTATAGCCGCCCGCTCCGCCGCGGATACGGTGAACGCCGAGGACGAGGCCGGGCGCCGCCTCGGCCGCGCCCTGGGGCGCCGCTGGCCCAGCGCCTTTCGACCGCGCGATCTCGGCGCTGTCGGCAACGGCATCGCGGCCTTCCGCGCGGCCGGCGAAGC
>CAZBRH010000160.1:0-2023 GCA_964494245.1 uncultured Planctomycetota bacterium | reverse complement strand
GGGCGGTGCGTTGCGGTGGCGCTCGACGACGAGGTGGTGGGGCTGGATGCGGCGACCGGGGCGCGGCTCTGGGGGCATGTCATTCCGGGCTATGCCTATGACGGCCCATACATTTACGGGGGACACGTCGCTGTGCTGACGTGCGCACCGAGCCGGATATACGTTTTCGATCTGCTCGGCGGCACGCTGCTTGCGGACAGGAAGGTGGTGGACCTGCACAGCCGCGGCTACAACGGCGGCCCGTGGGTTGCCGCGCAAGGCCGAGTCATCGGAATTCTTTCGGGCGGATCGCTGCACGGGTATGACCTGACGACGGGCGGGAAGCTCTGGAGCACGGAAATCCGCTTCCCCAATGTCCCTGGGCACGCCGGCCAGCCGGTGCATCCGGGGATGGTGACTGTTTGCGGGCCGTGGTTCTGTGCGACGCCGGGCAGGGGCTACGGATTCCAGGTCGGGGGCGCGAAGTTGGTTGATCCGGCGAGCGGCCGCGTGGTTTGGGAGAAGGACTTTCCGCACAATCAGCCGCGCGGGGTTGCGACGGGCGGAAGCTGTCTCGACGCGACCGACCGGCACGTGCTCTGCACGTGGATTATCGACCAGAAGACGGGCGAGGCGGTCGTTGACGACATCCGCGAGAAGAAGACGATTCTCTCGTATCGTTTCCCGTGCCCCAGCGAAGGCGGCCTCGACAAGGCGGCATTTCTTGGGCGCATGCTCGACGGACACGCCCTGGTCTTTACGGCCAGGTCCGCCGAATACGAGCGAACCGTCTACATGCACCTGATTGATGGAGCGACCGGGAAGGGAACAATGCAGACGCTGGAGGCCGGCAAGTCCGGCGAGCACGGCGGCTATGGCGGCTTCGCGGTGCGGCCGCTTGGGAAGGCGCTGCTCGTGAGCGCCCAGAGCGGCCTTTTCTGCTACGGCGAGGCCGCCGGCAACTCGGTTCCGGAGAAATAAGAAGAAGCGATATGAGCGAGCGAGCAGCCACGGCCAAATACGACACGTCGGTCGAACCGACGCCAGAGATGCTGGAGGAGCTGCGGAGCGCCGTCGCACACATACGGGGAGAGCTGGCCAAGGTCGTCGTCGGACAAGAGGAGCCGATGGAGCTCCTCATCCTCGCGCTGTTTGCGGGCGGCCACGCGCTCCTGACCGGCGTGCCGGGCCTCGCGCGGACAACGCTCGTCTCGGCGCTTTCGACGACAACGAACCTGTCGTTCGGCCGCATCCAGTTCACGCCCGACATGCTCCCGTCCGACGTCACGGGCAGCGAGGTCATCGAGGAAGACAAGGCGGCGGGAACGCGCGACTTCCGGTTCCTCAAGGGGCCGATCTTTGCCAACCTCATCCTTGCCGACGAAATCAACCGCACGCCGCCGAAGACCCAGGCGGCGCTCATCGAAGCGATGGAGGAACACCAGGTCTCCGCGGGCAACCAGTGCTTCCGGCTCGAAGAGCCGTTCACCGTGATGGCGACGCTGAACGTCATCGACCAGGAGGGCGTTTATGAGTTGCCGCCGGGCTCGCCGCAGCTTGACCGCTTCATGTTCAAGGTTTCGATGAATTATCCGTCGTATGAAGAGGAGTCCGAGATCATCGATCGGACGACCGGACTGTATGGGGCAGAGGTGAAGCAGATACTCGACTGTGAAGACGTCTTGCGGTTTCAGCGGGCGATTCGGCGCTTGCCGGTCGCGGAGCACGTGAAGCGGTTCGCGTTGGGGCTGGTCGAGCGGTCGCGCCCGGGGCCGCCGGGCGCGGGGGTTTCGTCGGACTTTGTCCGACGCACGGTGTCGTGGGGTGCTGGGCCGCGGGCGAGCTTGAACTTGGTGCTGGGGGCAAAAGCGCTGGCCGCCATCGAGGGGCGGCCCGCGGCGACCGAGCGCGACGTCGAACGGATTGCAGCGCCAGTCCTGCGGCATCGCCTCATCCTCAGCTTCCATGCCGAGGCAGAGGGGATTACGCCGGAGGACGTGGTGGAACATCTGATTGAGGAGACGCGGCACGCGGAGCTCGAGGA
>CAZBRH010000159.1:0-2218 GCA_964494245.1 uncultured Planctomycetota bacterium | reverse complement strand
AACGCGCTCTCAATGACGGCGACGAGGCCGCCAGAGGCGGCGGCCTTTTCGAGCAGCCGGGACGCGGCGGCGATTCGGCGCGTCGGGTAGTTGGCAGGGCGCGTCGCGCTGAAGGTCCAATCCGTGGGCTGCATCGCGGGACCGGCGAGCGAGCGTTCGATCCGCGCCCAATGCCTGCGAAGCTCGGCCACGTATGCGGCGGTCTCGGCGTCGGCTTCGGCATCGGGCAGTCCGGGCGGCTCGGGGAGCAGTCCGGCCATTCCGAACAGGGCGGCTTGGAGAGCGCCGACGCCGCGTTCATCGAGCAGCTGCCTCGCCACATCGTGCGGCACGACGCGGGCGAGCCGCCCCATCGGCTTCTTGTTCTTCTTGTAGCCGAGCGCTTCCATCACGCTGATGTAGAGGATGTTCTCGGTGTCGGCGGCTTCGGGCATCTGCCGGAAGCGTTCGGCCTTGCGCAGCATCCGCTCGTCGCCGGCGTGGTCAAGGAACTGCCCTATCCATTCGGGGTCAATGCCGCCGCGGCCGAGCAGTTCTTGGCAGCGGCCGGCGCGGCCTTCGTTCGCGTGGGGATAGTTTTCGACCTCAACCGCCTCGGTCAGCTCGTCCACCGTGCCGTGAACCAGTCGGTCGAGCGCGAGTATGGGGATCTCGACCCCGTCCTGACGGGTTGTCGTCGGGCGACCGGTGTCGTTCCACATGACGACATGCAGGACGACGTTGTTGTATGCTTCGTCGCGGTGGTGCTCGTGCTGCGTCCATCCGGACGCATACGTGTGGACCTCGACGTCGCCTTTGACGGGCTTGCCGCCGCTGAACTTGAGAGCGGCGTTTCGGAAATCCGGCCCCGATTCGAGGTTCCACCAACCGGGCGAGAGAATGGTCACCGCCTGCCCGGCCTCGGTTCGGAGAGAGCCCTTGAACTCCTGGTCGAACCAGAGGCACCGGACAAGCCGCTCGCGGACGCCCAGGCGGATGACCGGCGAGGCGGGCTCGCGGACGGAAGCGGCAAGCTCGCGATAGATTGGCCCGAACGAGTCGGGCGGGGTGGGTGGGAACGGCGTCGCGTTCATTTGGGCGCTGCCCCCTGCGCAGGTGAACCGACGTGCGTATTCGCAGCTGACAGAACTTCGTTCAGAATCTGGTCTGGCCTGACGCCCTCAATGCTTCCCTCGAAGTTCAGGATGACACGGTGCCGCAGGCAGGGAACAAGCGACTGCTCGACGTCAGCGGGCAGAAGTTCACTGCGTCCGGCGAGCAGGGCGTGCACTTTGCCGGTCAGGACAAGCGCCTGTGCGCCACGCGGGCTGGCGCCGTAGCGGACGTATTTGGTCGCAAGTGGTGCAGATTCAGGCCGTCCGGGATGTGTAGCGAGAACGAGCGCCGCCGCCCGAGCCGCCGCTTCGCGCGTCAGCCGGACCTGCCGAACGAGGGCGAGCATCCGGCCGATTTCGTCTGGGCTGACTGCGGGGCCGACGAGCTCCGTGTCTGCGACGCTGCGGCGGCCGATGGTGCGCAGGGTTTCGTCGCCTGGGTAATCAAGGACGAGCTTGATGAGAAACCGGTCGAGTTGCGCTTCGGGCAGGGGATACGTTCCGTGGCTGCCTTCCGGCGACTGTGTCGCAATGACGAAGAACGGGGCCGGCAGGTCGCGTGTCTGAGCGGCGGCGGTGACGCGGCGCTCCTGCATCGCCTCGAGCAGGGCCGATTGCGTCTTGGGCGTTGCGCGCGTGATTTCATCAGCCAGGAGCACTTGTGTAAAGACGGGGCCAGGGCGGAACTCGAACCGCCGTCCGCCGCTTTCATCCTCGATGAAGATGTTTGTCCCCGTAATGTCGGCGGGCATCAGGTCGGGCGTGAACTGAATGCGTGCACGCTGCAACCCAACAGCGGCGGCGAACGACTTGGCCAGTGCGGTCTTGCCCAGGCCGGGGTCGCTTTCGATGAGCACGTGTCCCCCAGCAAAGAATGCAACCAGCAGGTCTACGATTTCGCTGTCGCGGCCAACAACCGAGTTGGCCATCGCCGCCCGCAGACGGTCGAACGCAACTCGAAAATGCTGAACATCGGCTTCGTTCATTTCACACTTCCGCCGGAAGTAATGAGCGAATAACGTCGTCGGGGCTGATGTTCTGCGATTCCGCCTCGAACGAGAGCGTGATGCGGTGCCGCAGTGTCGGCAACGCAAGCTCGCGGATGTCTTCGGTGCTGACGTTGT
>CAZBRH010000158.1:2248-3041 GCA_964494245.1 uncultured Planctomycetota bacterium | reverse complement strand
CGATGCTGGGCCTGATCTCGGAGTCGTCTTCCTCGTCGATGCGGAGCATCTGTTGTGCCCGCGCAATCATCCGTGTCTTTACTGTTGTTGGTCGGCTGGGGTCGATAATGAGTCCGCGTGTCTGCGTTCGCCGCGACCGCAGCAGGTCTCGAAGCATGCGACCTTCCTCGTCGGCTCCGATGATGCCCGCAGCGGTGGGCCTTGCCCCAAGCGCTTCAAGACTTGCGGCGACACTGCCCGCGCCTCCCGGACGCTCGTCGCGTCGGCCTCGTTCCACCTTGAGGATTGGAACCGGCGCTTCTTGGGAAACCCGGCTGACGGAGCCCCAGAGGTAGCGGTCGAGCATGTAATCGCCAACGACAAGGACCCTCGGGCTACCGAGGTGGTTCAGGAGTTGAATGAGATTATCCGACATCTTCGGCTGCCTCCTCTTGTGTGCCCGGCTTCGGTCTATCCGCGAGTTTCCAGCGGCGATGTGTCCAGAGCCATTGTTCGGGATGCTGGCGGATAATTGCCTCGAGTCGGTCGTTGAAGAGCTGGGTGTTTGCCAGCACGTCGGCGTCATGGTTGCCAGTGCGCACGAGTTCCATCGGACCCTCGATGTAGCCGTGGTGGCGGAACGTGCAGCCCTGCCGGAGCGAATAGGCCGCGAAAACGGGGGCGTTGAGTCGGAGCGCAAGCGAGGCGACGACGGCCGTGGTCGCCGCTTTGCGCCCGAAGAATGTCGCTGGAACGAATGCCCGGTTTACGTGCTGGTCGATAAGGACGGCGAGCGGTTCGCCGTTTCGCAGTG
>CAZBRH010000158.1:342-2228 GCA_964494245.1 uncultured Planctomycetota bacterium | reverse complement strand
TCCCGCGTGCTCAAGATAGTGATGCCAAACCGTCGGCGCAGCCGCGTTGTATAGTCTCGAACGAGCGGGTTGTTGACCGGACGAGCGAGCGCGCTTAGCCCGCCGAGGCGTTCCGCCATTGCCGCGCCGAAGAGTTCCCAGTTTCCGAGGTGCGGCGTAAACGCAATGCCGCCATGTCCTTCCGCCAGAGCGCGCTCCGCGGTCTCGACGCCCTCGACAACAAAGCGGTCGCGGACGTTTTCCTTCGTAATCCTGTTACGCATCCAAACGGTCTCCACAGCAGCCATGCCGATGTGCCGGAAAACCCGACGCACAAGGTGTCGGGTCTCGCGGCGCGTGAGCTCGCCCGGCATCGCCAGCTCGATGTTTTTGGTGGCGATCCGCCGCCGACGCAGGCCAAAGAGCCACATCGCAAACCCGAGCGCTCGGCCCCCCAGCACCGCAAGCCGCTCCGGCATCAGTCCGACAAGAGCCGAAACTGCCCGCACGGCGCCGTATTCGATCGCGTATTGCGTCCGGCGCAGCAGCCCGGTCTTATCCTTCATCATATTCGTCATACAAAGACGCCTGAAGCGCCTCGTCCAAAAGCTCAAGCAGGCCTTCCTCGCCCGACAGCAGCTCCATTTCCACGCGGAGAACCATCAGAGCGCGGCCTTTCGGCCAGCGGCCATTCAGTTTTGCCGCGTCCTTCTCGGTTGTCACGAGGACTTGCACGGGGGCGTCAGCCCGGGTAATGTGCTCAATGTCGGCATCCGTGAACCAGTGGTGGTCTGGGAATTCCGCCATCCATGCGACAGACGCCCCAAGCATTTCGACTGTTCGGCGGAAGGCCGCAGGATTTCCGATGGAGCAGAAGAGGCCGACGCGCTTACCCGAAAGGAATCCGGGCGGTTGCGGGGAACCGTTGGGGTATGGTATCAGGGTAGTCGGAGCGTGCCGCGATGTCGCCTTGGGAACATTCGGTGCGATCCGGTCAAGTTGCCGCTGAAGCGCATCCAACTCTGTCGAGTTGACCAAGTCGGCGCGGGTTATGAGAATCGCGTCGGCCCGGCGCAAAGACCTTATCGGTTCGCGGAGCAGACCGCGTGGCAGCAGGTGCTTGTAACCGAAGGGGCAAGTTGCGTCGATGAGGACAATATCGCCGAATCGCGCGAGACGACGATGTTGGAAGCCGTCATCGAGCACAAGCACGTTCGCGTGGTCAAGGTGGATTGCGTCGAGCGCGGCGCGAAAACGGTTCGGCTGTTGACGGTGCGGCACGTCGGGGAGCCGCGCGGCCAGGAGCAGCGCCTCATCGTTTTGCCCTTCCTTGGACCGGTAACCGCGGCTCAGGATGGCGGGGCGGGCACCGTGCTCGGCGAACCAGCGGACGAGCCACTCTGTGGCGGGGGTCTTTCCTGTCCCGCCTACGGTGAGGTTGCCGACCGAAATGACGGGCCGTTCCACGTTGCGCTCGGCCCGTAGGCCCGTGTCGTAGAGCCAGTTCCGTATGTGAATGAGCACACCATAGGCGAACGATAGCAGGAGAAGCCCAAACCGCGCGCAGGCGGACATCGGCCCGCGCGTTTCGCCCGACAGGACCTTTCTGAATTTCGGAGAGATTTCCACGCCGGGATTATATCGGCATCATTTCGGAGGGTCAACCGCGCCGGGCGGAGATGCCCCGACCGGCCTACGGTTTGAGAATGACTTTGATGGCCTGTCGTGTCCGCATCAGGTCGAACGCTTGCCGCCATTCCGCCAGAGGCAGCTCGGCAGTGATGAGGGGCCGCAGGTCAACTTTTCCGGCGGCCAACAGGTTCATTGCCAGCACCCACGACACGGGGTTCGAGGTGTGGGAGCCGGCGAGAGTGAGTTCGCGCACAAAGAAGATATCGTCGAAGTTC
>CAZBRH010000158.1:0-297 GCA_964494245.1 uncultured Planctomycetota bacterium | reverse complement strand
CGAGCGTGGCCGCGCGTTCGAAGGCGGCGAGGGCTGCTGCTGCGGCCCCTGAACATTCGAACACAGCGTCCGCGCCGTAGCCGCCCGTCATCGAGCGGACAGCGCTGGCGAGGTCCTCAGATTCCACGTTGATGGTTCGCTCTGCGCCGAACTCACGCGCAAGCACAAGCCGCCCTGCATCAGCCGACGTTCCAGCGACAACGACCCCACAAAGGACGTGAATTATTCACGTTCCAGCTTGTGGAGCAGGCCCTGAACGGTCTGGCGGATCTTGTCCTCCTGTTCCATGCGGTCCTT
>CAZBRH010000157.1:2285-3322 GCA_964494245.1 uncultured Planctomycetota bacterium | reverse complement strand
TTTGATACACGGAAGGGACATGGTGGAGCGGAAGGGATTCGAACCCACGACCTCCAGAGTGCGATTCTGGCGCTCTCCCAACTGAGCTACGTCCCCGCTTGTCAAACGAGGTCGGAACGAGCCGCAGCGCCCGACCTACGACGGCCATTCTACCAGCGCGGCGCAGCTCGGTCAACTGCGTTCAGCGTGGCGCCCCCCTCAATCCTGAGATCTGAATTGCGACTTCGTTATAAGTCGGGTTTGAGCTATGCCGAATCTCCGATATAATCGCCCCTCGGTCAAAGCAGGAGGAAGGCAGCATTGCGACCCAGCCCCGTTACGAATCTCTGCGGCACGTGGCAGATGCAGCGCGAGAACATCGGGCTCGACCGACCAAAGAGCGACCGCTGGTGCGACGTCCCTGTCCCAATGCCCTGGACGGCTTTCCTTTCGCCCGCGTCGGGGGTTCCGCCGGACATGGTGCCCGACCGCATGGCGTGGTTCCGCCGCAGCGTCGTCGTTCCCGACCTTCCGCCGTTTTCGCGCTTCTTCCTGCACTTCGACGCGGTTAACTTCCGCGCGGTCGTCTTCGTGAACGGCCAGCTTTGCGGCGAGCACGTCGGCGACGCCATTCCATTCGACGTGGACATCACGGATTTCGCAACGCCCGGCGAAACCGCGGAACTGCTCGTTGGCGTCCAGGACATTTCGGCGGCCGAGGAACGGGGGCCCGGCACCAGCCGGGACGGGGCGCGACAACTTTTCTATCCCGGATTGGCGCACTATCCTGGCATCTGGGGCGCCGTGTCGCTTCACGTGCTTCCCGAACTCCATATCGCCGACGTTCGCATCCGGGTCTCGCTCCCCGGCCATAACCGAAGCGGAGACGCCCTCGACGAGGGCCGCATCCACGTCACGGTCGCCGTCAAGAACGATACCGACTGGACAGCGGGGTTCTCGCTGACGAACGAACTCTACGATGGTGCGCGGCAGGTTCTTGCACTCGCGCCCGTCCGAGGCGCAGTCGGTGCCGGCGGCGAGACCGTCATCGAAGTGGC
>CAZBRH010000157.1:0-2275 GCA_964494245.1 uncultured Planctomycetota bacterium | reverse complement strand
ACGGCGTGGAGTTCGGCCGCGCTATGGTGGCCGGACAGCCCGCACGTGTTCACGCTCCGGAGCGCGCTTTGGTCGAAACTCCCTCCGGCAACCGAGACTCCCGACGCCGAGACGGTGGACAACGTGGTGGACCGCGTGCATACCGCTGTTGGCTTTCGCGAGTTTCGCATGCAAGGCACGAGCTTCGCGCTCAATGGTGTTCCGACTCAGCTGCGTTCCGAGGCGCTCTGCCCCGTCTCCGGCCAGCTTTTCGGCGAGATGCGGTCGGGCGCTGTTCCCGCACCCGCCGACCCGGTCCGGTTTCGCGCCCTCCTGGAGGAACTCAAGCGAAAGCGAGGGCTCAACGCCGTCCGATTCCATCGGATTCCGCCGCCCCCGGCGCTGCTCGAAGCGGCCGACCAAGTCGGCATGCTGGTCATCGTCGAGTTTCCGTTGCCGGACGACGAAGGACGGTATGCGGTCGAGAATCCGCGGTTCTGGGTCAACGCGTCGGACCTTGCGCGGAGATGGGTGCTGGCCCGCGCCCACCATCCTTCCATCGTGATGTGGAGCATCGACCAGGGGATGGTGCGGCAGTATGGGCGGCGCTCGGCAGAAGGAATCGTGTCGCTCGCCCGGACAGTCGCAGACGCCGACCCGACAAGGCCGGTCGAGAACAGCGGGGACGCCACATTGGCCGATGCCGGATCGCTTGGTGTCCCGGCTCCAGTCTCAGTTTTCATGCCGACAAGGGGGGTGTGCTTTCGCAGCGCCGGTCGGTATGAGCCGAACGGGGTGCGCGGGCGCATCTTCCCCGCCAATGGGGAGCCGGAGGAGCCGTGGGAGCCGGATCGCCCCGCCGACCGGCCGCTTTGTCTGATGGAGCACGCGCGGCGGACGGCCATACCCCCCGCCCTCGCGTTCTTTCTGGGCGACGCCGCCTATGGACCGGGAACCCACCTAGCCGATGCGGTCGCGCAGCTCGCGATGCTCGAAATGGGAGCATGCCGGATGGCCGGCCTCGCGGCGATCCACACCATCGGGAGGCCTCTTGGCTCGCCTGGGATGAGCAACGCGGCGGGCGAGGTGGTCGCGTTGCCTGTCGAACTCTTCGCCAACTTCTACGCGGGCACGCGGCTTGTCGAGAACCTCGTGCTCCGCAACGACACAAGATTCGACCAAGATTTCCAGTTGACCGCCCGGTTCACTGTTGCCGACGGTCACACGTCGGAGCACCGAGAGGAACTCCTGCTGCCCGCGGGGACGGAGCAGCGGAAATCGCTCGCCTTCAACCTTCCGGACATCCGCAAGGTGCAGGATGCCGCGAACGCGGTCTCGATGCTGGCGGAGTTGAGCGTGGATTTTGCCGGCTCGCGCGCAGGCCGGTTCGAGCACCGGCGGAAGATTGCGATCTGGCCGCACGTGCGAGCGACGGGAACGCGGCGTATTGGACTTTATGACCCAGACGGACGAACGGCCGCAGCGCTGTCGGCGGTCGGCGCTCAATACGCTGCCGCGCACGGCGCCCCGCTCGTGGAATTCGACACGATCATCATCGGCGAAAACGCCCTGGAAGCGGGCCTGCCGACGGACCCCGCTGCATTCCGCGAGTTCGTCTCGCGCGGCGGGCTGCTCATCGTGCTCGCTCAGCGCACAGCCCCATATGACTTCTCGCCGGTCACGACAATCCTCGACGCCCGGCAGGCGGCAGCCATCGCGTTTGTGCGGGACGCCGAACACCCGGCCCTTCGCGGGCTTTCGAGTTTCGAGATGCGATGGTGGCAAGACGACCACCGGGTCGCCAGCGGCTGCCTCCGGAAGCCGGCTTCGGGCAACTTCCGGTGCCTCGTGGATGTGGGCGGGCGAGGCGGGCTTCGATGGGCAGCGGCTCTCGAAGTTTTCCACGGCGCCGGCGCCTACCTCTTCTCGCAGATGGAGATGGTCGAAAAGACCGCCCGCGCGCCCATCGCGGGCCTGCTGCTCGCTCGGCTGGCGGATGCGGCTCCCACGTGGCGGCCGCTGCGCGCGAAGATTGCCGGCAACGGCGCTGTCTTCGCGCAATTGGGCGTCGGTGCGCGAGAGTTATCGCCTGCGTTCGGCGGAGACGAACTCGAAGAGACCGACGTCGTGCTCTTGACGCGGGAAGACGTCGCGGCGCTTTCGACGGCACAGCTTCGGACGCTTCACGATTGGGTTCGGGGTGGCGGGCGCCTGTATGTGCACAACCTGGCTCCCGGAATGGAGCCGGCTTTGGCGTCTCTGGCAGCGTGTCACGTGGCGCTCGCCGAGTCGCCGA
>CAZBRH010000156.1:0-3509 GCA_964494245.1 uncultured Planctomycetota bacterium | reverse complement strand
GGGCGTCAGGCCCAGCGGCGGCGGGGGCGGGAGCGGCGCGCCCGCGGTGAACTCGGCGGCCACGTCCCGCGTTGCGTAGGCGTTGAAGAGGAGCGCCCCCACAAAGAGGAGCACGAAGAGAAGCAACGCTCGATTCAGCGAGGCGAAGGTCTTCTGCCAGTTTTCGTGGCGGACGGCGGCGAGCGCTTGGGCCTGCGCTTCGAGGTCGCTGATTTCGAGTTTGGCGCCGCATCCCGCGCAGTAGGTTGCGCCCAGGGCGTTTTCTGTTTCACATCGCGGGCACTGCATGGCTTTCCGTTCCTCGGTTTTCAGGGCGACTGGATGTTGTATTTCAGGTCGAACTCGGCTTCGGCGCCGGCTTTCTTTCCGTCCGGTCCGACGACCGAGACTTTGATGGCGTGGCGCCCTTCGGCCAGGGCGGACCGGGGCAGCGCGTAGATGCGGTCGCGCGGCCCGCAGAGAAACGGCACGGCCTTCCCGTTGATTTCGACCGAGATGTCTTCTTTCTTTAGGGGCACGGGGGCGGTGGTGGCGACAACCGCCGTGATGATGGGCATGGAAGGGGGGAGCTTGTCGAGCGGCGGATCGCCCGGTCCTTTCGCTGCCAGTTCTGCTACGATCGGTTTTTGGCTGATGGCATTGTAGAATTCGCGGAGGTCTGGCTGGGCGGCGTGGATTTCGAGGGATTTGCGTGCGGCGTCTTCGGCTTCGGCCAGTTGCCGGTTGAGGTAGAAGAGGAAGCTCAGGTTGCGATAGAAGCCGCTTCGCTCTTCGGCGGTCGGTGCGTCGGGGCTGCGCTCCAGTCCGGCGAGGATTTCTGCGGCGGCCGTCATGTGCTTCAGCGCGCCGGAAAGGTCGCCGCTGTTCCGTTGGATGATGGCGAGGTCGGCCTCTGCCCTGAATCGGAGGGGCGCGGGAAGCTTGGGGTCGCCCAGGGCCGCTTGGAGGTGTTCCGCCGCCCTTTTTTCTGCGGCTCTGCGGCTCGAGTCGCTGTCTTCGAACCTGGACAGGTAGAGGAGGCCTGTCCCCACGTAGCCGCGGATCTCGGCCGAAGGCCCCTCTTCGAGTCCGCGCGAGACCCACTGCGTCCAGATGTTCAGGTTTTTCCATACGCGGACGTTCGCGGTTCCTGCGACGACGCACATGAGTTGGCGCTCGTGGACGGGCAGGAGCTTGTCGCGGGAGAGGACGGCTTGCTGGACAGCGCCGCGGTAGGCGTCGGCCTGCTGCGGGGGGAGCGGGACGCGAGCGAGGAGCTTGGCCTTGGCGACGGCGCCGCGGGCGGCAAGTTCGGCGTGGGTTTGCTCGTCGCTGGCGAGTCCGTGGGCCTTGTCGAGCTCGTTCACTGCGCGGAAGAGCATGTTCGAGGATTGTCCGAGCTCGGGGTCGGCGAAGCGGCGGAGCACCGACTGAACGGTCGGGGCGTCCTTGTCGGCTGCGGCCGCAAGCAAGGAGCCGACGGCGGCGTGGTAGGCGACGAGCGCCTCGTAGGAGAGGTTGCGGGAGCTGCGGGCGTCTTCGAGATGCGCCGCGGCGTTGACCAGGTCGCCCATGTTGAGGGCGCAGATGGCGGCGTTCACGTGCGCATCGCCGTCGGTTTGGTCTTCGTTGACGGCTTCGAGGAACTTTTCGTAGGCCTTGCGGATTTCGCGCTCGCGCCGCTCGGGTCGCTGCATCGCCTCCAGCAGGAGCACGCAGCCCGTGCCGTTGAGGGCGGGGGTCATTCGGCGTCCCTTACGCGAAAGGACGCGCTCCAGCCGCTCATAGGCGTCGCGGGCCGTCGCCAGAGCTCCCGGATTGCCCTTGCTTTGCTCGATGGCGATCCGCCCGCGCAGCATCAGGGCGGTCGGTTCTTCCGGGTCGATGGCCAGCGCGCGGTCGAGAGCAGCCATTGCCATGCGTGTTCCCGGTTCGGTGCCGCGCTCGTAGGACTCTATCGCTTCGACGAGGTTTCCGCGCGCGCGGAGGTCGGGGATGGAGCCGACGATGATGATGGCCGCCAGCAGCCCGAGGAGCGCGATCGCGCTGACTTGGCCATAGACGACCCAGTGGTATTGTCGCGTCGTCATTTTCCCATCACCCGCCCGATGATGTTGCGGTGGGGGATAAGCAACTTGGAGAGGGGGAGCGCCGGGGGGTTGCTCGCGTCGAAGCCGATAAAGACCATGTCCCTCGGCACGATCATGCCGGTGTCCAGCGTCGCAATCTGCGGCGGTGCGGGCGCCACGTCTTGCCCATCGACCACAAGGCGTCCCTTCCGCGTGCTGACCACCGATCCCGCCGTCGCCAGAACCCGTGCGAAGCCCCGCTTCACCTTGTCGCGTTCCACCGTCTTGTAAACGATGATGGCATCGCGCGGCATGTGCGTGATGGTGGAGCTCCGCCGGTCTACAAAATAAAGCCCGCCCGAATCCACCGTCGGCTGCATCGCCCGGAATTCCCCCTCGACGATGACTGCCGTGTAGCTGCTTCCGATGGAATACACGACGAGCAGGAGGACGATGACGATCGCATACCAGATGATTATCCGAAGGTAGGCCATGTCCGCCCCAAAGTCGTGTTCGTGGCTGCAAGATTATACTTGTCGCAGTGCGGCACGTTCAAGTAGAAACAGGGACGGATGACTTTCTTTCGCGTTGCGAAAAAAGTTATCTGTCCCCCGCTGCCCAAAATTCTCTAAAGTTGCCCATTGTCTTGCCGAGAACCAGATATATAACATGGGCGCTGATACTGTGCCCGTGCAGCCAATCGGAGGGTCTGACCAATGAAGAACGCTCGCGGCGGGGGCCGAAGTTCCCGGAATACAAGCCGCTGGCCCCGTCGTCCCACCGCCGATGCCGGTTTGGCCCGCCTGGAACCGCTGGAGGCGCGGCTCCTGCTGTCGGCGATCCTCGGAGAAACCCTTGGCGCGCCGAGCGACGCCGACTGGCCGGATCAGTCCCTCCTCGCCGCTGCCTCTCCGGACGGACAGGAGGCGGGGTTCACCGCGGAGAGCGGGGCCGAAGGCGACGTGGCGGGCGTGCTCTCCCTCATCCCGCCCCCATCCACCCCGAGCGGGCCTTCCACCGGCGTCGTCGGCCAAACGCTCACTTACTCGACCAAGGGCACCGACCCCCTCGGCGCCCACGATTACATGTTCGACTGGGGAGACGGCTCTCCGCTCAGGTGGAGCTCGAAGTCAACCCAGTCGCACGTCTACACCGCGCCCGGCACCTACAACATTCGGGCAAAGGAAAAATGCCCGCTCGACCTCTTCGAGACGGGCTGGTCCAGCGTCAAGGTTGTCGTCATCACTTCGGCGATCCCGAACGACGCCGCCCCCGTCCTCGACAACACCGGCGACATGACCCTGAATGCGATCCAGGAGGACGACACTAGGAGTTCGGGCACGCGGGTTGCCGACATCATCGCAAGCGCTGGCGGCGACCGCATCACGGACGAGGACCCCGACGCTCTCGAAGGCATCGCCGTCATCCGCGTCGACAACACCTACGGCACGTGGCAGTATT
>CAZBRH010000155.1:0-3578 GCA_964494245.1 uncultured Planctomycetota bacterium | reverse complement strand
CGTGTCATTCGCCGCGTTCACCTTCTCTATTGTCTCGCGCGGGCTTGCTCCGAGTCGTTCGGCCTGCTACTTTTGCTCATCCGCTCCAGGCAGACTTTTGAGGTAGTCCTTCCGCGCACTCAAGGCGGATGCGCCGGTCATTGCGTCAACGCGCGTGCAGCCGTTTCGGGCGTAAGGAATATCCACAATCTCAACCCAGTTCGCGGCCTTCGCCTTCACAGGCGGCTTCGCGTCGGGCTGAGCGGGAACCGGTTGCCAGCCGCCAATCGTCAGCCCGGCAAAGCAGGCGACGACAAACGCACGCCCGGCCAGTGCCGGATTCCATATATTGCAGCCAAGCCCGCCGAACGCCTGCTTCACGATGGCGATCGCAAACACCGACGCGGTCAGCGGCACGAACCAGGGAACGTTCGACGGCATCACGAACGCCACGAGCAGACCCGTCACGACCGCGCTCCCGTCGCCGACGGTCACTGGTTTGCGCGTGAGCTTCTGGACGATTGCCTCGGTCAGCACGGCGCTCAACACAGAGATTAGAACGATGCGAATCGCGGAAAAACCAAAGAAATAACACCCGGCGAAAAGCGCGGGAAGAAGAGCAACGACAACCGTCCACATCACGCGGGGGATGTCGTCCCGCCCGCGAATGTGCGGCGAAACAGGGGTCAAAAAACGACGCTCGTCCGAACTCACTTGCTCCCCTCCCGTGCCGCCCTCGCCCTCTCCTCAGCGCGTATCCGCGCCAGCTCTGCCTTGCCGTATTTCACAAGATGCACAATCGGCCTCCGCGATGGACACGTATACGTGCAGCAACCGCACTCCTTGCAGTCCATGATATCGCTCGACCGAATGGCGTCGAGGTTCTTCGCTTCGCAAATGATGCTAAGATACGACGGCACAAGGCGCCAGGGACAGGCATCGACGCACCGCCCGCACCGAATGCAATTGCGCCATTCATACGAGCGGCCATCCAGAAGCGCAAGGATGCCCGAAGTGCCTTTGGTGACCGCGATGTCGGCGGTGTATTGTGCAAGGCCCATCATCGGGCCGCCGATGATAAGCTGGTTGGCGCCGTCGCGGAGACCCGCGGCATCGAGAAGCGCCTTTACCGGTGTGCCCAGCGGCACGACATAGTTGGCAGGCCGCTCGATCCCCTCCCCTGTCACGGTCAGCACACGCTCTACGAGCGGTCGGCACCGGAACAGCGCATCGTAAATGGCAACGGCCGTGCCGGTATTCTGGCAGATGACGCCGATATCGAGCGGCAATCCGCCCGATGGGATTTCCCGCCCAAGAAGCGCCGCCGTAATCTGATGCTCGGCACCCTGCGGATACTTCACCTCCAACATCTCGACACGGATGCGGCTGTCACCTTGTGCCGCAGAGCGAAGCCGCTCGAACGCATCGGGCTTATTCGATTCAACGGCGATCCAGCCATTGGGAGCGTTTGTTGCCTTCATCAAGAGCCGAAGAGCCGCAACGATTTCGTCGGTCTGCTCGAGCATCTGGCGGTAATCGCACGTGAGGTACGGCTCACACTCGGCACAGTTGACAACAACATCCCGTATGGGCTTGCCTTCCATTGGCGCGAGCTTCACGTGCGTGGGGAATGTCGCCCCGCCAAGCCCAACAATGCCGGCCTTGCGGATTTCGTCCCGAATCTCCTCCGCGGACATGCCGCCCGGGTCCCGCTCCTTGTTCAACCCCTCCGCCCATTCATCGCGCCCGTCATTTTCGATGACGATGGCGGGAACCTTCTGTCCGAGCGGGTGCGGACGTGGTTCGATTGCCTTAACCTTCCCCGAGACGGGCGAGTGCACGGCGGCGGAAACGAAGCCCTGCGCGGCCCCAACGACCTGTCCCTTACGAACAGGATCGCCTTTGGCCACAGTTGCTGCGGCAGGCGCCCCTATGTGTTGGGACAGATATAGGATGACCTCGGATGCAGCGGGAAACCGCTCAATCGGCTTGTCTTTGGTCAGGTCTTTCCGTTCGGGCGGGTGAATGCCGCCCTTGAACGTCTTGAACATGGCAACTACAGTCGCTCCAACGAGGCCTTTTCAACGATGAGTCGGTGGATTATAGCAGCACCGCTCCGGAGTGTCAACGCGATTGACCCCGTCGCGCGCAGGGGCTACAATTACCTGGCGGCTTCGCGCGTTATAGAGCCACAACAGACTCTTGTCCCCGCCAAAGGAGTAAACCAGATGGGAACAGCCACTCGGAGAGTTGGCGTCGTCTGTGCGGCAGTGCTTGTGCTTTCCTGCACCGGTGTTGCTCGCTGTGCGGAGGCGGTTCACCTCAGCGAGGAGGAGAAGGCCGCATTCGCGGAACTCAAGTCGCTGCTACAGCCGCAACCAGCGCCCAAGACACCGGAAGAGGCAACACGGATGCTCGCACAGGCACAGCCAAAGATCGAAGCTCTTGCCGAGAAGAACGCCGACAACCAGGCCGGCCCGCCCGCCCTTTACTTCGCGGCCTACGCCGCCTCTCAACTCGACCAAATAGACAAGGCAAAAGCACTCGCCGAGACGTTCCTCAAGCGGTACCCGGATCACGGCGGGGTTCCGCAGGTCCGCCGCCTTCTTGCTGACCTGAACGTCATCGGAAGCGAAGCAAAGGATTTCACCGCGCAAACCCTCGACGGCGGGGACGTGACACTCAGCGGCTTCCGCGGCAAGATCGTCCTTCTTGATTTCTTCGCCGGCTGGTGCGGCCCCTGTCGCGCCGAAAACCCGAATCTCGTCAAGCTCTACGCCGCCTACAAGGATAGGGGCTTCGAGATTGTTGGCGTCAGTCTTGACAATACCCTCGACGAAGCAAAGAAATATGTGCAGGACGCGGGCATCACGTGGGTGACGACCTGGAGCGAGCCGGGCGGGTGGAAGAACCCGGTTGCCGTCCTCTACGGCGTGAACGCCATCCCCGCGATGTATCTGCTCGACAAAGAGGGCAAGGTGCTCCGCGTGAACATCCGTGGCGAAGCCCTGGCAAGAGCAATTGCCAAGCTATTGCCGCCACAGGACGAGCCGAAATAGGGAGACGCACGTTGTCCGAACACGCCTTTCAGCAATGTATCAATCCGAAGTGCAGGGCAACATACGACCTGCTTGATGTCCTGAGCGAATGCCCGAAGTGCGGCAATCTCGTTGATGTCGAATACGAATGGGACAAGCTCGAAGTGCCCCGCTCGCTCGGCTTCTTCGAGGCCCGCTGGGCCAACCGGCGGAACCCGCTCGATTGGAGCGGCGTATGGCGATTCCGCGAACTCCTTCCTTTCGCGCCCGAAGACCAAATACTAACCATCGGCGAAGGCCAAACGATGCTCAAACTCTCCGACGGGCTCGCCCCCTATGTCGGCCTGCGGCCGGGCCGCCTCTTCCTGCAATACGAAGGGCTGAACCTCTCCGGATCGTTCAAGGACAACGGGATGACGGGCGCGTTCACGCACGCCCGAATGGTCGGCGCGAAGACCGCCGCGTGCGCGTCCACCGGCAACACGTCGGCGTCACTCGCCTGCTTCGCAGCCGCGAGCGGGCTCCTCGACGCCGTCATCTTCGTCGGCAGCGGCAAGATCG
>CAZBRH010000154.1:0-3758 GCA_964494245.1 uncultured Planctomycetota bacterium | reverse complement strand
GCCACACCGGTGACACCCACGTGGCAACCTGGCACTATTTAACGCTTGATTTGGGACTAGGCCCGGGCGCGGGATGACCGTGCCCTTAACCATGCCGCAAGGCAAAGGAGCAGTGTCGTGAGCATGCCATACAACCACGTTGTGCGACAGGCATTCAAGGAATCCGAGAAGATGCCGCCGGTCGCGGCGGGCAAGAGCGCAATCGTCGCGTTCTTCGCTGGCTTTCTGTTCGGTCCTTTCGGAGTCGGCCTGTACCTGAAGAGCTGGTCGGACTTCATCGTGCTGTTCGGGCTCATTTTCCTGGGCTCGATCATGACGGTCGGCGTTGGAGCACCGGTGTTCTGGATGCTCTGCGGCGCTTGGGGCGCAGCGCGCGTGAACCGCTCGAACAAGCAGCTGGAGAGCGAGGGATGAGCTTGCCGGGATGTGGGCCGGGCGTGGTGACACTGCGCCCGGCTCACCTTCCCTGCCTGGGAGTCAGAGAATGGTGTCGTTCGCAATAGTCATCATCATCGTCGCCATCGCTTCGCACGCGTGGGACCGTTTCAAATCCTCGCGAGAGCTGGCCACCCATACGGGGTGGACGCTTCAGGCGACCGTGCATTCGCCCGCTGACACCGTGCGCGACGCCAGCGTGCAGTGCTTTGGTAATACCGAGCGCCGCTGGGTTGAATGCGGAAGCATCGATTTCCACCAGCGAGGAGATTCCCGCATCACGCGAATCGTGAATCCGCAGCACGTGCGCTTTGCGGACATTCCTTCGCTCTTCAGTATCGCGATAGCCACAGTCGAGGGAAGGACCGAGGTCACGATGCGTATCGATCCTATCCCGGGTGTCCGCATGCGGCGTTCGTTGGGGAAGTGGCTCGACAGTGCTGCGAATGCCGAGCTCACCGCGGCGGTGTATCGACTGGGTGACGCCGCGGCAAAGCTCCGCCAGGAGCGCGAAGCGTACCACGAGCAAAGGGAGCGCAGGCAGCGGCGTGCCACGAGCACGCCGTTCACACCTGACTCGGATTACGAACTACTCGGCCTCAAGCCTGGCGCCACACTGGAACAGGTGCAGAAGGCATATCGGATTGCCTGCCGCAAGTATCACCCCGACCGGCTGACCGGCCAGAACGTCGAGCCGCACTTGGTGGAGCTCGCGGTCCAACGGTTCAAGGAAGTCGCGGCGGCGTATCAGCGAATCAAGGAAAAACACCCGCAGGCACAGCGCGCGTGACTTGGCGGACACGAAGCATGCGAAAGTTCCCGCCATCACGTGTTGTCGCGACAGCCAGCGCCGGCGAAAATGTCGGCGACCGCGCGACTTCGCGCGACGTGGACCCTATAGTGATTGGGGACCACGACGCGGCGCGCCGCTGGCTGGTGAAGGTCATTGCGGCACGCGCCGTCACACTGTACCGCGAGCGGCATAAGCGCCTGGAAAAACAGGCCAACGATCGGGACGACGACCATGGTGATGATCAAGAGGCAGGGAGGGAACGGGAGAAACGGGCAGGATAACGGCGGCAGCCGCAAGTACGACGCGATGTACGCGCGTTACTCCAGCCACGCCCAGGACGACGGCACGAGCATCGCCGTGCAGATTGAGTCCTGCGAGCGTGCGGCTGGCAAACCCCTCAAGCACTTCATCGATCAAGCGAAAACCGGACGGACGACCGGCGGGCGGACCGAGCTTCTCCGGCTGATGGCAGAGGCCGAAGCCGGCCGGATTGATCGGCTCTACGTGTACAAGTACGACCGCCTTGGCAGAGCTGCGGAGACGCATGTGCTCGTTGAGGATCTGGAGCAACACGGCGTCCAGGTCATCAGCGTCACCGAAGGGACCAACGCCCTGGCTCGTGGCGTGCAGCTCGTCGTTGCGGCTGATTACAGCCGCGTGCTGGCGGAACGAACGCGTGATGGGCTCGTCCAGCGACATAAGCAAGGCTTCTGGACGGGCGGGCCGCCGCCCTACGGATTCCGCGTCGTTGCCGACGCCGATGGAAAGAAGCGGCTGGCGATTCATCCCGACGAGGCGGAGACGGTCAGGTTCGTCTTCCAATCGTACGACGCGGAAGCGATCAGCCTCAAGGAAGTCGCCAACCGCGTCCGGGATCGCGGCGTTCCGACACGCCTTGGCGGACCCTGGGGTTTCACGACGGTGCGCAGCATCCTGACCAATCGCATGCTGCTCGGAGAAGTGCGGTTCCTTCGGCGCTGCTACAAACTCAATCGCTCGACCGGAAAGCGCGTGCCGCGCTGGAGCGACGAGAGTCGGCACCTTGTCACCCGTGAAGATTCCCTGCGGATCATCGATGAGGCCCTATTCGAGCGCGTTCAAGCCCGGCTGGCGGAGAACTCCGTGGAACGGCCGCGCGACGTGGGCGAGCTTCGCCCGTTCACGCGGCATCTGTTCTGCGCTGGGTGCGGAGACGTGTACTACTGCCGCAAGAGCAAGAACGCCAAGGGCGAGTATCGCTATTACAGCTGCGGCCGTCGCATGGCCAAGCGGGCCGGCGAGTGCACCAACACGGCATCGGTGCGTGAGGATCGGCTAGTAGCCCGCATTCAATCGGCCATGACCGCCGTCTTCGACGACATGGACGGCGTTCTCGACGAAGTGATGGCGATGTCTCAGGAGGCCCTCGAACAGAATCGGGCTGAATCGGAACGGCTCAAGGGCGAAATCACGGAGGCCGACAAGTTCGTCGCCAACCTGACCCGCTTGCTGGTCGATCCGGACATCGAGGCAGGCGCGAAGAAAGCGATTGCCCGTCAGCTTTCAGAGAGCGAGGCGAAGCGGGACGGGCTGCGGCAGGCATTGGAGGCCGTGGCGATTCAGGCGGTCGCCGACATGGACGATCTGATGGCCGATTGCCGGCAGGCATTCCTGGAGGCAAAGGCGAACTTCGCCAGCCTGCTGACCCCGTCTCAGTTCAATCGGTTCGTGGGGGACGTGATCGGGCCGATGGCCGTCCTGCCGGACGGCCGGGTGGTACAAAAAGAGGCCGTCCTCACAGCAGAGGCTATGAGGACGGCCGGCATAGCGGGGGGTGGACTCGAACCACCGACCTCGAGGTTATGAGCCTCGCGAGCTGCCAACTGCTCCACCCCGCAGCACTTAGGGACACGATAAGCGGGGGCGGACGGGGTGTCAAGGAAGTGTCGAGTCGAAGGCGTGCTTGACGTTTTGTGCGCTGTAAGGCGGACGGTGGGGGTCGGCTGGAGTTCGTCGGGGGTCGCAGGAATCAGGGTTTCCGCAGTATGAAGGGGCCACGACATCGCCCTTGTAGCTTTTCACGCCTTGGGGGTCGCGCGTCCCTCCGGTCGAACGGGCTCGTCTCTCCGGCCGATCGATCTCATTCCTCCGGCCAACCGATCTCGTTGCTCCGGCCGACTGATCTCCCGTACCCCCGGTCGACCGCCCTCAACTCTCCGGCCAACCGGTCTCGTCCCTCCGGTCGACCGGTTTCGCCCTGTCGAACCGGTCGCCCCTCTCGAAAATCATCTATGAACCATGTGTAAGTATCTCGGGGTTCGTTACGGATTCAGGATACAGGGGGTCGGCGTTTGCCCGGCGCCCGGAAAGACCGGCGGGTCCGGCGGCGCGTGCCCGCGGGATCGGGAGCAGGTCAGGAAGGAGCAACGATCATGAGTTGGGGAATTCGTTCGGGTCTTCAGGGTCGCGTGCGGCGGACGGGAGTGATCGCGGTGGCGGTGGCGGCGGCGGGGGGGACGGGGGCGACGATGTCGGCGATGGCGGCGTCGCA
>CAZBRH010000153.1:0-4146 GCA_964494245.1 uncultured Planctomycetota bacterium | reverse complement strand
TCCGGGCCGTGTCGCGGATGGCCTTGCTGTGTTCCACCCCGCGTCTCGGCGGGCCTGGGCGTTCTTGCCCTTCACCGCGGCGTTGCCGGAATTCCGGGGACGCAATACTTATCTCCTGGGACGCGGGACAAGGAGACTTGGCCACACGCGGATGGGCCCGCCATGAGCACCGTCGAACGGATGCCCGCGTCACAAGCTCAGTTCGCCTGCCCCCTCTCACGGGTCTTGATGGCGAAACTGACGACCTGGAGCCGCGCGCCCGTGGCGTTGCCGCCGAACCCGCAGAGCAGGTATTTTTCGTTGCTCGCGTTCGCCAGGTAGAGTTCCGTGGCGACCAGGGCCAAGGGCTTGCGTCCGAAGCGCTGCTCGTGGCGGGCGGTCAGGATCGAGCCGAGGTCGATTTCGGCGACGCGCACTCGCCCGTCGGGCTTGCCGTGAAACGCGACGGTCGGCCCGCCGGAAAGCGTCGCCGCGACTTCGGGCGCGGGCGGCGCCGTCAGCGGCAGCTCAAAGAGTTCGCCACCAACGCGGGCGAAGAGGTTCAGCCGCACGGGGTCTGGCGAAACTATCTTGTATTCGAGGCGAATCACCGGATAGCGGAGCAGGTCTACGGGCAGGTCATACATCGTGGCGCCAAAGGAGCCGCCGCAGTTTTCGTTCGTGAGCATCAGCCCGCCGCCGGGGACGAGGTCGAGCGTCGCCCCCTGTTCGCCGTCGCGGTTTGCCCAGCGGCCGACGCCCTGCTTGAATTCGTCGAGGACAAGGTAGCCGGCGGGCGGGGGCGTGGGGTTGCCGGCAGGGAGTTCTCGCTTGGGCACGGCCTTTTTGAGGTAGCTTCGGAGCTCGCTCCGCTCGGCGTAGCAGCGGACGCGGGCGATCATGATGCCGTTGTCCACCGTCCAAAGGGCAATCTGCCCGCCCTCCAGCGGATTCGGGTCGCGGAACTGGCGGACAAGTTCATCGTCTATGTAGAGCTGCACGAGGTCGCCGGTCTTTCGGACTTTGATGTGGAACCAGCGGCGGTGGAACTCGCCGCGGATGATGGCGTCGGCGGAGCCGGCGACGACTTCGCCGTTGCGGAGGAGCCGCGTCCATCGGTTCCCCCAGCCGGCATAGATGACTTGGTAGCCGCTGGCGAGGTTTTCGCCGTCGCCGCAGAAGGTCAGGTTGATGTCGCCGACGTGGGGGTAGCGCGTCCCCTCCTGCATCTTGAACGCTGCGAAGAACTCGATGGTCTGGTCGCCGTAGAACGCCCGCTTCGTCCACATCTGGGCAACCTGACGGCTCTGGCCGCCGAGCCACGACCAGCGCGGGTCGCACACCCAGCGGTTCGTAATCTCCCACGTGCCCGTCCGCGGGAACCACTCGACGGGGGCTTCTTCGAAGAGGTAGTCGTGGACGTTGTCGCTGCGGATTTCGACCTTGTGGAGGTCTACGCGCGCCCCGACGAAGGAAAGCCCGATGCGGCAGCCGGTCGGCGCGGCCTGCGGAACATCCAGCACGACCTTGTCGCCCGCGCGGGCGACAAGTCGCTCGCCCTCCCGTGCGAGCGAAATGAGCGCGTCAGCAGGGACTGCCGCCTCGGCGGACACGGGCGGCTTGCCGCTGGCCGAGAGCGTCCACGTGCACCCCTTGTCGGCGCCGGCGATGGTGAGCGTCGCGGCGCGGGCGGCCTCTTCGCGGTCGGCGCCAACGAAGAGCAAGACCGTCCAAGCGCCCTTGGGCGGCTCGGCCAGCCGGTAGCCAATGGAAACATCCCCGAAGAAATCGCCCTTATGCCAGTAGATGTTGCGGGCGGGCTTGCCGCGTTCGCTGACAAGCTGCGGATGCCACGCGCTCCACAAGCTCGCCCAGTTCTCCGTCTGCGCGTCCGTCTCGAACACTTGGCTGAAGAGTTCGATGAGCGGCTTCTCCCGCCGGGCAAGGTGCGTGCTCGCAATCAATACGTCATCGAAGAGCGTTTCCTGAGCGTCATTGACGACAAGGCCAGCCATCCCGATACCGATGAGCTCCGGCGCACGCAGGAGCGGAACGCCGTCCACCGAGCAGACCGTGCCGGCGCCATCGGAGCGGACAGCAACGTGGAACCAGCGGTTCCGGGCGAGCACGCGGTCGGTCGAGGCGAGCACGGTCTCGCGGCCATCGCGGACGCGGACGAGCCGCGACGTTCCCTCCTCGACGCCGAGGATGAAGGCGAGGTAGTTGCGGACGTCCTCGACGCCGAAGGCAAGGCCCGCGGAGCCAGAGGGCGCACAGATGTTGGCCGAGATGCTGTATTCGTGCCAATACGGCTCCCCAGTCGCCATGAGGCCGACGCCGGTCGAGCGGGCGATGCAGCGGAAGGGATTGGCGCTGCGGGTGACGTCGCGCTCGTGGCGGATGGACCAGTTTCCGGCGAGCGGGTGCCAGTGCTCGCCCGTGCTGTCCGTCCGCATGAACCCGTCGGTAAAATAAATCGGCTCTTCGGGACGGAGGACGAGCCGCTCGAAGCGGCCGCCAGAGCCGGGGGCGGCGCCGTAGCGGCCGCCTTCGGCCGCTGCGATGGGCGCCGCGCGCACCGCCCTGCCCATCGCAATAAGCACGTGGCCGGGACGAACGAAGATGGCGCCTTCAGCCGCCGCGGGGAGCCGCTCCGCAAGAACGCGGACAGAACCCTCGCGCACCTCGGCGAGCGTTGCACCCTCCGGGCCGAGCCGCAGCGCGCAGAAATCTTTCGCTCCGTGGTGGGCAAAGACGATGGCAAGGCCGCGCGGCTCAACCGCGCGGAACTCGATCCGGTATTGCGCTGGCAGCGTCTCGCTGCGGAGTTGCGCCCCTTCGACGCTCCACGTTCCCGCGGCGAAGAGCGCGCCGCTGCACAGACGAAGCAAGCCCGCCGTGAGAGCGAGCACCCGAAGCGTCCTCATCAAAACTTGAGCTCCTTTGTTCTCGTCAGATGGTATTCGATGGTTCGCCTGTTCTGCTCGGACGTGCAGAGCGCCAGCGCCTTTTCGAGAAAGAAGACGGCCTTTTCCTTGTCGCTTTCGGAAAGGTCGGCGGCGGCGCGCTGCGAGTAGGCCAGGCCGAGCCGATAGAGCACCGACCAGTTGTCCGGGAAGCGGTCGGCGGCCTGGCGGAGAATGGCGATCGACGCTTCGTGGTCGTTCCGCGAGGCGCAGAGCGCAGCGACGCGAAAGTGCAGGTTCAGGTCGTCCGGCTGCGCGGCCAGCATCTTCCGATACAGCCGTATCGCGTCGTCCACAAGGTTCTTGTTCGTATAGTGCTCGCCCAGTTGAGCGAGCCGCGCGCCCGCCTCTCGATATTGCGGCGCGAGCGACGCGAACATGTCTTCGAGTTTCCGGCAGACAAGCTGCATCTCCGCCTCGGTCCCATATTGGAAAAGCTGGCTGGTGACGAGCTTCTGGAACTCCGCGTCGAGCCGGCTTCGGTATTTGCTCGTGTCCTGGCCGCCGTGCACGAGCTCGAACGCCTTTCTATACGCCTCCACCGCGCCGTCGAATTGCTTGTTTACCATGCGCAAGTGGCCGAGTTCCGTGAAAAGTAACGCGCTATTCGGCTGCTCGGCAATCAGACTGAGGAGCGACGCCTCCTCGCGCGATTCGAGCTTGGCGTGGATGTTGATGCTTCCTGTGCGCGTGATTTCGAGCTGCTGTTGATAGGGGAGGTAGTTGGCCCGCTGGAGCCGGAGTTCGTGCTGGCCGAGCCGGACGCCGGGGATGCGGAGCGGCTGCTCCGGGCCGGCCCGGCCGACGAAAAGACCATCGAGAAAGACATCCGTGTCCGGCCGGCTCGCCGAGACGAGCAGCGTCGCCGACGGCTCTGGGCGCAAGTCGATGGACAAGGCCGCCGGGGTTTCCGGCCCGATCGGGCGGCGTTCCGTCAGGTATCCGTGCTTCGTCACGCGGAGCGCGTGGGGGCCGCGCGCAGCCACCTCCACCTCGGCGGGCGTCCACGAACACTTCCGCCCTCGCGGGCGTCGAGTCGATGCGGATGATTCGGGTTCCGCTGCCAAAGAGTCGCGGACCGAACGAGACAGCAAGGGCCGCCAAGGCGGCTAGTGCAGCAAGCGCGGCTGTCGCCCCCAGGGTGCGGAGCCGGCTCCGCCGCCGCACCGTGGGGGCCATCTCCGCGGCCTCCGCGCGATGC
>CAZBRH010000152.1:1587-4228 GCA_964494245.1 uncultured Planctomycetota bacterium | reverse complement strand
CCTGCCCGCATCCCCTCTGTCCGTGCCTCAAAACACCACATCGCAAATGCCTCCAAAGGATTCTCCCTTGCCTGCATCGTGGGCTGGCCTTACAATACTGCCGTAAGGGCGCTGCGGAGGACTTGCGGGCTGATGGTGCACAAGAAAATCCTCATGGCGGGCAACGAGGCGATTGGGGAGGCCGCCATTCGCGCCGGCGTCGATGCCTACTACGGCTATCCCATCACTCCGCAGAACGAGCTGACCGCTTACATGTCAGAGCGGATGCTCGAAGAAGGCCGCGTCTTCATCCAGTCCGAAAGCGAAATCGCCGCAATCAACATGGTTATCGGCAGCGCCGTTTCGGGCAAGCGGGCTATGACCTCGTCGTCCAGCCCGGGCATTTCGCTGAAGCAGGAAGGCATCTCGTATATGGCCGGGATGGAGTTGCCGGGGGTGATTGTGAACGTCATGCGGGGCGGCCCCGGGCTCGGCAACATCGCCCCGGCCCAGAGCGACTACTGGCAGGCGACACGTGGCGGCGGGCACGGGGACTACCGCACCATCTGCCTCGCCCCGAGCACCCTTCAGGAAGCCGTGGACCTCGTTTACCTCGCCTTCGACCTTGCCGACAAGTATCGCAACCCGGTTCTGGTTCTCGCCGATGGGCGGCTTGGCCAGATGATGGAGCCGGTGACGTTCGACCACCTGCCCCCGCCGAACCCGCCCCCGAAGCCCTGGGCGCTCACCGGCGCGAAAAGCCGCCCCCCGCAAAGCATCAAGTCCCTGTTCCTCAACGAAGACATCCTCGAAGCTCTGAACATCCGACTCGGCCAAAAATACGAGAAGATCGAGCAGAGCGAGGTGCGATACGAGGAGGTGCAAATGGGCGACGCGGAGATATGCATCGTCGCCTACGGAACCTCGGCACGCGTCGCGAAGGAGACCCTCAAGCGGGCGCGCGGCGAGGGTCTCCGCGTCGGCATGATCCGTCCCATCTCGCTTTGGCCTTATCCCTATGCGCCCATTCGCGCCGCAGCCGACCGAGTCCGCTTTTTCCTCGTCGCCGAAATGAGCTTGGGACAGATGATCGAGGATGTCCGCCTCGCCGTCGAAGGCCGCAAGCCCGTCTGTCACACGGGCAGGGTCGGCGGAAACGTCTCGACCGCCAAGGAGATACTCGATGCACTCCACAAGTGCTGCGATAAAGCGTGACCGACTCCGTGGATACACGCGCCCTGAGTCGCTCACGGATGTGCCAACCCACTATTGCGCGGGCTGCGGCCATGGCATTGCCCATCGTTTGGTTGCCGAGGTGCTTGATGAGATGGGGCTCCGGGAGCAAGCCATCGCCGTCGCTCCAGTCGGGTGCGCCGTGCTTGCCTACGACTACTGGCAGATCGATGTCACCGAGGCCCCGCACGGTCGGACTCCCGCCGTTGCGACTGGCATCAAGCGGGTTCAGCCGGATAAACTTGTGTTCACGTATCAGGGCGATGGGGACCTTGCGGCCATCGGCACCGCCGAGATCGTCCACGCCGCAAATCGCGGCGAGAACTTCACCGTGCTTTTCATCAACAACACCGTTTACGGAATGACCGGCGGCCAGATGGCTCCGACGACGATGATCCAACAAAAGACCCAGACGACGCCGAGCGGACGCGACCCGAGGATCCACGGCAATCCGATCCGCGTTTGCGAACTGCTTGCGACGCTCGACGGCTCGGCGTATCTGGAGCGCGTGTCGCTGAGCTCGCCCGCGAACGTCCGCAAGGCCCGCAAGGCCATCGCCAAGGCCTTCCAGGTACAGCTCGACGGGCTCGGCTTCTCGCTGGTGGAGTTCCTTTCGCCTTGTCCAACCTACTGGCGCCTGGAGCCAGTCGAAGCGGTCAAACGGATTGATACGGTGCTGGCGAAGGTGTTTCCGCCGGGCGTGTTCGTGGACAAAACCGTTGCGGAGGCCTGACGATGGTAAGCGCAAAGCTCCCCCGGAAGGGCCGGGCGTCGAACGTGCTTGTGGTCGATGACGAAAGCGAGCCGCGGCAGGCGCTTGCGCTGCTGCTTACCAGCGCTGGCTTCAGCGTCCGCCAGGCCGCCAACAACGAGGAAGCCACTCGAATGCTCGCGGGCGGCGATATCGGCATCGTTGTTGTCGATGGCGATATGCCGGATGTCAGCGGTTTCGTCCTCTGCCAGCGCATCCGCGAAAAGCACGGCTCAAACGTATATCTCATCCTCCGTACAACCAAGAAGCAGCTCTTCTCGCGCGAGTTCGCCATCGACGAAGGGGCTGACGATTTCCTCATCGAGCCGCTCTCGGATCAGGAAGTCATCGCCCGCGTCGAAACCGGCCGCAAGATGAAGGAACTCCAGGAAAGTCTTCAGGAAACGACGCGGTCGCTCGAACTGCTCGAGGTCACGGACCCGCTGACGGGGGTGCTGACGCGGCGGCGCACCGACGCGGAAATCCAGCGCGAGCTCGATCGCTCCCGGCGCTACAGCCGCCCCCTGTCGCTCGTCATTCTCGATATCGACCGCTTCCGGCGACTGAACGACGAGCTCAGCCGCGCCGCAGGCGACCGCGTGCTCGCCGAGGTTGCCCGCGTCCTACGGCTCTGCACGCGGACGACCGACACGGTCGGCCGGTTCGGCGGCGAGGAGT
>CAZBRH010000152.1:0-1554 GCA_964494245.1 uncultured Planctomycetota bacterium | reverse complement strand
CGTTGGCGCCGCCGAGAAGATGCGCAGTGTCATCGAACGCACCGCCATTGCTGTTGGAGATCGCTCCGTCCATGTGACCGTCAGCGGCGGTGTTGCCACTTTCGAGAACAACAACTTCGACACCGCCGAGGCCTTCGTTGCTGCCGCCGAAGCGGCTCTTCTGGACGCGAAGGCGGCAGGCCGGAACCGCTGCGCGGCCGCGCGGCCAAAGAGCAAGGGGACTGCGAATGCTTGAGCGGGCAATCATGGCGGGGTTCGGTGGGCAAGGCCTGATGTTCATGGGCAAACTCACCGCGCAAATGATGATGGAGGAGGGCTTCCACGTCACCTACTTCCCGTCCTACGGCGCCGAGGTGCGCGGCGGCACGGCGAACTGCCACGTCATCGTGTCATCCGACGAAATCGCTTCTCCGATGGTGGAGGAAGCCGACACGCTCGTTTTGATGAACCAACCCTCCTACGAGCGGTTCAAGGCGCTCCTCGTGCCCGGCGGCGTCGCGCTCGTCAATTGCTCGTTGACCCAGGCAGAGAATCCGCCGCCTGCGGGGGTGATCCTCGAAATCCCCGCCACGCAGATGGCCGCCGACCTCGGAGACGTCCGTGTCGCCAATATGGTGATGATGGGCGCCTACAACGAAATCCGCCGCTTCGTTCCCTTTGATGTCCTCGTCAGACAGATGCAGTCGGCGTTTGGCGAGGGCAAGGCGAAGATATGGAAGATCAACGCCGATGCTGCTGCGGCGGGACGCGACCACGCAAGCCAGTGTCTCGGACGAGCAGGCATTCCCTGCCCCGCGAGTTGAAACGCCTTGCGCGCAGCAGCATACTCCGCTTACCGGCCGTGATGTCTTCCGGAGTTGTGCGATGCGGATTAGAGAATTCCTGACCGTTGGGTTTTTCTGTCTGTTTGGCCAGGCATCTGCGCTCGAACTGCCACTCACCGTAGCCGAGCCGGCGGGCGTTGCGCGGCGGGGCGAGGTCGTCTCGGGCGGCATCCCGCTGCCCCAGGGGAAATACAAGGACACGGCGGGTTTCTCCCTGTTCGACGGCGACGCCGAGGTGCCCGTGCAGGTCAGCCCCATCGTCAAATACCCCGACGGATCGCTGCACTGGGCGCTCGTCAGCTTCCCCGTGACGCTCGACGCTAACGCGAAGAAGGCCTATGTGCTCAAGGATGCGCCCGGCAAGGCGGCGCCGGAGCACCCCGTCACCGTGGAGGAACGCGGCAGTAAGGTAACCATTTCCAACGGCCTCGTCAGCGTGACGGTGGACAAGGACGCTTTCAACGGGGTTGAATCGCTGACGTTCGGGGGCCGGGAGGTCTTCCGCGCAGCGAAGGCCGGCCTGATGGCGAACGGCAAGGGCGGCCCGGCGAAGCCGACGCTGTTCGAGTTCCGCTACCGCGGCCCCGTCCTTACGACGCTTTACGTCAAGGGCAGATATGGCGACCTGAAGACGCCGACGTGGTCGATGACGATAACGATGTGCGCCGGCGAGCCGCGAGTCCGCATTGAGCACAACCTGCGGAACGGCGGCATCGGCGTCGATTCCATC
>CAZBRH010000151.1:0-4228 GCA_964494245.1 uncultured Planctomycetota bacterium | reverse complement strand
GCCAGAGAAGAAGCTATACCGGCTCGACGTGTGCTCTCTGCCGCCGAAGGAGTAGGTGTATTCGACGGCGATGCTGTACGTCGAGCCCTTGTTGCCCCGGTGCTCGTGCACCTCGGCGGCCCGGATTTCGCAGGGCGTTTCGGCCCAGTCCCCTGCGGCGCGGGATTTGAGCGCCGGCCGGATGAAGAAACCGTAGAGGAACCCGGCGCCCATCAGAAAGAAGAATCCGAAGAAGAACACGAGGCCCCAGGTTGGGACGTTGCTCGTCTTTGACGAAATCGGCCTTGCTCGCAGTTCCTTCTTCCTGAACATCGTCAGTCACTTCGCCTTCGAAAGAATCGCGTCGCGGATGTGCTCGGGACGGAACACGAGCCGCGGACTACCCGATGTCGCCTTCCTCAAGCTCGGCCATCTTCATCAGGTGCCGCAGCAGGCCGACCTTCAGCGGCCTGTTGCCGTGTACCGGAACCGAGAGACGAACGACGCTTCCCGCTCGGCCGTAGATATGATGGCTGCCGTGGGTGCGCATCAGTTCCCAGCCGTGCCGTTCGAGGACTCTCGCCAGCTCCCGACCGGACAGGGTCTTCATACGGCGATTTCCAGGACGCGGTCTTTCGGTGAGGATTTTGGCGGCTCGACATCGACGGACAAGCAGCCCTCGATCGCCTCGTAGAGGTTTTCGAGCAGTTCCTCGAAGCTCTCGCCCTGCGTGGCGCAACCCGGTATGGAGGGCACCTCAGCCCAATACCCGCCTTCCTCGGCCTCGTGGATAACGACCTTTATCTTCATCGCCTGCCTCCTTCGACCGTTGCGGCTTGTCTGCCGCCATTATGCCGAGCCGGGCGCCGCATTTCAATCCGGCGTCATCTCGCCTTCGAAAGAATCGCATCGCGGATGTGCTCGGGACGGAACAGAAGCCCCGTCACGAGGTTGCAGCCGTGGATGCAGAAGCACGCGGAGGTCTTCCGTCGCATCTCGTCCGCAGCGGGCGAGTTCCAGAGCTTTTCGATGTTCATATCGAAATTGTGGAGGTTCCCCACCGGCTTCGTCAGCTCGCACAGCGCGACGTCGCCGTTCGCGTAGATTACGCCGTCGATGCTCCCGCGATAGCACGAGATGCACCGCTTCTGCTCCCGAAGCATCTGGAGCGTAAGGCGGACCCGGTCCTGCTGGATGGGCGTCCAGAACGGCCGCCCGGCCTCGGCGTTCCGCCGCTCGAGCCATGCGAAGAAATCCTCGACATCGGCCAGCGGGACCAAAGGCGATTCCTTGTCGCGCGGATCAAACCCGCTCGACGCCTCGCCCGGAACGCCCCACGTGCCGAAGTTTTCGCCCCGGACGAGCGCGAACCGGAGTTGCACGCCGAACGGAACCATGAACTCGACGAACTGCCGCAGTTCGGCGAAGTTCCGCTTCTGAATGCAGCACGATGCCTGCACGCCGAACCGGGCGTCCTTCCTCGAAAGCTCGGCAAGCCGCCGAATCGTCTCGACCGCCGGCTGGAACGCCGGGACGCGGCGGATCGCGTTGTGCGTCTCCTCCAGCCCGTCCAGCGAGACCTGCACTGCGAGCGACTCCAGTGGAACCTCCGCGAGCAGCCGCTCGCACGTCTCGACGACGCGGTCGGTCAGGATGCCGTTTGTCGCAAAGGCAATCTCGCGCGTCCCGTTCAATCGACAGAACGCCTCGGCGATCTCGAAGACATCCTTGCGAAGGAACGGTTCTCCGCCGGTGATGGAAAGCGAGATGGGGTGCCGAAACGACCGCGCGAGCCGGCGGATTTCGTCGAGCGAAAGCTCCGGCGCTGTCGCGTCGAGCTCCTTCCAGTAGAAGCAATGGGCGCAGCGTGCGTTGCACCGTTGGGTCACGTAGAGGATGACCGCCGTGGGCGTGCGGAGCCGCGCGAGCCGCCGCTCCTTGTGCCGCTTCCACGCACGCGCCGCCATCATCTGAAGCGGATACGGCAGCGCCGCATATAGCCGAGCCAGAGTCCGCCGAGCCATCGACATGTGTTGCTCCTTCTCCCGTCTGTGCGATTATACGCGCCGCAGGCAGAACGGGCAATTCGCGTGCTTGACTTCGCCGGTCGGCTCTGCTATCTACCGTGCCGAGAAATCGCCCGTCTTTAGGAGTCCCCCGATGCCAAAGCCCAAGCTCGTGCCGCTGCCCAAATCGCTGCGGCAGGACGCGGGAACGTTTCGCCTCGAAGAAAACCTGCCCGCCCTCATCGCGCCGGGGAGCGACAAGGAGGTGAACGCCGCGTGGTCGTTCACTGCCGAGGCCGAGGCAAAGGCGGGCGTCTCGCTCGCCGTCGAGCGCCACGGCAAGCTCGACGGCATCGGCCGCCGCATCTTGTTCCTCATCGCGGGGCGGGACGACGCGCTGTACCCGAAGCTCCGCGCGCTCGCCAAGCCGCTCGCAAAGGCCCCCGAAGCCGTCCGCGCACAGGCCTACGTCCTTCAAGTGACGAAGGACGAGGTCGTCGCCGCCGCGACGTCGCCCCAGGGGCTTTTCTATGCCGCGCAAACCCTGCGCCAGTTGCTGACGAATGACGGCACCATCCCCTGCGTCCGCATCGTCGATTGGCCGAGCTACCCCAGCCGCGGCGTCATGCTCGACATCTCGCGGTTCAAGGTGCCGACACTCGAACGCCTCTTCGCGCTCCTCGAACGCCTCGCCTCGCTCAAAATCAACGTCTTCCAGCTTTACACCGAGCACACCTTCGTCTTCCGCCGCCACCCGCTCATCGGCAAGGACTGCGGCTCGATGTCCGCCGAGGACATCATCCAGCTCGACCGCTTCTGCAAAGAGCACTTCATCGACCTCAACGCGAACCTCCAATCCTTCGGCCACCACGCGCACATCCTCTCGATCCCGGAATACAGCAACCTCGCCGAGCAGACCGAACGCCCGTGGACGCTCTGCCCCGGCGACCCGCGAACCTACCGCCTGCTCGACGACCTCTACGCCGAATGCCTCCCGGCCTACAGCTCGAAGCTCTTCAACGCATCCTGCGACGAAACCTGGGACCTCGGCAAGGGCCGCAGCCGGAAGCGCGCCGAAGAGATCGGCGTCGGCCGCGTTTACCTCGAACACATCAAGAAAATCAACGACCTCGCTCACAAGTACGGCAAGCGAATGATGATCTGGGCCGACATCATTCTGAAACACCCCGAATGCCTCCCGGATGTGCCCAAGGATATCCTCATGCTCGAATGGTATTACATCCCCGGCGCACAACTCAGTTCCTTCGAGAAACTCGACCAAGCGGGATTGGAGTTCTGGACGTGTCCCGGCGTCAGCACGTGGACCCGCATCTTCGCCAACATCGAAAACGCCTGCCGCAACATCAGCGAACGCGCCGCCCTCGGCCTCCAACACGGCGCAACCGGGCTCCTCAACACCGACTGGGGCGACCACGGCCACGCACAGATGCCCTCTGCAAGCTACCACGGCTACGCCTGGGGCGCCGAACAGGCCTGGACGCCAAATCCCGCAACCAGCCGATCCGACTTCGCCCACCGCTTCGCCTGGGCGTGGTTCGACGACGACTCCGGCCGCTTCGGCGAACTCTACGAAGAAACCGGCCTCCGCACCCCCGACCCCTGGGACCCGCCCGACCGCCGCCCCTTCCGCGTCTACTGGGACAAGTTCCCGTGCACCGACTCGCTCGAGTTCGTCCCGCCGGAAAGGATGGGCGAAATCACCGCCCGCATGCGGAAGGCCCTCCGCCTCGTCATGGAACTTGCCGCTGGCGGCACGGAGCACGGACGAGAATTTGTCTTCGGTATCGCGCAGATGCTCTTTGTAGCGCGGAAGGCCGCCGTCTCCCGCGAAATCAACGCGCTCCGCGAGAGCGGCGCCCGCAAGCTCCCTGCCGCGCTCAAAAAGCAAGTGCGCGAACTCCTCGACGAATGGAACCGGCAGCGCGACGAATTCGAGGACCTCTGGATGGCCACCAGCCGCCGCAGCCAAATCGACTACCGGCTCGGACTCTACCGCAAGCGCGCCGCCGACTACCGAAAGATGTTGAGGTAAACCGGCAGAGACAGCGGGAAATATGCTGGCAGCGATTGATTCCCGGTTCCTGACGCTCAGAATGACATAATCTGCTGCATTGCTGTGAGTTCTTTCACCCTGAGCGGAGCAAAGGGTCTCTGCGTGCTTCGCGCCCGCTTCTTTTTCGGGTCGGTCGCCAGCCGTCTTGCCAAGTCCTCGCGCACATTCC
>CAZBRH010000150.1:0-4667 GCA_964494245.1 uncultured Planctomycetota bacterium | reverse complement strand
GCGGCGTGCGACGCGACCGTAAGCATCGTGGACAAGGACGGCCGCATCATCCGGCGCCTCGCGTCCGGCGTGCTCGGCAAGAATGCGCCCTGGCCGTTCCAGCAGAACTCGCTCGCGCAGAAGCTCGAATGGGACGGGAAGGATGTCGACGGGAAGCCCGCGCCGGCCGGCTGCCAGGTGAGGGTCTCCCTCGGCCTCAAGGCCGAGTTCGAAGCGATTGAGAAGCAGCACCTGTTCTCGGGCATCAGGGCGATGACCGTTGACAAGGACGGGCGGCTCTACGTCGCAATGGCCAACGGCATTCTGAGCGAGAGCGTCCATGTGTTTGACCGCCTGGGAAAGCTGGTCGGAGCCATCTGGCCGCCGTCAAGGTCGGTTCCGCCCGAGATGGCCAGCGTGCTGACGTGGAACAAGACCGCTCGGGGAGAGCGCGTCCCGATGCGGAATCGGTTTGGCGGTGGCTGGGGCTTCGACATCATGGCCGGCGTGGACTTCTTCGAAAACGCCCGGGGCAGCGGGGCGGCGGTAGCGCCCGACGGGCGGGTTGTCTTCCTTTCCGCAGGCGGGGCGCGGCTTCAGGGCGCACGGCTGCTCTTCCTTGACCCGACCGATGGGAGTTGCCCGCCCGGAAGCTTTGTGGACATCAAGGGCCTGTGGACGACCACCATCGCCATCTCGCCTGACGGCAAGTGGATATACTTCTCCGGCAAGGCAGCCGGGCACGGATCGCCGGCGACGAGCCACGCTGTGCATCGCGCCCCGCTCGACAAGCCCGGCTCCCCGGCGGTCTTTGTCGGCGAAGTCGCGACCGCCGGCGCGGACAACGCGCACTTCAACGCGCCCACCAGGGTTGCCTGCGACAAGGACGGCAACGTCTATGTAGGCGACGCCGCCAACAAGCGCATCCAGGTTTACAAGCCCGACGGAGCGCATCTCAAGACGATCCCCGGCGTCCCCGGCCAGATTATCGGAGTCAGCCACGGGACGGGCGCCATCTACTGCATGTGGCAATCCGACAAATGGCCGAAGCCAATGGTCATCTCCAAACTCGGCGGGCTGGAGAATCCGGCGAAGGTGGCGGAACTCACGCTCGGCCTTCCGAGGGGCGGCGAGGCCTATACGTCCGCGACGGCGACCGTCGATCCGCTCTCGGACCCACCGGCGATTTGGTTTATCGGCAACTTCCGTGCCAAGCCGTCTGCGCCGGCGCTGGCCGTTCGGATTGAAGACCGGGGCGATAAGCTCGTGCAGACCGTGGACGTCCTTGCAGCCAACGGCCTTTCAGAAGAGACCGGCGAGACAAGCGGCGGCCTCGACTCGCACCAATACTACATCGCGGCCGATAGGCGCTCCGGGGTGCTGGCGCCCGGAGCGTGCGCCGTCGGTCCGGATGGACTCTGGTATTTCAGGAAGGCCGTCTTCGCGTCCGACATGCATTGGATAGTCCGGTTCGACCCGCGGAAGAACGAGTATGTCCCCTTCCAGCACAACGGCGACGTGGTCAAACAGCATTGGGACGCAAAGTCGGCGGAGACCCACAACGGGAAGCCGGTCATTGGCCTGCGGCTTTATGGCCACACGGGCGGCCCGCACAGCTTCCAATCGCCCTTCGAGGTCGCTCCCAACGGCGACATCTACGCCATGACCACCACAGGGCAAAAGCACCTCGACGACTTGACCAAGGCGGGAATCTTCAACACGGGCAAGCCAAGCGCCTTCGACCATATCGTCCTCGTTTACGGGCCGGACGGCACGCTGAAATCCCCGGCGGCGGTGACTGGTCTCTGGGACACCGACGGCCTTCGCGTAGGCCGCAGCGGCGCCGTGTATCTCGTTCAGGGCGCCAAACCGCTGGGGCAACCGCTGCCCGACGGCTTGGCCGCCGACGCGAAGTATCACCCCTCGCGCTGGGGCTCACTCATCAAGTTCGCTGGGAACTTCGAGAAGTTCCCCATCGGGCGCGCCGTCGGCATCTGGGAAGGCAAGGACGCCGACAACCCCACGCACCAGTTCCGGACGAAGGTGCGATTCGAGAACTCCATCTGGAGCTACGGCGGCGTCTCTCCGGTCTCGGCGCAGGCCGGCAGTTGCACGTGCCTCAAGTCTTCGTTTGACCTCGACGCATACGAGCGGGCCTTCGTTCCCGCGGCGCACACGTGCTCGGTCACCGTCGTCGACGCAAACGGCAACGTGGTTGCGCGGCTCGGCGGCTACGGCAACACGGGCGACCTTGCGCCCGGCAAGCCGCCGGCCTTCGACATCCCGCGTTCGGTGGCCGTTGCCGACAACGCCCTCTGGGTGCACGACGCACAGCACCGCGCCGTCGTCAAGTCCAAACTGTTTTACGCCGTTGAGGAGGCCATAGCGGTTCCATAGGCGGCCGGGACCAGAGCTTCCCGAAAGGCGCAGGGCCGCTGGCCCGACGCCCGGGCCCCAAGACGCCCAAGACTGTCCGAATCACGGCTGACGTTGCGGCTCGCCTTGACACCCCCGCTCGCGGCGGATATAGTCGCCTCGTCGGAGCCAGTGCCCCGTAAGCACTAACCGGTTATAAGCCCGTGCAGTCTGGCTGATTCCAGGTAACCGGCCACCGACAACCGACGGCTGATTTCTGATGACCGCCCGCTTGCGGCCGCGCCAATGAGGCCCCCAAACGAAACACCGATGATGCAACAATACCTCCGCATCAAGGCGGACCACCCCGACGCCATCCTCATGTTCCGCATGGGCGATTTCTACGAGATGTTCTTCGACGACGCCGTCACGGCATCCCGCATCCTCGGCCTCACGCTGACCGCTCGCTCGAAGGAAAAGGGCGAGAAAATCCCGCTCGCCGGCGTCCCCCACCACGCCGTCGATGGCTACATCAAGAAGCTCATCCGAGCCGGGCACCGTGTCGCCGTCTGCGACCAGCTCGAAGACCCGAAGCAGGCGAAGGGGCTGGTCGACCGCGGCGTCACCCGCGTCATCACCGCGGGCACGCTGACGGACGACCTTTTGCCTGACGAGCGGGCGAGCAACTACCTCGCCGCCGTCTGCCCGCGCAGCAAGGAATGCGGCCTCGCGTGGGTAGACCTTTCGACCGGTCGGTTCTTCGTCGAGGAAGTCCCGCCGGAACGCCTGGCGGATGAACTGGCGCGGATCGCGCCGGCGGAATGTCTTTATCCCGAAGGACTCCCGGCGCGCGACGCACGGATCGTCCACGAGATACAGGCGACGGGGGCGGCCGAGGCGCGCCCTGAATGGGTCTTCGACAAGCGCAACGCGCTGAAGACGCTGCACAAGCACTTCGGCGTTGCGTCGCTCGACGGCTTTGGTTGCGGCGACCTCGGCGCGGGGGCGTGCGCCGCCGGCGCCGTCATCGAATACCTGAACGAAACCCAGCGGACGTCGCTCGCGCACATCGACCGCATCGAGCGGTTCTCCGACGCGAACCGGCTTCTGATCGACCGCGCGACGAAGCGCAGCTTGGAGCTGGTCGAAACGATGCGGGGCGGCGACCGCCGGAGGAGCGTCCTCGGCGTGCTCGACCGGACGGTAACGACGATGGGGGCTCGGCTCTTGCACGAATGGCTGCTCGCGCCGCTCCGCTCGCCCGAAGCCATCGCGCGGCGCCAGGAGGGCGTCGCCGAGTTCGTCGTCAACACAGACCTGCGGGACGGCGTGCGCGCCGTGCTTGAGCGGATGCACGATATGGAGCGGCTCGCGGCGAAAGTGAGCACGGGGCGCGCGAACGCCCGGGACCTTGTTGCACTCCGCGCCTCTGCGGCGATGGTGCCCGAACTCCGCCGCCTCACCGAGGGCAGCTCCACCGAAGTGCTCCGACCTCGCTCCCCGGCTCGACCCGCTCGACGAAATCACCGGGCTCATCGCCCGCTCGATTGCCGATGAGCCGCCCGCGGCCCTCCGCGAAGGCGGCATGATCCGAAAGGGCTACCACGCCGAGCTCGACGAACTCCGCGAGCTCCAGCGCGATGCCCGCGCGTGGATGGCGCGGTATCAGGCCGACGAGATCAAACGCACGGGCATCGAGACGCTGAAGGTCGGCTTCAATCAGGTCTTCGGCTACTACATCGAGGTGACGCACGCGAATGCCGCGAAGGTCCCCGCGAACTACGTCCGCAAGCAGACGCTGAAGAACGCGGAACGCTACATCACCCCGGAACTCAAGGAATACGAAACGAAGGTTCTGACGGCGGGGGAGCGGGCGAACCAGCTCGAGTATGACCTCTTCGTCGAGGTGCGCGAGGCGGTGGCCGCCGAAACCGTCCGCCTGCTTGGCGTTGCGCGCGCGGTCGCGGAGCTCGACGTGCTCTCGGCTCTCGCCCACGTTGCGGTGGAGAACCGCTATTGCCGCCCCGTCGTCGATGATTCGCGGCGCCTTTTGATTCAGGACGGGCGCCATCCCGTGCTCGAACAAACGCTCGAAGGCGAGGCCTTCGTCCCGAACGACACGATGCTCGACGGCGAGGAACAGCGGATCGCCATCATCACCGGGCCGAACATGGCGGGGAAATCGACCTATATCCGCCAGGTTGCGCTTATTGTGCTCCTGGCCCAGATGGGCAGCTTTGTGCCCGCAAAGTCCGCCCACATCGGCGTCTGCGACCGCATCTTCGCCCGCGTCGGCGCCTCGGACGAAATCTCCCGCTCGCAGAGCACGTTCA
>CAZBRH010000149.1:0-4909 GCA_964494245.1 uncultured Planctomycetota bacterium | reverse complement strand
AGGTTGATGATTTTGGCGACGCCGCAGTAGTCGGCGTGGGTGCCGCCGGCGAGCAGCGTGTAAGTGCCGCGATAGACGCAGCCGAGGTCGACGGCGGCCGTCTCGCCGCCGATGACGACGGCCGTCATCCGCAGCCAGCCGCGCTCCGCGAGCAGGAACATCAGGTCGCGGAACGCCTCGCGGAATCGCGGGTCGTAGTAATACGACTGCGGACCGAAGCGGCTGATGTTGAGTTCGACGAGGCGGTCGAAGTCGTTCAGGTCATCGTAGCGGTAGCTGACGCCTTGGGCATCGAAGCAGGCGAGCTCGCGGCGGAGGCGCTTCGCGGACTTGGTCGAAAACTCGCCGAAGTAGTTTTCGACGTCGTAGTCGTATTGGGGCGGCAGGAAGAGGTAGCCGATTTCATCGATGGGCCACGCGCCCGAAGGGGTGATGGGCGACGGGAGCAGGTAGCGGAGGTGGTGCGGCGACGGGCAGAGGTCGAACAGCCCGTCGAGCACGTCGGCGTCGCGGGCGAGGATGCGGTTCTGTTCGAGCCACGTCTTGTTCGCCCACGTTTCGCCGGGGAAGTAGCCGTAGGCGCGGGCTTCCTCGATCCAGCTCAGCGGCAGGAGGCCACAGACGCCGCCGGAATTCTCGGCGACGAGGAAGTGCGCTGGGCGGCGGAAACGGCGTTGAAAGCACTCCCGGACCTCCCAGAGGTCCGCGAGGTTCTCGCGGGGCATGGCCTGCTCCCAGAGCTCGCGGCACTCGTCGAGGTCGCGGACGACCCGGAACGTAGCCACGGACTAGAGCCTCAGATTCACGTGGGTGATGCAGTGGGTTCCCTGGAAGAACTCCTGGGCGAACGCCGCCACGACTTGGGGATCGTAGGGCTTGCAGCTGAAGACGTCGAGATAGGCGGTGTTTGTCTGATTGGCGAAATGCCCGGAGATGAGCGAGGTTTCGATGAGCTGCACCATCGAGAACCCAGCGACGCGCTCCTCCTCGCCAAAGTGGACGACCGTGGTTTCGCCAAACTTCTTCATCTCGATCAGCGCGCAGAGCCGGTCGACAAACTCCCGGATGCAGTCGGCGTTGCGGATCGTCTCGGGGTTGCAGTTATAGACGTCGATGCTCGACGCGATGCCCCAGACGGACCGCTTCACGGCCTCTTCGACAATGCACTCGGTGCCCACGTGACCTCCTCCAAAAGGGCCTTCGCAGCAGGCGGCCACGCCGCCGTCCGCTACGCGGCCAAGTGCGTTCGTCTACCCCGTCGCCGCGGAGCCCTCGTGGTTCGGCGCGGCCGGCGTCGCCTCCTGAATAAACCGCGCCAAACTCGACACCATGGCCCCGCGGAGCGACCGGAATGTCTTATCGATGTCCTCGTCTTCCGAGGCGATGACGGCGAGGGAGTAGTAGCCCGAAATGAAGCCAGCGACGGCGCAGGCGATTCGCCGCAGGACCGGATGCGGCAGGCCGTGCTTGATGACCGAGGCCAAGAGCGCCTCGATCCGCTCGAGGTAGTCGAGGAACGGCGTCTCGATGTCCGAGTAGCCCTCCTGGAGCGTCAGGTCGGAGCGTCCCTGGAAATAGAGAACGAAATCCTCCCAGCGGGTGCAGAAAAACTCGATGTGGGCGCTGATCAGCGTATCGAGCAGGGCGGGGAGCTCAGTGATGCCCCGGCAGGCGTCCTCGACGGCGCTAGCGAGTTGATCGAGGACGCTCTTGATGAGTTCGTGTATGAGTTGGGGCTTGCTTCGGAAGTGGCAATAGAACGTGCCCTTGCCGACGTCCGCCCGGCTGGTGATGTCATCGATACGGGCTAGGTCGAGGCCTTTTTCGGCAAAGACGGCGCGCGCTGCGTCGAGCAGCTTCTGGCGCGTAGCCAGAGAGCGCCGTTCACGGCGTGAGCGGCTCGGATGGGGCTTTTTACCGCCAGGGTCGTCAGCAGCCCTATCCATCGTTTCCGGGGTGTATCCACCTCCTAGTTCCGACCGGTTGGTCAGCCAGTGACCAAGAGGTCACTGACTATCCGGTCGCTAATGAGAGTATAGTCACTTCGGCCAGAAAAATCAAGGGAAAATCTTAGAAATTTCTTCTCGATCCCGCGTGCAAGGCACTGTCGGCTGTATGCTCCCGGCCCACCGTGCACAATACGCTGTGCTTCTTGCCATGTCAGACCATATGAAGAGCCGCAAGCCGCCCATGCGGGCGCATCGTCCGGTGCCGCTCCATAACCTCCGGCGCAGCAGAGAGTTGAATCGGAAACGGCAGGGGAACCCGGCCCCCGAGCCGCGGGATGAACCGCTCGCGGTCATGGTCGCGGCACCGGCACACAATCTCCCGCCTGCCCTCGCGCATCTCCAGCCAGAATGAGTTGCAAGCCCGCGTTCCGTAGATGTGGCTGAGCGAGGCGACGTTGACGAAAACCGTCCGTCCGCAACGCAGGAACTGGTCGGGCGTTCGCGGCGGGCCGTGTTCGTGCGCGCCCAGCCAAAGGTCGATGCGGCGCCGCCGCCGAAGCCCGGCCAGCCAATCTACTGGCGCCAGAACAAGATACGACTTTTCGACCGGCTCCGTCCGCCGAACCGTGTTGGCGACAAGCTGGTGGGTGCAGAGGATGATGTTCCTGTCCCGATAGCGGGCAAGGACTTCTTCGAGCCAGCGGCGCGTGGACTCGCGGACGAAGCCGCGCGCGTTGCTCTTTTCTGCGGAAACAAAGACCCAGCAAACGTTGCCATCGACCACGACGTAGTGCCGCTCGCGCCGCACGTATTTCCGGTAGAGTCCGTTTCGGACGCCACGGTAGTCGTGGTTGCCGACGATTTCGAACCAGTGAGCGATCCCGCTCTCTCGCCGCAGGCGATCGTAGCGGCGGAACTGCTCCTCCGTTCCGGCGTGCGTGATGTCGCCGAGAACGACCGCATAGTCGGGCCGGCCGACATTTTGGAGAAGCTCGCGGGCAGACCGCTCCGCCCAGTCCGCGCCATCGACGCCGTCGGCGATACAGCCGAAGTGCGAATCAGCCCAGACCCAGACGGTCCGCGTTTTTGGCGAGGGCTTCACAGTCCGAGGAACTGAATGGCGAGGCCGCAGGCGAGAATCGTCCCGCCCGCCAGCGCGTGGGTGTATCGCTCGATCCGCTTCATCGGGATGAGGTTGAAGCCGAGCGTCGATGCGACCACGATGGTCAGCATCGTGCCGATCGTAGCGATGCTGAAAAGTCCGGCGACGAGCACCATCCCGAGCGTGCTTTCCTTCGCCGCCGGATACATAAGGATGGGGATGAGCGGTTCGCACGGACCGAGGACAAAGATCGTGAAGAGGACCCAGGGCGTGATGCTCTTCTTTCCGGGCTCCTCGTGGGCGTGGGCGTGTTCGGCGGTGTGGGCGTGTTCGTGGGCGTGGGCCTGCCCCTCCACGTGCAAGTGGGGGTGCGTATGCGGGCGGTTCCGTATCGCCCGCCGCAAGCCCCAGACGAAGTAAACCAGCCCGAAGGCGATCAGCGCCCACGCCGCCAAGTCGCCCCGGACGCCCTCGATTTCCTCCAAGTGCCCGACGACGATGCCGAGAGCGATGCCGATAAGGCCGAGAACGACCGAGCTGAGCACGTGCCCCAGCCCGCAGAGAAACGTGATCAGCGCCGTCCGCCGCAGCGTCCACCCCCGCGCCTGCGCCATCATCACGAACGGCAGGTAGTGGTCGGGGCCGAACAGCGTGTGAATGAAGCCGATGGAAACCGCCGTGCTCACCAACAGCCACAACTCTTGCGACATGCGACTCTCCTCTGGAACGTCGGCTCCGCGACGCCGCGGCACGCCGCCATTATACAGACAAGGCCGCCGGACGCAAGAGCGTCCTGCCGGTTGCTCTTGGCGCGGACTTGCCGTAGAATCTCGGCGATAAGGGTGGTCTTTGCGCGGCTGGCCGCTAGAGAGGTCGGGAATGGAGAAGGATGCTCTTGCCGAACTGATTCGCGTTTCTCGCGCCATCGGGGTGATGGTCGAATTCGTCCAGGGCGGCGGCGGCAACACGTCCGTCAAGTCCGCCGACGCGCGCACGATGGCCGTCAAGGCCAGCGGAACCGCCCTCGCCGACATGGGCGAGTGCGCCGGGTGGGTGGAGCTAGACCTCCGCCACGTGCTATCGCTCTTTGACGTAGCGGAGCTGGGTGAGCTGGATGCTGCGACACGCGAGGCGCGCGTCCTCGCACACCTGAAGGCGGCGATCCTCGGCGGCCCCGAGGAGCGGCCGTCCGTCGAAAGCGCCGTCCACGCGCTCCTCGGCCGCGTCGTCATCCACACGCACCCGCCGGCCGTCAACGCGCTGACTTGCGGGCCGCAGGAGGCAGCGCTCCGCGACCTTGTGCGCGACGACGAACCGCCGCTTTGGGTTCCGTATACCGACCCCGGCTGCCGGCTTGCGCTTGCGGTTCGCGCCGCTGTTGACGCCTACCGGCGCGAGCGCGGCCGACCGCCACAGGTGCTCCTGCTCGAAAACCACGGCATCTTTGTCTCGGCCGATACCGCCGATGCGTGCCTCGCGCTTCACGAAAGCTGGGTTCGCCGGTGCGACGAATATTTCCGAACGACCGCCCCGCCGCTTCTCCGGGCCGCTCCCCCGGAGCCGGCGAAAATCCGCTCGGTGATGGCGTCGATCCACTCGGCATGCCACAAGGAGGGCCGGTCGCCCGTCTTCGCGCGTCTTTCGGGCGACGCGGAGTTGACCAATGCGGCCTTGAGCGCCGAGGTCGCGGCGGTCATGGCGCGCGGCGCGCGGACGCCTGACGAGATTGTCTATATGGGCGCGCGGGCGATCTGCGTCGAATCGCTTGGGGACGTCGCGCGCGCTCTGGCCGCGGCGTTCGCCCTGCCGGCGCCGCCGCGGGTCGTGCTCGTCAAGGGCGTTGGCGCGTTCGTCGTGG
>CAZBRH010000148.1:4583-4935 GCA_964494245.1 uncultured Planctomycetota bacterium | reverse complement strand
CGGGGCTGGCGAGCATCGTTCGGGACCTCTTGGATTTTGCGGTGAAGCGGACGCGGATGCTCTTGCAGGCGTTCGCTCTGGCGTTCGTCCACGTGATGGTTCTCGCGGCGGTCGCCATCGCGGTCTCGACCCAGCTGCCGCTCGTGTTCAACGCTCTCTTCTGCGCCGCGTTCTTCGTTTTGGGGAACGTGTGGTATGACCTGTCGCGGGAGTGGTTCGGCGTGGGTGTGCATGTGCTGCCGAACTTTCAGAATCTGAACCTGACGGAGGCGCTGTCGGTCGGGATTTCAGGCGACCCGTGGGGCGGCTGGGCGGGCGCGATACTATATGGTATTATATATACCGGAATCGT
>CAZBRH010000148.1:3491-4458 GCA_964494245.1 uncultured Planctomycetota bacterium | reverse complement strand
GACAAGCACATCGCCCGCTACCTGTGCGTCGGCGCCATCGTCGGCTACGGGGCCGAACCGCGCCGCTGCCTCCGCGAAGTCCGCGTCCTCGGTTGCGTCTGCGTCGCTGGCAACCACGACCACGCCGCCATCGGCCGCCTCGACGTCGGCTACTTCAACTACCACGCCCGCGAGGCCATCGAGTGGACCCGCAGCCAGCTTTCGGTGAGCAACGTCGAATTCCTCGGCGGCCTCCGCCTCGTCACCGTCACCGACGGCATCACGATCGGCCACGGCACCATCCACCAGCCGGAGCTCTTCGGCTACATCGAAACCGTCTTCGCCGCCCAACTCTCGTTCCACGCGATGGGCACCCGCCTCGCGTTCCTCGGCCACAGCCACGTCCCCATCGCCTTCCTCGAAAGCGAGGGAAACGACGCCGTGATGTATACGCAAAGCACGGAGATCGACCTGCGGCACATCTCGAAGGCCATCATCAACGTCGGCAGCATCGGGCAGCCGCGCGACGACGACCCGCGCGCGTGCTACGCTATCTACGATTCGGACGAGCAGGCCGTCGAACTGCGGCGCATAGAATATGACATAGAGAGTGCGCAGGCCAAGATCAGGAAGGCCGGCCTGCCCGACGTCCTCGCCGCGCGCCTCGCACTCGGACGATGACCCGCGGAAGGAGCATCCGCCCATGAGATACGCCGCCCTTCTCCTTGGCTTTTCGTTGCTCGCCCCGGCCCCCGCCGCGACGGAAGAAGCGGCGCGGACGGTGGAGAGCGCGGTCGCCGCCAACCTGCGGCTCCTGAACCAAGCCCGCCCGCCGGAAGCCGCCGTGCGGCTCTACGAGGCCGCGTGCCGCGTGCTTGCGGCAAGGCGCGACGCTACGTTCGCCGACGTGGCCGCCGACCCGGCAGTCCAACGGCTCGCGCGCGAAGCCGGCATCGTGCACCTCGGCGGCCCCATGCTCGGCGCCCTC
>CAZBRH010000148.1:0-3436 GCA_964494245.1 uncultured Planctomycetota bacterium | reverse complement strand
CGGCAAGAGTCGAGGTGCGGATCACGGCGGACGGCACGGAGAAAGTTTTCGGCCCTGTCGAAAGCGCGCCGGAAACCGACCTGACGGCGGTCATCCCCATCACCGGCCTGAAGCCGGAGACGCGATACCCCTATCGCGTGTTCGTGAACGACAAGGAAGTGCCGATCCCGTCTCACGCCGCGATGGTCACCGCGCCCGACCCGGCGAAGCCGGGAAGAGTCCGCATCGCCTTCGGCACGTGCCCGCACCGCGCCGGCCTCGGCAACCGAAAACTCGCCGAAACCATTCTGAGCCGCAAGCCAACGGCGGTGCTTCTCTACGGCGACCTCGCCGTGCAGGACCGCAAGACGTCGTTCGGCCTCCAGCGCGCCGATTACCTGCTCCGGGACTTTTTTCCCGCGTGGCAGGCCCTCGCCGCCGCCGTCCCCGTCTATGCGGTCTGGGACGACCACGACTATTTCGGCGACGACCAATCGGGCCTGCCTCGCGGCTGCACCCGCGAAGAACAGCAGGGCATCTGGGAAGTGTTTCGGCGCGCGTGGAACAACCCTTCCTACGGGTTCGGCGACGAACGGCGCGGCGTCTTCCTCCGCACGCGTATCGGCCCCTGCGACATCCTCATGACCGACGCCCGATACTTCCGCGACCACGCAGCCCGCGGCAAGGAAAACTCCTTCCTCGGCGCCGACCAAATGGACTGGCTCGAAGCCCAATTGCTCGACTGCAAGGGGCCGTTCCTCATCCTCGCCAACAGCACGATGTGGAGCGACTACGTTTCGGACGGAAAGGACTCGTGGGGCACGTGGGACACGGCGGGACGCGAGCGCATCTTCTCGCTCATCGAAAAGCGCCGCATCAGCGGCGTCTTGCTCCTTTCGGGCGACCGGCACGGTGCCCGCGGGTTCCGCATTCCCCGACCTTCGGGCTTCAGCTTCTACGAGTTCGAGCAGGCCTCGCTCGGCGGCCTGAGCGGGCCGCCCGTCGCGGACCGCGAATGGACGACCCAGCTCTACGGCATCGCCGGCAAGCACGCGTTCGGCGAGTTCACCATCGACGCCACGGTGCCCGACCCCGAAGTCACCTACCGGCTTCTCGGGGAAGACGGCTCGGTGCTCCACGAACTCAAGCTCACGCGCAGCCAGTTGACGCCGCCGGAAAAGTGACCGGGGGCGAGTCGGGTCACATCCGTGAACACTGTTGACGCGCAGCCCGTCCATCTATATATTCCCCGCCACACGTGAGGGGTTGAAGATGCAGATTTCGCAGCGTGCGCAAGGGATCGCGCCGTCGGCCACGCTGGCCATCAGTGCGAAGGCGGCGGCGCTCAGGGCACAAGGCATCGACGTCGTGAGCTTCGGCGTGGGCGAGCCGGACTTCGACACGCCCGCTCCCATCAAACGCGCAGCCGTCGCTGCGCTCGACGCCGGCTTCACGAAATACCCGCTCCCCGTCGCCGGCATCCCCGAACTCCGCGACGCCATCGTCCGCAAACTCGCGCGCGAAAACGGCCTCGCCTACTCGCCCGAGGAAATCAGCGTCGCCATCGGCGGGAAGAACGCCCTCTACGCGCTGATGCAGGCCGTCGTGGACCCCGGGACCGAGGTCGTCATTCCCGCGCCGTATTGGGTGAGCTACGTCGAAATGGCGCGGCTCGCCGGCGGCAAGCCCGTCGTCGTCAACGCCGCCGAAGAGCGCGACTTCAAGCTGACGCCCGAAGAACTCGACGCCGCCATTACGGACAGGACGCGGCTCGTCGTCCTCAACAGCCCGAGCAACCCGACCGGCTCCGTCTATACGCCCGCCGAGCTCGAAGCGCTGGCCGAGGTCATTGTCCGCCGCAACGTCTGTGTCGCCTCCGACGAAATCTACGAGCACCTCGTTTACGACGGAGCGGAGCACCGGAGCATCGCATCCTTCGGCCACGAAATCAAGCACCGGACGGTCATCTGCAACGGCCTCTCGAAGACGTATGCAATGACGGGCTGGCGGATCGGCTACCTGGCCGGTCCGGCGCCGATCATCCGCGCCGTGAACAACCTCCAGAGCCACAGCACGTCCGGCCCGACGTCGTTTGTGCAGAAGGCCGCCATCGCGGCGCTGAACGGCGACCAGGGCTGCGTTGCCGAGATGCGGGCGGAGTTCGACCGAAGGCGCAGGTGCATCGTCGAGCGGCTGCGGGCGCTGCCGGGCATCACCTGCCGGACGCCGCAGGGCGCGTTCTATGCGTTCCCGAACATCGGCGGCTGGATCGGCCGCGAGCTCGCGGGGAAGCGAATCCGCGGGTCGGCAGATTTCGCGGAGGCGTGCCTGAACGAAGCGCGGATCGCCGTCGTCGCCGGCGTCGAGTTCGGCAGCGATCAGCACATCCGCCTCTCCTACGCCACGTCGATGGAGCGCATCACCGAGGGGATGAACCGGCTGGAGCGCATGCTCGCGTTGTCGTGACGGCTTCGCGGGAACCGCGGCGCGCCAGTTCAGTCGGGCTGGCCGAACTGGCCGCGGAGCCGCGGGGGCACGGGCCGGACTTCGGGGACTCGGGGCTTCGCGGCGGCAAGCCGGGCGCGGAGGACGGCGAATTCGAGCGCCCCAATCGTGAGTTTCTGGAGCGCTTCATCGTCGGGATAATCCTTCTTCAAGCTCGCCAGGAGCGCGTGCGCCCGGAGGCGCTGCTGTGCGGCGACGGCCAGCGTCGTGAGCGCGAGCCGGACGTCCTTGTTCGCCTCGCCCTTTTCGGGCGTCGCCCGGAGTTTGACCTCCCAATCCGCCGCCGCTTTTTGGATGAGCGCGGCATCCCGGAAATAGTCGGTGCTCAGCTCGAGCTGGCGGAACATGTTGAGGCGGCCGACCCAGCGGACGAACTCGTTGAGGCGGCGTCGGCGTTCTTCGTCCGGCCCCAGCGGCCCGGCTCGGAGGCCTTCGAGCAAAGAAGCGCCGTCGTCCAACTCGCCTGTTCGCCCCCGCGATGGCGGCTCTCCCGCCGTCCCTGAGCCGCCGTCCCGCCGGTCGTCGAGGTCTAGCATTCTGTGTTCGATGCGGACGTGGGGGCCGACGGCTTCGCCGAACTCGATGCGGCTGATGGAATCGAGGTCAATGGAATGTTTCTGGCTCGATGTTGCGAGTTCGAGAACGCCGCTCGCACAACCGAGCACAACGCCGTCGAGGATGGCGCCGTCGCGCAGGTAGACCTTCGCCTTTCGCCCGGATTCTTCCGCGAGCGCGGGCACAGCCAAAAGGCATGCCAACGCCAGCGCTATCCAGGCCCCCTTCATGCTTTGTCTCCTCAAACACATAATACTGCGGCTACGAACAGGAGGCAATTGGAAGGTTGTCGAGCGGGCAGAGGAATTCGCGTTGGCCGCTCCGCGGCCTCTGAAGGCGGCGTCCTGCCGCCGCACTCCATTTGTAAAGGACGAAAGCAAGAAGAAAATTCCTCCCG
>CAZBRH010000147.1:4930-5144 GCA_964494245.1 uncultured Planctomycetota bacterium | reverse complement strand
AACCGCCAGAGCGGCGGCGCCGCGCCAGCCGGCGGCAGCGACCAGGCCGATGGCGGCCGCCCCCGCCACCGCGATTGCCGTCACGCGGAATCCCGCCGCGGGGCCGAGCGAAGGAATCAGCACGAAGGCCGTGACCAGCGAGCCGGCGACGCTCCCGACTGTGGAAAGCCCGTAGACCCCGCCGGCGGTCTTGCCGACCGGCCGGCCGCGCTCC
>CAZBRH010000147.1:0-4920 GCA_964494245.1 uncultured Planctomycetota bacterium | reverse complement strand
TGATGACGAACGGGCTGGTCATTCCGAGCAGGCACAGCGGCGCGAAGAAAATGACGAACGAACTCGCGAGCGCTCCCGCCTCCGTGCCGAGAGCGTCGTAGCACGCCCGCAGGACAAATCCCGTGTGCGGGCAAAGTGCGAGCAGCGCCCCGGCGACAAGCAGCACGGCGTAGAGCAGCGCCGGGCGAGGCGACCGGTCGGCCAGCGCGCCTCCGACGAAATACCCGACCGCGAGCGAGAGCAACGTGACCGAGATCATCGCCGCCCAGACGGCCACGCTGCCGCCGTAGCCCGCGCTCAACTTCCGCGCGCCGAGGAACTCGACGGCCATGACCGCCGCCCCGTTCATCCCAGCCGTGGTCCAGAGCCATGCCGACGCGAACGTCGGGTTCCTGGAGCTCTCGGAGAAACGCATAACGGCCCCCAGAGATTGTTTGGTGTGCTACTTCGCGGCCCCGGCGCCCTTCACGCCGTCCACCCGCAGCAGCCCCGTGTAGATGGAAAGCCATAGCCGATCGCCGTCCGGGCTGGCGCCAAGGAACTTCGGGTAGAAGACGCCCTTGAGGTAGAAGAGCGGCTTCGGCCCGCCGGGCGCCGGCCCCCAGAGGAAGTTCCCTTCCGAGCGGTCCATCTGGTGCCGCTTCGCTCCGCGCCCGCCGGGCCGGCGGATGGTCCAGGGCGGGGCGTCGGCGCGCGCCGCGTTCGTGGGCAAGGAAGTCGGTCGCAACGTCCCCGTCTTCTCCTCAAATACGGCAACAGCAGTGGCGGCGTCGGTGGGCGCCGACTTGCCGCGCAGTTGCACAGGAAGCGTTCCGAGCGGCGCCGGCGCCGACGCAACCAGCAGGCATCCTGTCTCGTCCCTCGTGATTTGCGTGATGGACCGCTGGTGCAGGCAGCCGAGAATCTCGAAGCGTCCCGTCGAGAGGTTCAGGCGGCTCAGCAGCCCGCGGTCCGAGCCGAGGTAGAGGAAGCGTCCGTCGTCGTGCGCCGCCGTCGCCCGCCAGTAGAACCGGAAGCCCGGCTCGGCGGCCGCTCGCCAGCGGCCTGTTTTTTCGTCGAGAAAACTGATGCGGCTCTCGGGGACGACCCAGTGAACGCCGCCCGCGAAAAAGAGCCCGAGCACTTCGTCGTGCCCGACGGCCGGCAGCACCATGCGCCCGGTGTTCGAGATGTTGAGCACGAGCGGTTGCTCGCCCTGAAGCCCGAGGTCTTCTGGCCGGTGCTCAAACTTCGCCATCCAGACGCCGGATGCGGCCTTTACCGCGAGTCCGTCGATGCACGGATAGTAGCCGCAGAAGTAGTCCCGTGGGAAAATCTGCGTCCAGCCGAACAGGCGTTCCGAGCCGATGGAGATGCCTTCGATGCCCTGCGGGACGAGCACGTCGTAGCCGCGCGCGCCGTCCTGGCCAATCACGAGCCGTTTCTCGCACGCGGGCAGCCCGAGCGGCACGGTTTCCCACGTGCCGTCGGGCGCGGCGAAGCGGTGCAGGCAAAAGCCGGAGGTGACGAACATCGTGCTCTTGACGTAGGTCATGCCGGGATGAGCGGCCTTCTGTTTGTTTTCGCCTTCCGCTCCGACGGCCCAGACGTCGCCGCCGTGCCGGGTCAGCCGCGTGATGCGGTCCGCCTTGCGCCCGTTGATCTCGGTCCAGACCCGCCACTTGCGCGAAGCGAGGTCGAGCCGGGCAAGTCCCCCGCCCGTCACGCCGTCGGGCGTAGACCGCGGCTCGACGGCCACCCAGACGGCCTCGTCCGAGGGCAACCTGGACTGCGACACCGAGTTCTCGACCGACGGGATGGTCGGCTCGGCGTGGACGGCGGTCTTCCGCGTGTTCGGGTCGTATTCGATCAAGCCCTGCGAGGACAGGAACCAGACGCGTGCCCCGCCCGCAGCGAGGCCCCAGGCGTTCTCAGCGAGCGTCGCCCATTTTGTTCCATCGAACTCGTAGAGGTCGCCGTAGGACCCGACATAGAGTCGGCTGCCGAGGCAGGCGGGCGTGGTGAGGAAGTGGGCGGTCTGGCGCCGCCAATGCGGCAGCCAGATGCCGGCCGTCACTTTCTGGGTGATGCGGGCGCCCGTCGGCAGCGCCGGCAGCGCCACGGGCTTTTCGTGCGGCCTTTCGAGCCGAAACGTTCCGGTGTCGGCGATGACCCAGACGCACCCGTCGCCGCGGACAAGCGTGGCGAAGTTGCAGCGGACGGCGGGCAGGTCGGCGACTTTTTCGCCGCCGATGGCGAGGGCCGCGACGCCGCCGTGGCAGAGTATCCAAAGCGTCTTTCCGTCGCTCAGGAGCTCGTAGGGGATGCGGTCGGGCAGGCCGTCGCCGGTCGTATAGGTCTTGAGGACGCGCCGGTCGGCCAAGCTAATCTGGAATAGTTCGTTGTCGGTCGCCGCCCAAAGGTAGCGCGCATCGCGCGCCCACGCGCCGAAGCGAGCGTTGTATGAAAAGTAGCGCCCGTCGATGGCTTGGGCGCCCTGGAGGTCTTCGGGGACGGTGGCGTTGACGTGAGCAGGCGCGACGGCGCAGTAGTGGCATTTCATGCGTCGCCATTGTTCGTGGGCGGAGAGCATTTCGGCGTCGGTGTAGCTTTGCACAGTCAGCCATGCGGCGTCGCCTTCCGGGCGCACGGTGCCGGTCGCCTGCACCTTCTCCCCGACAAGCGTACTTGCCAGAGCCATGCCGTTCTTGTCTAGCGTAAGTCGGTACACCTTGCCGCCATCGTCGTGAAGCTCGGCGGCGGTGATTTTGCCGTCGGCGTCCCTTGTCACACTGACGACGCCGGTGATCTGGTTCCCCCTGGTCTCACGTTCTGCGGCGCGGGCGTCGAAGCAGGAGAACGCAAGAACGAATGCGGCCGCGGCGGCGAGCAAATAGGAACGGCTCATCGACATGTTCTCCCAACGGCCGGTCAGAATCCTTCTGCGAGCGGCGTCATCGTCAGAATCTGGCGGGCGAAGTCTGGATACGCCGCGACGAACCGAAGTTCGTCTTCCGTCAAGGGCTTCTGCGTGTGGACGTTGGCGAACCGAACGAGTTCGAGGATGCGGTGGGCTTCCTCGTCGCTATGGAATTCGATTTCAAGTCGGCCGTAGACGTCGCGGAAGCCCTTGATTCCGCTGTATTCACCGACGGTGATTTCGCGGCCGGTCTCGATGATCTCCGGTTCGCCGCGGCCGAGTTCCTCGAAGTCGTAAAGCTCGTAGTTCCGCCGGTCCTTCAAGGCGCCGTCCGCGTGGATGCCCGACTCGTGCGCGAACGCATTGTCGCCAACGCCGACCTGATTGATGGGGATCGGCACGCCGAAGGCGTAGGAGGCGTACTTTGCGGTCTTCCACGCCTTGGTCAGGTCGATCCGCTCGTCCAGTTCGTATTTTCCGGCGAGGCCGCTCGACTTCTTGATCGCGAGAATGACGGACACGAGGTCGGCGTTCCCCGCTCGCTCGCCCATGCCGTTGATCGCCGTGTCGATGTAGGCGTCGGTGCCGCCGTCAATCGCTCCCTTGGCTCCCATGACCGAGCAGGCGACGGCCATTCCGAGGTCGTTATGGCAGTGGAGTTCGATGGGGATGCCAACTTCTTCGGCGAGTCGACGGCAGCGTTCGTAGATCGTCAGCGGGCTGTCGTATCCGAGCGTATCGCAGTAGCGGAACCGGTCGGCCCCGGCGTCCTTCGCGTTCAGCGCGAACCGGATGAGGAACTCGTCGTCGGTCCGTGAGGCGTCTTCGGCATTGACGCCCACCGTCTCCGCGCCCAGTTCCCGTGCGAGCGCGACGCTCTCCGCGGTCAGGTCAAGCAGGTTCGGAACGCTGGGGTCCTCCTCTGGCGTGCGGACGATGCGGCCGTAGAACTTGCTTCCGATCATCTGCCGGGACGTCGAGATGGAGAGGTTGATGTGGCGCAGCCCCGTATCTTGGAACGAAAGTCGGATTTCGTGCTCCCGCATCGGGCACCAGCCACCGAGGCGGATTGGCTGGAGCACTCCGCGTTCGGCGAGCGCCAGATTCGCCCGGATGTAGTTCCGTTCGTGATATGTGTAAGGGAACCCAAACTCGCTCTGGAAGATTCCCATCTCGTTCAGATAGAGGTTGATCATCGTCTTCTGGAGCTTGGCCAGGCCGAGCCGCGACGTCTGCACGCCGTCGCGGTTCGTCACGTCGATAATGCGAATCTTCGGCATCGGTTCGGCGCCTCGCGGAACATGCGCGGGAGGGGGGAAACCAGAACAGTTCCGGTCTCCGCCACACCCGCGGCATATGATACCCCCCAAACCGCGAAATGTCCACGCGGCGGCCAGCGCCGCCGAAAAATGACGGAATTTCTCCTTGTAGCGTGTATAAGTTGAGGTGTAAACTATGGAAAGGCGCAGGACATCGGGCTGGGGAATACTGGCGGGGGTATTCACATGAGCAAGGCGCTGATTGTTTCGTGTGTCGCCGCGTTGCTCGTTTCGCAGGCCGCAGGCGCGGACGTTCTGAAGCTGACGGGCGGCGGGGAGCTGCCGGGAACCATCGAGGAAGTTCTCTTTCTCTCGGAAGGGAAAGAGCGGCGTGTCCCCGCAGGGGATGTCGTTTCGCTTTTCATCTCGCCGATTGCGCGGGATGTGCTCGAACTGAAAGATAACGTGAAGCTCACGGGCGAACTCATTTCGCTGACGTTCAAGTCCCTGGGCGGCGTCTTGACCTTCAAGCGAAAGGAGCTTTCCGAGGTTGTCATCGGCGCTCCGGCCGCAGAGCCACCGCCCAAGGCGGAACCCGGGACGGGCGGCAACGCGCCGCAGCCGCCGGTTCGGGACGCGCCCCCGGTCATCCCGCCACCCGACCCAAAGGAGCCGCCCAAGATCGACGCGGAAAAGGCCGCGGCTCTCAAGGAAGCCCTCGCCAAGAACGAGGAACTGCGCAAGAAATACCACGACATCGTC
>CAZBRH010000146.1:287-5264 GCA_964494245.1 uncultured Planctomycetota bacterium | reverse complement strand
CACGCCAACCACCAGCCAACTCGCAACGGAGACAACGGCTGTCCTCACAAAGGATTGGGGAACCCCCGGCGAATGGTTTATCCTGGTCAGCGGCTGGGACATCGATCTGCACGCGGGCGCGGCGCGGCTCGCGCACATCGGAACGCGGCCTGCAAACGGGAGTGCCGAATACGTCCCGCGTGTCCTTCGCTTCGTCTCATCGCCCGCATACGACTACGTCCTGCTAGCGGGATGGGCGGTCGAAGCAAGCGGACGGCGGCTTGCCGCCTATCGCCACGTCCTCTTCAACAAGGTGACCGATTCGCTGATTGTTGCCGATGAGTCGCCTGAGGGAATGAGGTGGGCGACCGCATTGGATGCGAAGGCAACGCTGCCCGGCGGCGTCCTCGTTGGCGAACACGGCGCCCAGGCACAGATTCTTGCACTGGGCGCGACCGGCAACGTTCACGAAACCGGCGTCGCGTTGCAAACCACGTCAGCGCGGCCAGTATTTGCCGTCTGCGCGCCCCCTCCAGGGGTGAGACCTGGCGGCGCGCGGCTTGGCCCCTGGAACGTCACGCGCGCCCCGCTAGCAACGGGCAAGGACGCCGACCCCGGCGGAACGCACGTCGTCCTCCAGACCGACCACGGCACGGAGTTCATCTGCCTCGCGCGGACGGCGGCGACCGTCGATGCCAATCTCGAAGATAAGCTCATTGAGGGGACCGTGGCGGTTATCCGCTGCGGCGCTCGAACGACCGATCTGATGCTCCCGCTTGCGACGTGGGCGCAAAGCGGCGAACTGTTCTTCCGCCTCGGTCGTGGACACGGATACGTCACGATCGAAGGGACGGCGAGTGCGATCGGCTGGAGCGAGGGTCCGTCGCGGCCGGTGTCGGTTGTCCTCGGCGAAGGAGCGCCGCGCGGGCTGGGGCTGACCATCGACGGAAAGCCCGGCAGAATCGACGTCCGCAACGGCCGCGCCGACTTCTGGCTCCCCTCAGGCCCTCACGAGTTCAGAATCAAGTAACCGGTTCGGCTCGCTTGACGGCGACAGCCGAAGGACTATCATGTCAGGAGACGAGCGTGCGGGAACCCGGCGCCGTCCGCGCGAGAGGAGGTCGAGCAATGGACGTGATGGAAGCAATCCGGAACCGGCGCAGCATCCGGGCTTATCAGAACCGCCCGGTGGAAGAAGAGAAGTTGCAGCGGGTGCTGGAGGCGGGGCGACTCGCGCCATCCGCTCGGAATCTTCAGGAGTGGCGATACGTCGTCGTGCGCGACCCGGCTCTGCGGGCGAAGCTGGCCGAAGCAGCAAACGGTCAGGCGTTCGTCGGGCAAGCGCCCGTCGTCCTTGTCGCCTGTGCAAAGACCGACGGCCATCGAATGGCCTGCGGCGAGCCCTGTTATCCAATCGACGTGGCTATTTCACTGGACCACATTTCGCTCAAGGCCGTCGAGGAGGGGCTGGGAACCTGCTGGATTGGCGCGTTCAACCAGGCCGCCGTGAAGAAGCTACTTGGAATTCCCGACGAGATTCGCGTGGTGGAGCTGATGCCGCTCGGCTACCCGGCTTCGACGCCGGCCGCTCGGCCCCGGCTTCCACTCGACGAGATCGTGATGCACGACCGTTGGAGGGAAAAGTGAGGGCGAGCCGTGTCTGAGACGAAGCGTAGCTTGGGGTTCCTGCTTTCCGCAGCGGAAACCGTCCGTGTCGGCCCGCCAGGTGAAGGCGTGCGGCAGGAAGTGCGCGGCGACTTTTCGCGCCGCGTCCGGAACGAAAAGATTGCGAGCGTCTTCAGGCGATTCCTCGTCGCGCGTGTTGCCTTCGATGCGATCCTTGAGATGTTCCGTTCGTCGGAGCCGATGCGGTTCGAGCCGATCAACACGTTCGTCGAGCGAACGCTCTTTGGTCTGAAGGAAGAATGCCACGCCCTTTTCCGAAGGGCGGGACGCCCGGCCGGGGAAGTGCTCTTCGCGGAAGACCTCTTCGACGTCCTCACCGGCTCCATCTTTCACGAGATGATGAAGATCAAGGAGAACTGCTATATTCTCGAGCATTACGGGCCGACTTATCGGCAGATTGCGGAGATCGCCGAGCGGCGCATCCGGGTGCCCGTATATGAGCGACTTTTCTTCCGCGCGTGCAAGCGTATCATCGAGCGGGCGTCCGCGTCCGTCTATGACGATATCCGGGTTGCTGAGCAGCTTTTCGAGGACGCAACGGAACACCTGCTTAGCATGCTCCCGCGCTTCGCCAGCAACGGCCTCGTCACCCGCATGCTTGTCGAAAACGAGCCGCTCGTCGAGATGGTGTATGGCGATGGCAGTCTCCGGGACGTCCTGCTCAAGATGTATGACGGCCGCCTGGCCCGCGCCTACCTCCACGTCGCGTGCAGCTACATGGCCGCCGGGCGGATAGACGACGCTCGCGACTACTGCGAGCGAGCGCTCGCAGAAGAGCCCGACAACATCGGCGCCAATCGGCTCATGGAACAAATTCGCAGCAAGGCCTGATTCGAGCTGCGCCCGCCATGTCCCCTGCGTTGTCCCCCGCTTTTCCATTGCTAGTCCAGCGCTCCGCCGATAGAATGTCGCCCGCACCAGCACCCACTCACGAGGAAAGAACGATGGCACGAAGGAGCTTCGCAGGAGCGCACACGGCGCTCGTCACACCAATGCTTCCGAACGGAGCGGTCGACTGGGCCGGCCTCGAGAAGAACATCGCCTTCCAGCTTGATCAGGGCATTACGGGCCTTGTGCCCGCTGGCACGACCGGGGAATCGCCGACGCTCGACTGGGATGAACACAACCGCGTCATCGACGCGGCGATCCGCGCCGGGCGGGCCCGCTGCCTTGTCATTGCCGGCACCGGCAGCAACTCGACCGACGAGGCGCTCCGCGCCAGCCGCCACGCCGCCGAGATGGGGGCGGACGCGCTCCTCCTCGTCGAATGCTACTACAACGGACCCTCGTCGCTGGAGCTCCGCCGTGAATACCACGGCGTCATCGCTGCCGCCTGCCCCGGATGCACCATCATCCCCTACATCATCCCCGGTCGCACCGGCACGGCCATGTCGCCTGAGGATCTCGCCATTCTGGCTGCGGAACACCCGAACGTCACTGCCGTCAAGGAAGCGACGGGCGACGTCGCCCGCATGGCGCTCACCCGGCAGCTCGTCGGCGATGAGTTCGACATTCTCTCCGGCGACGACGGCATCACTTGCGAGATTATGATCGATTCTCGCGTGCGGGCACAGGGCGTCGTGTCCGTAATCAGCAATGTCGCCCCGGCCGCCGTTGTCCAGTTGGCAAACGCTGCGCTCGGCAATCGGGCCGCCGAAGCCGCCGACCTCCACAACGCCCTCGCCCCACTCTTCGATATCGTCACCATCACCGTCGAGGACGAGCGCGTGATGCCCGATGGCACGCGGCGGGCCGCCAAAGACAAATTCCGCAATCCGCTCGCAATCAAGTCACTAATGAACGCCTTAGGGATGCCCGCGGGGCCGTGTCGCGCCCCCCTCGGCCGCATGACGCCGAAAGGACTGGCCGTCGTCCGCAATGCCGCCCGCAGAGTGTGGCAAGAGAATCCGTGGGTGCTCGAACCCATTGGCGAGGCGTATGGCGTGCACGTGGGCGAACGGATCGAGGACGATGCCTGCTGGCGGGGGCTGGCTTATCCGAACGAATAGCACCTATACGACCTATAGGACGTATAGGACTTATATGTCCTATCCGTCCTATCCCCCAACGCCGCGCTCCGCAGCTCGAAGAACCGCTTCGCCTGAGCGCGCAGGTTTCGCACTATGTCGGCGTCGGACGCGACGGGCATCGCGACCTCCATCGACATCCACCCGCTGTATCCGTCGGCGGCGAGCAAAGCGAACAGCTCCTTGTAAGGATAGTCGTCCGCGAACAGGTCGTGGAAGTGGATGTGGCGGACGAGGGGCTTCATCTCGTGCCACACGGTCCGAAGCGAGCCGGCGACGACGTCCCTCTTGTCGCAGTTGTAGAGCACACCGACGGCGCGATGATTCGCAAAACTGACGGCCTTCCGGCAGAGCCGCCAGTCGTTGAAATCACCGTGCATTTCGAGCAGGACATCGACGCCCGCGCGCTCGCCGAGCGGCCCGAGCTCGCGCAGAGCACGGCCGACCTGCACCGCGGTGTCGTCGGGGTGAACGCCCGGGACGAGGTTGTTTCCGAACACACGGATGCGGAGCGCTTCGAGGTCGGCGGCGAGCTCGATGGCGGCGGCCGCAGCGGCAACCTGTTCCCGCACCTTGTCGGGCTCGGCGAAATGGAACATGCAGCCCGTTGCAATCGAACACGTCGATAGCCCAGCGGCGGCGAGGGCCGCCCTCACGTCTGCTCGCGCCGCCTTCGGCATCGCCGGATCGACCCCGTGCCGATGGCCGAGCCGGAATTCGACGCCTTCGACCCCGGCCTTCGGAAGCTCCAAGCAAAGCTTCTCGACAGTCCAATCCTTGAAGATGTTGTAGGTGGTAACGCTGAGCTTCATTCGTCGTCCCTTTTTGGCCGGGAATCGAGGTAGTTCTGAAGCAGGAGCTGTGCGGCGAGCGAATCGACGCGCCGCTTGCGCTTCCGCCGAGAGAGGTCGCCGCTGAGCATCGCTCGTTCCGCCTGGGCGCTTGTCAGCCGCTCATCCCAGGTGACGACGGGCACGGCGGCCGCTCGCTGCAACGCCGCCGCAAACGCCGCCGCACGGGCGCTCATCTCGCTCTCGCCGCCGTCCATGTGCACCGGAAGCCCAACCACGACCTCGGTTGCCCCGCGGCCGCGCACTTCCTTTGCAACCGCCGCGACACATTCTTCCTCGCTGCCGCTGATGACCGGGCCGGGAAACGCAATGCGCCGCTCGGGATCGGAAAAGGCGAGTCCTATGCGGCGCAGGCCGAAATCGACTCCGAGAACGGTCACGGCTTCCTCACAAGTAGCGGCGCATGCCGAGGCGCTCCAGCGTGTCCACGAGCG
>CAZBRH010000146.1:0-277 GCA_964494245.1 uncultured Planctomycetota bacterium | reverse complement strand
TTCACATCGTTCGCGCGGTCCTTTGGGCAGACGAGCGTCGCGTCATTCGTGTGGACGACAATCACGTCGCGCAGCCCGACCGCAGCCACGAGGTGCCGGTCATCCGTCGAAACGATGCAGCCGGAGGAATCGAGCATCAACGTGTTGCCGAGGAGCGTGTTGCCTGCGGCGTCGCGCGGGCAGTGCCGTTCCAGCGCCGTCCACGAGCCGACATCGTCCCAATCGAACTCCGCTTCCACGACGGCGACCTTGTCGGCCTTTTCCATCACTGCGTAGT
>CAZBRH010000145.1:0-5297 GCA_964494245.1 uncultured Planctomycetota bacterium | reverse complement strand
CGGGAGGAATTTTCTTCTTGCTTTCGTCCTTTACAAATGGAGTGCGGCGGCAGGATGCCGCTTTCAAGGGCCGCGGAGCGGCCAACAGAGATCGTCTTTCTTCGCTCCGCGAGGTTCCAAGGCGGCATCGTGCTGCCGCAGTCCAAAAACCCGAGGGAACGCCTATGCGGCTCAAGCCAGCGGAACGGCCAGCGGCGATGGCTCATTGCTCCAAGATTGCGGGGATCACAGATGCGGCAGATTTAGATTGGAGTGGGGCTGCCGGCGCGATATACTGGGTGGGTGCGCGGCGATTCCAATGGGAACCAATGAGGAGGCGTGATATGCGTTCGTTGCGTGATTCGTGTTGTTTGCTGGCCTTGTGCGCTCTTCTCTGCGCGATTGCCGGTTGCAGGGAGCCGCGGCCGCTGGTCTCCGAGCCGGAGCCGTTTCCCGCCGAGCGGCCCGGCGGCTGGCAGGCGGTCAAGCAGCCGACGCTGACGGTCAGCCGGACGCGGTGGCAGATCCGGGCGGTCGTCGCGGTCGAGGACTATCCAACGGCGCCCCGCGACTATGTGCAGCGGATCGAGCTTTTCGATGCCCGCGGGAACCGCGTTGGCGAGCGGGTCTTCGAATACGGCGAAAAGCCGACGGAAGCGTTCGTCAACATCCCGCCCGAAAGCGGGTCCATCTACGCGGTAATCACGGCGACGGGGCGGGGGAAGTGGCGGACGGAGCGGGTCGCCGTGCCCGCCGAGCCGGCGCCGGAAAAATAAGGCCCCGTCTCGGCGGTCTCGCCGGAGCGACAACTCTTCCTTGCGCTCATTTCGTCGGGTCGGCCACGCGCCCGATGAAGAGGACGCTGCGCGTCCTATTGTCGCGGATGATGAAGACGAACGGATGGTCGGCGCGGAAGACCACGGGTTCTTCTCTCGGCACTGCGGCGGTGAGGGCGACGACAACCGCCGTCGCCGCAGCCGCCTCTGTGCCCTCCTCGTTCACGTCCACGAACGCCTTGTGGACCACCGCTGAGATGGACAGGTAGCGCGAGCCGTCCATCCCGGAGAAATCGGCCTTGCCGTCCGTGAACGCATCGGTCATTCCCAGTTCCTGAAGAACCCCATTCAGCGAAAACTCGCACGTCATCTTGAACCTGGGGATGGAAACGATGACCTCTCGAATGCGCATGCGCATCGTCCAGTCCGCGAGCGTCTTGGCGTTCATCGCCTGCTCCAGCTCGGCCAGTCCGTCCGCCTTCTTCGGCAGGAGCATGATCATCGAGAGGTCTTCCTTGACGTAGGGCAGTTCGAGCACTTGGGCGGCCGGCGTTTCGCCGTATCGGAATTTCGCGGCTTGGTTCATCATCGGCACGTTCACCTTTTTGCCGCCCGTGAGCGTGAACGGTTCGTCCTTCGTCGCTTCCTTCTTGAACTGGCTGGCCCAATCGCCCTTGAAGTAGATGGCGTTCGTCAGGACGAGCCGCGTCAGCGCGTTGAGGACGCCGGGCTTCAGGAGTTCCTTGATCTTGTCTTGCGTCTGCTTTTCGACCCAGGCGTTGATCGTCTGGCGGACGGCCTCGGTCGCGCCCTTGAAGTCGACGAGGTTCAGTCCGGCGCCGTAGCTCGCCGCGACGAGGTCGGTGTAGTCCTTGAGGAACTTGTAGTCCTGCTGCGCCCAGAGTGCGTTGGCGACGCTGAGCTGGTAGCCCTTTTCCTTGCCTGCGGCGTTGAGGTCGGCGACGAGCTTCCCGAACGCCGCGTGCAGGTCTTTGTCGTTCTTGCCGAGGTGCAGGACCTTCGCCATCTGCGCCTCGGTCTCGCCCCACGCACCGGCGTAGGTCATCGCCAGCGCGGTCGAGATGCTGTAGGGCGAAAGGAACAGGTTCCCTGCCTCTCGGCTCAGTTTCGCGTAGAGTTCCAATGCGAAGGCGTTGTTGCCTTCGACGATGGCGGACTCCTCCGCCGCCCCTGCATCCGGCGCCCCCGCGAATCCCAGGAGCATTGCACACAGCACGACCGACAGCATCTTGTTCACGGCCCGTTCCTCCTCTGCAACGCATCCCGGCGGCAGCCGACCCGCAGGACGCCTGCGGGCGCACCGCCAGACAAGTTCCTATACGTTAGACGCTTTTCGACGCCCATAGGTTCCGCGAAGTCTCAATAAACCTTGTCCGGATCAAAGGCCCGTTCGCCGACGGTCTCCGCGGCGTCCGTTCGCGCGTCGTAGCGCGTATGGTAGCACGTGAAGTAGCCCTTGTGGCACGCGGCCACCTTCTGGTCCACGCGGATGAGGAGCGACTTGCCGTCGCAGTCGATGAAGACCTCTTTCACCGTCTGCGTATGGCCGGAGCGCTCGCCCTTCTTCATCAGCCGTCCCGCCGACCGGCGGAAGACCCAGACCTGCCCCGTTTCGAGCGTCCGCTCAAGCGCCTCGCGGTTCATATAACAGAGCGTGAGCACTTGGCCGCTCGCGTCGTCCACGATAATCGCAGGCACATGCCCCTGCTCGTTGAACCGTATGCGTTCCAGCAGCCCCATTGGCCTTGTCCCTTACGATGCACATTATGCGTCAATACGGCGTCCGCGGCTTCTGCCGCGTCGTGGACGCCATTATACGTTCGGCGGCCGTTCGAGCGACAGGGAATCTTTCCACTTTCCGGACGTAGGCGTCCATATCGAACTTCCGCTCCAGTCCGGCGGCGGTCATGTAGCGCACTTTGCCGAACACCGGCCGCTCCGACCAGGCGCGGTCGTGCTTGCCGAAGCACCAGGCAACGCCGGCGAACCCGTTCGGGTCGCGGCCATCCAGCTCATACTTGTTGTTGAGATACAAGGCCGTGTGGAACGCTTCTTCCGGCGTCCGCGACCATTCGATGATCTTCTTGCCCCAATACATCCGCATGTAGTTGTGCATCTTGCCGGAGGCGACCATCTCGCGCTGCGCGGCGTTCCAATACGGATCGTGCGTCGCGGCGCGTTCCAGTTGCTCCCGCGAGTAGACGTGCTTGCGCGGGTCCTTGGCGTGTTCGCGGAGCGTCCTCGCCGCCCATTCGTGGATGCACGAAAGCTTGTCGTAGTCGGGATTGAAGTGGACGAAGTTCATACTCAGTTCGCGGCGGACGATGAGTTGTTCGAGGAAGGCATCGACGCTTGCGGTTCGCTTGCCACTCTTCAGCACTTGGAGGGCGACGTAGAGCGGCGAAATCTGGCCGAAGTGGAGATATGGACTCAAGTGCGAGACGCACTCGGCAGCGGGGTCGCCGCTCCGCTCGGCGTAGCCGTCCAGACCGTTTGCGATGAACGCTCGAAGCCGCTTCTTGGCCGCGCGGGCGCCGCCCCGGAACACCGGCGAGGCCGGAACGCTGCGGTCGATCCTGAGCCGGCGGAGAGCAGCGTCGAGGTCGCTGATATCGAAGCTTCGGAATCGGAGCGCCGTCGAGTGCCGCTTCGGCGGCACGTGGCGAAGAGGGACAAGATACTCGCCCAGGCGCCGATGAACCTTTGGCCGGAACGTCCGCGCCGCGAACTCCTCTTTGTCCGACGCCGCTTCGACGGGAACGATGACGTCGCTTTCGACTTGGACGACGGGGCAGGGCGCGTGCTCCGCGACGTATTCGCGCCACGCCTTCTGCACACGGAGGTAGCCGCGGTCGGCGACAAGGAGCGCCGCTCGGCCCGCCATGGCGGCCGCCGCCGTTTCAGGAGACTCGTGCCGCACGACCATCTGGATGCCGCGCCTCCCGAGCGCCGCCTGCGTCTCGCGCAGTCCCTCCAGCATGAACGCATAGTGCCGCAGGTTCGCCTCCGGAAAATCGTCGGTGATCCCGAAGACAACGACGACCGGCAGGTCGCGGCGGTTTGCCTCGCGGACAGCGTATTCGAGCGCGTGGTTGTATTCGGCCCGCTGCGATTGCTGCATCCAATAGAGCACGTAGTCGCCTTGCCGGGCGCGCCGGTCGTTCAACGCAAGGATTCGTTCGGGCTGGATCATTCCACGCGCTCGCGGGCCTAACGCGCGACAACAGGACGATGACGAAACGAGCCGCGCAGCTCCTCGCCCTTCGTCCGCGCACAGATTACACTGCTGGCCCGCATCGGGCAACCCCCTTGCCAAACCCGAATCGCCGGTGTATATTTTCAGCAAAGAAAAACCCTTCCGCACCAGACGACGGAGCCGGAGCCATGACCAACCCGCCGAAGCCGCCCGCAGAAATGACCTGCGACGAACTCGCCGCCGAAATCGAGCGCACCCGCGGCTACCTCGACGAACTCCAGAACCGCCTTCTCCTCTGCATCGAACAAAAAGAAAAGGAACTGCGCGGCGAGTTGGACGCCCTGCTCCAGAAGAAGCGCGAACTCGGCGCCGCCGCCAAGCCGGCGGAGAGTTGTCGCGCAGACGCCGGCCGCATCCGCCGCACGAAAGAGCGGGTCGCCGAAGACGCCAAGCGCATCTACGAAGTCATCGCACAGGGCAGGGGCGTCACGCGGGCGGACATCGCTGCCGCACTGCCGGACATCACGCTTCCGGCCGACATCAAACAAACCCTGGTGCGGCACGGGTTCAAGGTCAAGGCGACGGGGAGCCGGCGCGACCGCCGATACCTCGCCCCCCAATAGCACCCGGCGGAGGACGACGGGGGGCACGGGCATGACGACGCGGGAAGCGCGGGAACGGGGGAAAGGGGAGCCGACAACGTTCGTTCGCCTTGCGAAAGACGTCATCCGCTCCCGTTTTCTCCGTTTTCTTTTTGCTCTCGCCGTCGTTGTCGCTGGCGGCTTCGGCTGGTATAACCTGCTGCGGGAACGCGAAGAGGAACGGCACATCCCGACCCTCCGCGAACAGGTTTACGCCGGAATAGCCGCCGACAGCGAGGGGAGAATCCTTGCCACCGAGGAAAACAGGGAGAAGCACCTTGCCAAAATCGAAGTTGAATTCCGGGGACGCAATACTTATCTCTGCGGCCTAACTCCCGGGGCCAAAACTATCCGAAACCGCACACAACGGACGAGCATAGGAGATAAGTATTGCGTCCCCGGAATTCCGTCTTACGTCGTCTTTTCTGCTGCAATCTTCGTCCGGGGACACGAACCGTTCTCGTTCCGCCTTTGCGGAACGAGCTTCCGGTTCGCGTCCCCGGCGCTGTGGCCGGGTGGAACTGCTGCTGGACCCCGGGACGAGCAGGCCGACGAAGGGCCGCTGGAATCTCTGGCGGAAAGGGGAATGTGCGCGAGGACTTGGCAAGACGGCTAGCGACCGACCCGAGAAAGAAGCAGTCAGCGGTGAGCCATCGAGCCGACGGCAGACGAACCGTCCGCGGC
>CAZBRH010000144.1:2596-5373 GCA_964494245.1 uncultured Planctomycetota bacterium | reverse complement strand
GGCAGCCCACACGAGCCGTGGGACCCGCCGGCTTCGTGGGCAGAGCGATACGACCCGGCGGACATGCCGCCGGCGCAGCCGCCGGCTGAGCCGGGTCCGTGGACGCCGCCCAAGGCCGCCCAGGCGCAACGGCCCCCGCATCCCGCCCTGCCGCCCGAGCAGGTCGCGCTCATCCGCGCACGCTACTTCGCCAAGATCGCACACGTCGATTCGCTCGTCGGCGACATCCTCGCGGCGCTCGAACGCCGCGGCTGGCTCGATTCGACGGCTCTCGTCTTCTCCTCCGACCACGGCGAGATGCTGGGCGACCACGGCCGCTTCCACAAGGGCGTCTTCTACGAGCAGTCCGTCCGCGTGCCGCTCCTGCTGCGGCTGCCGAAGCACCCGCGGCCCGGAGCCGTCGTCGCCAGCCCCGTCGAAATCACCGACGTGTTTCCGACGCTGCTCGCCATCGCCGGCTGCCCGCCCAAACCGTCCGCTCCCGGCAAATCGCTCCTGCCGCTCTGCGACGATCCGGCTTCCGCCGTGCACGACGCCGTCTTCAGCGAAATCGGGAAGACGACGATGATCCGCGCCGGCCGCCATAAACTCGTCGTGGATTCCGCGGGCGACGGGCTCCTGCTTTACGACATGGCCGCCGACCCGCACGAGACCTTGAACCTCCTGGGGCGCGAAGACATGGCCCCCGTCGAGGCCGCGCTGCGCGACCGCCTGCTCCGCTGGCACCTCGCGACGCAGGTCACGTGGAAGCAGCTGCGCGGCGAAGGATGAGCGGACTTCTCCCGTTCTATCGCTGGGGAGCGTCGAACATCTGCTCTTCGGCTGGAGGAGGGGCGATTTCGTGCCGCGCCTCAACGGCAGACGACCTGGCAGTGCCGACACAAAAGACTGCCGCCAAAAAGAAGGCCATGACCGCCATAATCGCAAGGCCCGGCGCCGCCTTCGCCCCCATCCCCGTGAAGAACATCGGCAACACCGCCAGCAAAAACACCATCAGCGGAAAACCAAATCCCATGACGGCCGTAGCTTCCATAAATATTGCTCCTTTCTGTGTCGCTCCACTACGCATAAGGATACTTGTCCGACCACGGAACGCTGCACAAGTCGCAGATGACATCGGCGATCCATTCGGCGTTGAGTTGGCCGAGCCGGGCGGCCTTTTCGGGCGTCGCGGCGCGCGAGTCGCCGCCAGCGGATTCGGGGCAGTGCAGGCGCCACGCGCGAACCCAGAGGACGCGCGGGTCGCAGAGTATCCCGACGGCGGGCTTTCCCCACGGGAGATCGGCGAGTTTGTCCCTCCGCACGAGCTCCGGCCGCACGGCCATCATTTCGAGAGTTTCCTCCTCGCCGCCGTGCTCGCTCGCGTGCTCGACGACTTCGGCGGCGAGCGGCGAGCGGCGGGTGATGCAGCAGACGAACGCGCGGTCGGCAGCGCCCGGCGTGCCGGGCGTGCCGCGATGCGCCCAGTCGCGGAGAAACGCGCCGATGGCCGACGTGTTCCCGCCGTGCCCGTTGACGAGGAGTATCCGCCGGACGCCCTGGCGCTCGATCTGCTCGCACAGGTCGTAGAGCGTCGAAAGGAACGTGCTCACCCTGAGCGACAGTGCGAACGGGAACGCGACGTTGGTGTTCAGCGTGATGGGGAGGGTTGGGTAGCAGAGCGCCCGCGTGGCTCGCTCGTTCGCCAGCAGCGTGCCGCGTTCGGCGGCGTCGCGCGTCGCAAGCGTATCGGAGCAGTAGGCGAGGTGCGGCCCATGCGGCTCCGTCGAGCCGATGGGGATGACGACGATCTCCGGACGGAAGGCCTCGACCTCCGGCAGCGTCATTTCTTCGAGAATCCCCATCCGCGGGGAGCGTTCGTTCGGCACGCCGGGTCTCCGTAGCATGGGCTGACAGACGTCGGCTACTTCTTCAGAACCTCCGGGTTCACGCAGAAGAGCGGCGGCTTGCCGCCGAGGACAAGGGCGATGTTGCGGGCCGCCTTGGACTGCAACTCAAACTGCGATTCTTCGCTATACCAGCCGGTGTGGTCGGTCAGGACGACGTTCGGGAGTGCGAAGAGCGGGGAGTCCTTGGGCGGCGGCTCCGGCTCGTAGACGTCGATGCCCGCGGAGGCGATGCGCCCGCTTTGGAGCGCCTCGACGAGCGCAACGGGATCGACGACGGGGCCGCGCGAGGTGTTGACGAGGATCGCTGTCCGCTTCATCCGGGCGAACTGCGCCGGGCCGATCATGTGCCGCGTCTCGTCGTTCAGCGGCGCGTGGACGGAGATGTAATCGGCCTGTTCGCACAGTTCATCGAGCAAGACCTTGCGGACGCCTGCCTTCGCCGCATCGGCGTCCGAAACGAACGGGTCGAAGATGATCACCTCGGCGAGTCCGAAGCCCGAGACCTTGCGGTGGAGGAAGCGGGCGATCGCGCCGTAGCCGACGAGGCCGAGCGTCTTACCGGCGATGCGATAGACCGGCTCCTTCGAGCCGATGTCCCAAAGTCCGGCGCGGACCTGTTTGTCGCGGCTGGCCGTGCGGCGGACGCACGTGAGGAGCAGCGCGAGCGCGTGGTCGGAAACATCTTCGTTGCAGGCGCCGCGCACGTTGCAGACGGCGATGCCCTTCGCCGTCGCCGTCGGGATGTGGACGTTATCGACGCCGACGCCGTAGCGCGAGATGGCGCGGCATTTCGTCATTGCGGCGATGGCCTTCGCGCCGACGGGGGCGAGCCGGGTGATGACGCCGTCGGCGTCGCGGCACGCGCGGGCGACGTCGTCTTCCGTCTTG
>CAZBRH010000144.1:1554-2568 GCA_964494245.1 uncultured Planctomycetota bacterium | reverse complement strand
GGGCCGCCTCGGTCCTTCCGGAGGACAGCGAGTTCGTTGCGCTCCGGGTCATACGTGGCGTAGCCCAGGTCCGTGATCACAACTTTCAGGTCAGACATTCTTGCTCCTCAATCGTTCATGTGTTTGGGCCGTTCGGCTATGGTTCCGGAACCTCCGGGGCCCGACAGATCTTCCTGGCCGCGAAATCAGGGATGTCACGATGCCGCAGAATCGTAGAACACTTTCGGCAGGCCGGATTGAAATAGACCGTGTGGTTGTCACCTTCGCGCAAGAAACGGCAGCCGTGCCGCTCGATGTGGCGAATAAGGTCGCGTCGTTTCATGACGTGGGCACGGTGAGCGGCTCCCGGATGACCTCGTCGCCGGCGAGCGCCTCCTCCGCCAGTTGCCGGTTCGCCTCAAGGACCAGGAGCACCGCCTCTGCGAGGTTCCGCCGCGCCTCGTCGAGCGTCTTGCCTTGCGTGTTGGCGCCCGGCAATTCCTCCACGAACGCCGCGTAACCATCCGGGAACTTCTTGTAGACCGCTGTAAGTTCCACGCGTGTCCTCCTTCCGGGCTACACTATATCACCGGCGGGCGAGCGGAACAACGAAGATCGTTCTTCTCCTCAATCATCCGGCAACGGGCAGCAAACCGCGGCAATGCTCAATGCTACTTCGGCTGCGCCGGGTCGGCGGCCTTCTGCGTTTCTGCGTCCTTCACTTTCGCCTTGTGGGCGTCGATGATACCCTTCAGGTGCTCGACGTATTTCTCCGGCCCGCCGGGGCGGTAGCCCGTCCGACCGGCAAGCTCGCCCGTCGGGCTCAGGACGAGGATCGTCGGGAAGCCCCGGACGCCATACTTCTCCGCCAGATCGCGGTTCTGCTTCTTGAGTTCATCGGCTTGGGGTTTGCGGCGCGGGAAGTCGAGCACGACGAGGACGAGGTTCGCTTCGGCGAAGGTCTTGAACGCCGCCTTGGAGAAGACCTCGGCGTCGCGCTGGATGCACCAGCCGCACCAGTCCGACCCGCTGCAG
>CAZBRH010000144.1:0-1511 GCA_964494245.1 uncultured Planctomycetota bacterium | reverse complement strand
AGACGCCTTTTTGAAGTCGGTCTGCCATTCGAGGGTCGGCTCGGCAGCCGCCGCCCGCACGCCGCCCAGAACCAAAAGCCCCGCCACAACCACCAGGGCAGCCCACGTCCTCATCGCCGTCCTCCTTCCTCCCGCATCAACATACCCGAGCTCATGTCACTATTCTAACCGATCGGCCTTCTTTCGCGCTCCGATACATCGCCTCGACAACCTGCATGCAGGCGAGGCCCGTCGCGCCGTCGAGCCCGAACTTCGGCGGCTTGTCCCGCAGCACGCAATCGACGAAATACCGCAGCTCGTGCACGTAGCCGAGGTTGTAGAACTCGTCCACCGCCGGCCGCGTCCAGCCGTAGGTGAAATCCGTCTTTTCGATGGCGTAATCGATGCCCTTCCGCGAATAGCAGCGGATGGGGGAGCCGAACGTCAGGTCGAGGAGCATCCGCCCCTCGCTGCCGTAGATCTCGACGGCGTCGTCCATCCCGCCCACGGTGATGTAGTTGCCTTCGACGAGCGCGTGGCGGCCGTCGCGGAACTTCATGATGCCGACCGCCCAATCCTCGCCCTCGAACTCCTTGTGGACGTAGTTGCGGTCGAGGCCGCCCGAGGTCTTGGCCGTCACCTCGACGACGGGGTTTTCGGCGCCCATCGCATAGATGGCCCAGCCGATGGGATGCATTGCGAGATGGATGAGCGAGCCGCCGCCGCAAGTGTTCAGCTTCTTGGCAAAGGGCGAATGAGAGCCGTTGTGCACCTCGCGCGCCTTGATGTAAAGCACCTCGCCAATCCCGCCGCGCTCGATAATCTGGAGCGCTCGGACCAACGCGGGCATCATCACCCAGTCCTCCGCATAGAAGAGCTTGACGCCCGCCTTCGCGCACGCGTCGATCATCTCGCGGCAATCGCCAACGTTCGTCGCCATCGGCTTCTCGGTGATGACGTCGATCCCGTGTGCCGCCGCCGCTAAGACAACATCGTGGTGCAAGAAATTGGGCACACAGACCGAAACGAGGTCGAGCTCTTCCTTCTCCATCATCTCGTTGTAGTCCTCGTAAGTCTTCGGGATGCCCCATTTCTTTGAGATGACGTCGAGGTTGTCGATGGCGGCGACGGCCGCGAGTTCGACCTTGTCGTTGCGGCTATACGAATCGCAATGGAAATCTGCCGCAAACCGGGAACCGACGATGCCAACACGAACCTTGTCCATAATTGCCTCCAAGCGACCTTGCTCGCAGACGAACGACCGACAGTCGGCGATTATATCCGCTGCGTCCGCCACCGCAACCAGCAAACGACCACAAGCCAGTGACTCAGACAGTCTTGGGGCCTTCTGCCGCCGCGTTGCTCGGCCTTGCGCTGATTTCAACCGCCACGGGTGCTCCGTCGAGTTCTTGGAGTGCGGCAGCACGATGCCGCCTTGGAACCTCGCGGAGCGAGGGGAAGCGTTTCTGTTGGCCGCTCCGCGGCCTCTGAAGGCGGCGTCCTGCCGCTGCACTCCATTTGTAAAGGACGAA
>CAZBRH010000143.1:0-5472 GCA_964494245.1 uncultured Planctomycetota bacterium | reverse complement strand
CCGGAAATGCGGGCGGATCGCGGCAAGGAACCGGATGGAGTCCTCCGCGTAGCCCGCCGTCGGACGGAGACCGTTGACGCGCTCGCACCAGTAGCTGTTGAAGCAGAGCATGAACAGCTCGCGGAGGTATTTGCAGGTCATCGACGCGAGCGCCACGGGGAAGTGTAGTTCGTCCGCCTTCTCGATGAACGTAAAACGCAGGGTCCGGCTGGGCAGGGTGACCTCATACGACGACTTCTGAGGGGACTCGCCCAGTGCCCGCACCGGTCGCCCGAAGAAGTTATTGGCCAAGAGCGGCGCATAATAGTGCCGTCCCCCGTGTTTGTCGATGAGGAACGAGAGGTCGCCGCCAAGTGATGCGGCCATCTCTTCAATCAGCGCCATGTTTTGCTGGAAAAGAAGGGTGGCCTTGTTTTGGTGCTTGGCGACAAGGTCGTTGAACGGGCCTGGCGCTATGACACGCGCGGCGAAACCGAGAAACCGCACTTTCGGCGCGTCGCTTACGAGGGCCTCCGCTGCCGATTTGACATCGTTCGCGGACGCGGCCACGGGCAGCGGGGTATCGCGCCACCACGGGTCGGAACAGGCCGGAACATCCTGCCCACACAGCCGTTCCAGCAACTCGCGGAAGGATTTCGGCGGGCGGCCATCTTCCGCCTGTAGAAACGCCAAAACCGCGCGCTCCAGGTCCTCGAGACCCCGACCGCCAGCATAAACGTATTTGCTGTCCGCGACCAGCAAGCCCCCGGGGGCCCCGGTGCGCCTCCGACGAACCGCAGTGCCCAGAAGTTCCCAGACGTCTCTGCTAGCGTCTGGAACCTCAAACGCTGCAGCGCCGATGGCCAGCGGCCCCAAGAGCGGGCCATAGCCGGCCTCGTCGATGCCGATAACGGTGGCCACGCGTTCCCTCAAAAAAGCTCGCCCTGTTCCGTGCGCCGCGTGAGTGCGGGCAGTTCGCGCGAGCGAGCGATGTCGCGGAGCGCCCGCAGACTTTCGACGGGGACTCCGCCCGCCCGAATCGCCATGCGGTTGCCCGACGCACCCGGAGGCGCTCGGCGGTATCTTACAACGTAGGTCAGCCGGCCGAGTCGCCGGGCGTGCTGGAACGTGATCATTGTACCGCTCGACGGTTGAGCTTCAACAACCAGGAGGGCGCGCCCCAGCGCCGCAGTCAGCCGATCCCGCAGGACCGCACCACGCGACGACCAGCCAGTCCCAGGCGGGCACTCGGACACCAGCACGATGCGGCTGCCCAAGTCGCCGCGGAATGGCTCAAACTCGCGCCGCAGATGAAAGGCCCAAACCCCCATCGGCAGGACAAACAGGGTGCGACCGCCCGCTTCGAGCGCGCCAAGATGTGCCGCCGAGTCGATGCCCTCCGCATAGCCACTCACGACCGTCCAGCCCCCCCCAGCAAGCGTGTGGCCCGCGGCGCGGGCGATCTCTGCTCCGCGGCGCGACGGGTGAGTTGAGCCGGCGACGGAGAACGTTCGCTCCTGCGCAGTCGGGAGATGTCCGAGCACGTAAAGGAGCGGGGGAGGGTCGCGGAGTTCGTTCAGAGCCGTTGGGTAGTCAGCGTCGCGGAACGCAAGGACGCGAAAGCCGCCCCGCGCGAGGGCACTTGCCGTCTCTCGCGCGGCTTCGAGTGATTGCGCGGCGTGTCGAAGGGCGTCTATTGTCTCTCTTCGGACTCCCGCGACTTGCGCGACCTCTGCTACGGGCGCGTGAAAGACATTCTCCGGGTCGCCGAACCGCTCGCACAACCTGCGGAAAACGACCGGGCCGATGCCCGGCAAGAGCGATAGAGCGATCCAGTGCGTGGCGTCGGAGGGCACTGCTCTTCTCTGTCCTCCCGGTCAAGGGACCAGATGCGGCGGACGGGGCGTCCGGCCGCTGACACATTCTAACCCTGCGCAAGCGTCGAGTGTAGCCCTCATCCGCCGCTTGAATGTCTCCGGAACGAGGGGTATCATTCGGGAGGTCGGCGGAGCGTTTCGATGAAGGGTCGCGCGCTTTCGATAGCGGTTATCGGAGCCGCTTTTCTATCTGGGCAGGTGCCCGCCGTGGCAGCAGCATACAGAGCCCGCCGGACATTTATCGCCGACAAGGGCACGCCTAATCCGTTCGGCCGCTCCGATGTCCTTGCAGCCGACTTCCTTACCACAGGATTTGCGGCGCCGGACGGCTCGGACATTGCCGTTCTTGCCGGACCGACCGGGCGGCTGACGGATTTCAAAGTGATGATGATTGGCCCCGGCGACCGCGCCCGCATCGCAATCCGGATGCTGCCGGGTGTCAAGGAATATCACGTCTCTTACGGTGGTTCCAAGCCCTCTCCTTCCCGCTGGGAGCCGGACGTCGGCCTTGTGCTCGAAACCCGCGGGTTCAAGGGCGGAGACGTCCGAACTCTGGAAATGATGCGGCGGCTCGTCCAAACCAGCGCCCCAAGCTACGGCACGTGGTTTGTCCCCAACATCTTCCAGGGGACCAATCCATTCGGGCCGTCGGACGACTACGTGAGCATCTACCGTGGCTGGCTCCACGTCCCGAAGGCAGGCGCATACACATTCGCAACGACATCCGACGATGCATCGTATTTCCTTGTGGACGACAAGGTGGTTGCGTCGATGCCGCGTTGGGGCCGCGGACCAGCGGACGCGCGCTTCGCTGGCGCGCCCGTGAACCTGGAGGCCGGAGCGCACCGTATCGAATACCTCCATGTCGAAGGTCGCGAGACGCAGTTCTGCGTAGCCGCATGGCAGCCGCCCGGCGAGGAACGCTTCCAAGTCATCCCGCCGGACGCCTTTCCCGGCGTGTTCAAAGCGAAGCAGACGGCTCTCGTGATTCCGGGGGCCCCCTTGCCGATTGACCTTCTTGTCGCCGCCGAGGGAGAGGTGATTTTCGAGGAGCATCACCTCTATCGCGTCAAGTTCCGCGACGCGACCCCCGATGGTCAGTCCGCTGCATGGGCGCCCAAATGGTTCTTCGGCGACGGAACGTCAAGCGACGAGCGCGATCCTGAACACATTTACTTCCTGCCCGGCGAATATGAGGTGACGTTCGCTCTCATCCGCGGCAGCGCCGCTGCCCGGATCCGCCAGCGCATTCTCGTTGGGGCCAACTGGGAAATCAACCCTACGAGCGGAACTGGCGACACCTCGGCGCGATACTACGAACTCGTCAAGGGCTACGATTTCAACGCGATGCATTCGCCCGACCTCAAGGCAGCACTCGAATTTTTCCTCACGCTCGGCAAGGACGCCGAAGTTATGAAGACGGCCGCCGCCCTGTTAGCCCGCAACGACGCCATTGCTCGCAAGAACATCTACCACTGCGCTGTCCTGCTCGGCGAACGCCTCCGCGACCTTCAACAACTCCCGAAGGACGCCCTCGTTGTCTTTCGTTCCGCGCTTGTTCGCGAACCCGACGACGCAAACAAGGCGAAACTCATCCGCAGGATTGGCGATACGCTGCTCTACGTGCTCGGCAAGCCGGACGAAGCACTCGCCGAATACAACACCATTCTCGATCGGTTCGCCAAGCTCGAAGACAACGTCGTGCGGCTCGCGCAAATCCGCGTCGGCGATGCTTGGAAGGCAAAGGGCGACCGCGAAAAATCGCTCGCCGCTTACGAAAAGGCCGCGACGATGCGGACGTGGGATCGGACGCACGCCGTGAACAGCGTGCGGCGCGGCGCCTTTGCCCAGTCCATCGAAAGCCACATCCACGCAAGACAACTCGGCGAGGCCCAGTCGCTCTTGGATATCTGGGGTTGGGAGCACCCGACCGACCGGTTGGCGGGCGAATGGTCCCTGGCCGTCGCGAAACTCGCGAAGGCGAAGGGCGATAAGGGTGCTGCGGCTCGTGAAGCGCTTGAATGCGCCAACGCGAACAAATCCGGCCCACTCGCTGACCAGCTCCTCCTGTTCGCCGGACAAGTGGTTCTGGAGGATGGCCGCCCCGCCGACGCGCTCGCGCTCGCACAAAGAATCCGAACGGACTACCCGGAAAGCGCCTATCAGGAGGATGCCGCCCTGTTGGAATGTCAATCTCTGCTTGCGGACAAGAAGCCGCGAGAAGCGGCGAAAGCGGCCGCCGAGGCCTACACCCGGTTCCGCGGCGCGGCGGCCCCGCTGTTCCTCACTATCGCTGCCGATGCGGCTCTCGCCCTCAACGACAAGCCCCGCGCCGTCGAACTCCTTCGGCTAATCGTCAAAGACCATCCAAGGACCGAGGAGGCGGAGAAGGCCGCCGCAAAGCTCAAGGCGCTTGGAGGAAACTAGCGGTGGCAGGACGATCCGAATTCGGCAGCGACAGCGAAGCGCGGTTCGTCCAAGAACGCGAACAGATGGTTCTGCACCAGATCGCGGCGCGAGGCATTGACGACGCCCGTGTGCTCGCAGCCATGCGCAAGGTGCCGCGGCACCTGTTTTGCCGCCCAGCAGGGCGGCCCGATGCCTACGCTGACCATCCGCTCGACATCGGCGAAGGCCAAACAATCTCCCAGCCCTATATGGTCGCACTGATGACGCAGGAGCTCCATCTGGCCGGACCGGAGCGCGTGCTCGAAATTGGCACCGGTTCCGGCTACCAGACGGCGATTCTCGCCGAGCTCGCGGCAGAGGTTTTTTCAGTCGAGCGCATCGGTTCCCTGGCCGAGCGGGCGCGAGGGATTCTTGCCGCGCAAGGATACAACAACGTCCGCGTGTTTGTCGGCGACGGAACGCTCGGCTGGCCAGGCGGCGCTCCCTACGACCGGATACTCGTTACGGCGGGCGCTCCCGACGTGCCGGCGGCGCTGACCGAGCAGCTTGCCGATGGTGGCATCCTCGTTGCCCCCGTTGGCGACCAGCACGTGCAAGTCCTCACGACCGTCACCCGCAAGGGAGACCGGCTCCACCGCGAGACCGGGCCCGCGTGCGTCTTCGTCCGTCTAATCGGCGAGCAGGGCTGGCGAGAGGATTAGTTGTTCCGCACGCGCGGCGAACACAGCAGGAGTGACGCGCGTCAGACCCGGATTTCTCTGCCAAGCCGGGCCGACTTGTACACGCCGTCGAGAATTTTCATCACGTCGATGCCGTCCTGTGGCGTCGTGACTGGCTCGACACCGTCAATAACCACGTCGATGAAATGGTTGATCGAGTGCATTGGTGGCGGCAGGCGCTTGAGCGGCGACGCCACATACGCCCCATTCCATTCGCCGAAGACCCACGCCTCGAAATCATAACTTTCGCCGATGTTGCGGTGGCAGATGCCCGCCTTTGTGCCGTAGAGGTAGGATTCCATCTGCTCGCGGCGTTCGCAGTTCAGCGCCCAACTGATCTCGATGAGCATCGTCGCGCCGTTGTCGAAGCGGATCATTGCGACGGCGAGGTCTTCGACGTCGAACGACTTGCCGGCCTTCCGAGCGAGCTCCGAGCCGATGTGGTCGTAGGTGTTGGCCGAGATGGTTAGGGGCTTAGGGTTGCCCAT
>CAZBRH010000142.1:0-6099 GCA_964494245.1 uncultured Planctomycetota bacterium | reverse complement strand
GAAGCGCCCATCCCGACGACGGTTTGGAAGATGTCATAGGCCTCGGCGATGAGCTGCATGTCGCCGTATTCGATGCCGTTGTGGACCATCTTGACGTAGTGGCCGGCGCCGTCGGCCCCGATGTAGGTGCAGCACGGATCGCCGCCCACCTGAGCGGCGATCTTTGTGAAGATGGGCTTGACGAGTTCATACGCTTCCGGCTGCCCGCCGGGCATGATGGAAGGCCCTTTCAGCGCGCCTTCCTCGCCGCCCGCAGCGCCCGGCCCGACGTAGAGGAGCCCCCACGCGGCCAGCGCCGCGGTCCGGCGGATCGTGTCCTGGAAAAACGAATTGCCGCCGTCAATCAAGAGATCGCCCCGTTCGAGGTGCGGCAGCAGCAGCGCAATGAAATCATCCACCGGCTGCCCCGCCTTGACCATCAGCATGATGCGCCGGGGGCGTTCCAGCACATCGACGAATTCCTCGATGGACCGCGTCCCGATGACGCGCTTCCCCTTCGCGCGGCCGTTCACGAAACTGTCCACCTTGTCCACAGTCCGGTTGAAGCAAGCGACGGAAAAGCCCTTGCTTTCGATGTTCAGAATCAGGTTTTCGCCCATTACGGCGAGTCCAATCAGCCCGAAATCACACTTTGCCACTTCGCTACTCCTTGCCATGCGTACATTCGCCCGAGACCTTGCGTCGGGCGACGGCGCGCAAGCATAATTCATTCACTACCGCGAGTCAACTCCCCACTGGCCCGAAGCGAAAAGCCGCCGCGCTTTCAGCACATACGTGACCGCCGAGAGCACAGTGACAACGACCGCCGCATACACCAGCGCCACTGTGATCCCTCTCGAAATCCCCGGCGGCAAGCCCAAGAGCGCGCCATGGGCAAGAAAATGCGCCGCGCAACCAACAGCGACCATCTGGACCACCGCCTTCACCTTCCCGGCCAGTTCGGCGCCAAATGCGATCCCGACGCTCTCGGCGTGCCCCCGAATCGCCGTCACAAGGAACTCGCGGCTGATGAGGACGACGACCATCCACGGCTCGATGACCGGCGCGGGCGAGGCCGCCGTCGTCCGCCCCGCCAGCAAAACACACCCGCCGCACACGATGACCTTGTCCACGAACGGGTCCGCGACGCGGCCGAACGCCGTCACCTGCTTGTATTTCCGGGCGAAATAGCCGTCGAAAAAATCCGTCGCACACGCGACCGCAAAAACTCCCACCGCTGCATCGAGCACCCACGGCTGGTCGAACGACACGAGCACAAAGAACACCACGGCCAGCACCAGTCGGCTCAGCGTGATCTGGTTCGGCAGGTTCATTGCCCGGCTCCGCACCGCAGCGAAGGCCCTATAGGTCATATACGTCTTATAAGACCTATTCCGCCTCCGTCATCCGCCCTGTCAGGTCATAGCCGTATGCGCCCGTGACAACCGCGCGGCCAAACATTCCAGGCCGCAGCTTCGGCTCCTCAAACTTGATGCCGCCGTCCACGTCGGGAGCGTCGCGGACGGTGCGGCCTGCCCATTCGCCGTCGTGGCCGCGCCCATCAACCACCACGTCGATTTCCTGCCCGACCAGCGCCCGGCTCGCCTCGTCCACAATCTCCTGCTGGAGCTCCATAACGCGCTCCAGACGCTCTTCCTTGACCTCGGCGGACACATCGTCGCCAAGCCCCGCCGCCGGCGTCCCGTCCTCACGCGAATACGCGAACGCGCCGAGCCGGTCGAACCGCACCTCGCGCAGGAAGCCCAGGAGCTCGGCGAACTCCTCCTCCCCTTCACCGGGAAAGCCGACGATTACGGACGTCCGCAGCGCGATGCCGGGGACGCTTTCGCGCAGCCACCCGATGACCTCTCGCAGCCCAGCGCCGTCGATGCCGCGGCCCATCGCCTCGAGAATGCGGTCGCTCGCGTGCTGGACGGGGAGGTCGATATACGGCAGCAGCACGCCGCCCTCGGCGAGCACCGCAATGAGTTCGTCCGTCACGTGCGCGGGGTGCGCATACAGAAGCCGCAGCCACCGGACACCCTCGACCTCGCGGAGCCGCCGCAAAAGCCCCGGCAGCCGCCGCTCGCCATAAACATCGAGGCCGTAGTTCGTCGTGTCCTGCGCGATTACAATCAGTTCGCGGGCGCCGTCGGCAACCAGCTCCCGCGCTTCGCGGACGATTGCCTCCTCTGGCCGGCTCCGGAGCGGCCCGCGAATCGACGGAATCTGGCAATACCGGCAACGGTTGTCGCAGCCCTCCGCGATCCGCAGGTAAGCGAGGTGCTTTGGCGTGACGCGGAGCCGCGGGCCCGCATCAAAAACCCGCGTGCCCGGATCGAACACGGACATCGATCCGTCGCCCTGCCCATCGAGCGCCCGGCGGCACGCGGCGACCACCGCCCCCGGCTCCGCCACCCCTACCCACGCATCGACCTCCGGGAACTCCTCCGCCAGCGTCCCTCGCATCAATTGCACCATGCAGCCGACGACGACCACGCCGCGGATGATTCGGGCCTGCTTGAGCTTGAGCGCATCGTCGATGACGCCGAACGACTCATCCCGCGCCTCTTCGATGAATCCGCAGGTGTTGATGAGCACGAGGTCGGCGTCGCGCGGGCGCTCGGCGACGAGCCACCCGGCCTCGACGAGCGCCGCCAGCATCCTCTCGGAATCGACGAGGTTCTTCGCGCAGCCCAAGCTCACCATCGAGACGGCAGGTTGCTCCATGCCGCCCATCGTAGCAGCAGACCGGAGCGTGTGCAAGCCGCTCATGCCGGCAGCGCACGCCAGCGCGCGAGCGCCGACTCCCACTCCGAGCGGTCGCCGGGCGTGTATTCGTCGAGCGGGAACGCCGACCGCACGATGCCCCGCGCCGCCTCGATGTCCCCCACCGCGCCGAGCGCGATCGCCTGCACCAGCAGGTTGCCCAGAGCTGTCGCCTCGACCGGGCCCGCGGCGACCGGCACGCCGCAAGCGTCCGCCGTCATCCGGCACAGGAGCCGGTTCTGGACGCCGCCGCCGACGATATGGACGCGGCGGATCGTCCGCCCGGTCAGCGCCTGCACCTGGTCGAGACATTCGCGGTAGGCGAGGGCAAGCCCCTCGAAGACGCACCGTGCGAGCGGGCCGACGCCTTCGGGGACGGGCTGGCCGGTGCGGCGGCATTCCTCCTGAATCTCCGCCCGCATGTCCTTGGGCGCGAGGAAGCGCGGGAGGTTCGGGTTGATGAGCGAGCGGAAGGGGGGCGCTTTTTCCGCCTCGGCGCAGATTTCGCCGAAGCCGAGCCGGCGGCCCTCCGCCGCCCAGAGCCGCTGAAGCTCCTGCACGAGCCAGAGGCCCATCACGTTTTTGAGGAAGCGGATTTTGCCGCCGACGCCGCCCTCGTTCGTGAAGTTCACCCGCCGCGCGGCGTCCGTCAGCACCGGCTCGTCGAGTTCGACGCCCGCGAGCGACCACGTGCCGGAGCTGATATACATCGCGTCGTCACCGGTCATGGGCGTTGCGGCGACGGCGCTCGCCGTGTCGTGGCAGCCGGGCAGGATGAGCTTCGCGCGCAGGCCCGTCTCCGGCAGCAGGTCGGCCCGGAATCCGCCCGGCTGGGACACGGGCGAAAAGAGGCGCCGCGGCAGGCGGAGCGCGTCGCGCAGCTCATCCGACCACGTCCGCGTCCGCGCGTCCAAAAGGCCCGATGTGCTTGCGATGGAATACTCGGCGGCGAACTTGCCGGTGAGGAAGAACCCGAGCAGCTCGGGCATCATCAGCATTCGGTCGGCGGCGAAGACCTCCGGCCGCGACGCGGCGTCCTCGGCCATCTGGTAGATCGTGTTGAACGGAAGGAACTGGAGGCCGTTGATGCGGTAGAGTCCTTCGTGGCCGCCGAAGCGGTCGTGCACGGCGCCGATGACCGCCTGCGTCCGGCCGTCGCGGTAGGCGAAGGGCAGCCCGATGACTTCGCCGCCCTTGACGTAGCCGTAGTCCACGCCCCAAGTGTCGATGCCGACGGATTCGACGCCGGGGCCGGTCTTCCGGAGCGCGGTTAGCATCTCTCTGCGAAGGCGATGCACGTCCCAGTGCTTGTGTCCGCCGCGTTCGATCATCTCGTTGGCGAAGCGGTGGACTTCGGTCAGCGAGAGCTTCTTCCCGTTCAGTTCGCCGAGGATCGCGCGCCCGCTCGACGCCCCCAGGTCGATGGCCAGCAGTTTCATTGCCCTCTCTCCGCTTCGATCTCTCGCCAGAGCGCGGCCCCGGCGCGCCGGAAGCGCTCCATGCGCTTGGCGGCGTCGCGGATACTCGGCAGGCCGTCCTCGCCCACGAAGCCCGGCTCGCCTGCGGCGACGAGGGCTTGGTGTCCCAAGAGCACGGCGGCGCTGGCCTCGAACCACGGCAAGAAATCCGGGTCGAGCGAAAGCGTGTCGAGCAGCGGCTTCCGCTCCGGCGTGTTGTGCTCCGTGCCGCAGAAGACCGGCCAACTCCGCTCCCTCGCCGCGGCGACGACCTCGGCCAGCCGCTCTTTCGTGTTGCGGTGCGGGATGACTTCGAGCGCATAGATGCGCATCGCTTCGAGCCGGTCGAGCAGCGCCGCGATGTCCTTCTCGCGGCTTGTCACCGGGTTGGCGAGGACGGGATACGTCGGGATCGCGCCGAAGGCGAGGAAGAGGTCGCGCATTTCCTCGATGGCGAGGAAGGCTTCGGGAGCTTCTTCGACGAAGCACGGGGCGCCGGCCTTGAGGAGCTTCGCGCGAATGAAGTTCTGGAGCGTCGCATCGTCGGCGGAAGGGGGCTTGGCGCCGCAGAGCGTCGCAACGGCACCGACGATGTCCGGGCCGCACGATTCGCGCAGGCGGAGCAGGGCGGCCTTCGAGACGTGCCGCTCGGTTGTGTTCCCGCGAGGAGTCAGCCGGACGACATCGTCCCACGTCGGCCCTTCAATGCCCGTGCGCTTTCGGAAGAGTGCGGCAAGTTTCGCGGTCATTTCGCGGTTGCGGCGTTCGAGCGCGGCCCGCATTGTCGCAAGAGCCCTCATCGCCGGAGAGCCGGCGGGGAGGACACGGGTGATGCCCTTCGCGCAGAGATACGTCCGGCCGGGGTTGCCGGGGTCGTTCGTCAGTTCGCCGCGGGCTTCGGCCTCGCGGTCCATTGCGACAGCTTCCATCGAGAAGGTTGCGGGGATGTGGGCGATGGCGCACGCGCGGCGAAACTCGTCGTGCCCGGCGGTCGTGTAGTGGTCGTTGATGCCAAGGACGGCGACGCCTTCGCGGACGGCTTGCCAGACGGCCTCGGCGGGCGAGCGGAAGACGCTGAACGATTCGTTCGTGTGGATGTGGAGGTTCGTGCCCCGGCGAGGAAGCGGCGGAGCGGCCTCGCAGAGCGACCGCAGCGCGGCCAAGCGGCTTTCGACCGTGCCGCCGACAAGGCGGGACTCCAAGCTCCCTGCGCAATCGCCCATTATGCGTCGTATAAGCCCTATAAGACCTACGCCTATCTTGTCATCACTTGTCCGCTATCCACCACGAGCGTCTGGCCGGTGATGCAGCGGGCGGCGTCGGAACAGAGGAACACGACGGCGGCGGCGACGTCTTCCCGCTTGATCTCCCGGTTCAGCGCCGTGAGGCCGACGTAATACGGGATGACTTCCTCGGGCTTGATGCCTTTTTTCTGGGCGCAGACGCGGATGTATTCGGGGTTCCAGATTTTCGACCCCTCGAAGACGTTGCCGGGGGCGACGGCGTTGACGCGGATGCCGTCCCGCCCCAGTTCCAGCGCCCAGCCGCGCATCAGGTGCAACTCGCCCGCCTTCGTCGCATTGTAGGCCGAGTTCGCCTTCGACGCCTCCAGCCCCGTTTTCGACGAGACCATCACCATCGACCCGCCGTGCCCCTGGGCTTTCATCACGCGGGCGCCCTCCCGCGCAACAAGGAAGTAGCCGGTCAGGTTGATTTCGAGCGCGAGCCGCCACTTGTCCACAGGCATATCGACAAGCTCGTAAGGCGGCGCAATCCCCGCCGCACAAACGATGATATCGACGCCGCCCCAATGCCCGATAATCCGGTCGAACGCAGAGATGACCGACGCTTCGTCCGTCACGTCCATGCGGACGGCGAGCGCCTGCGCGCGTCT
>CAZBRH010000141.1:0-6150 GCA_964494245.1 uncultured Planctomycetota bacterium | reverse complement strand
GGACGGGAGGAATTTTCTTCTTGCTTTCGTCCTTTACAAATGGAGTGCGGCGGCAAGACGCCGCTTTGGAACCTCGCGGAGCGAGGAAGGCGATTTCTGTTGGCCGGTCTGTTGGCTGCTCCGCGGTTTCTTGTTGACGTGCGCATTTGATGCTGAAGCGACACAGAATGTGCGCAGAGATTCTTCGCTACGCTCAGAATGACATATCACGCTGCAACACTGTGAGTTCTGTCGCCCTGAGCGAACCGAAGGGTCTCCACATGCTTCGCGCCTGCTTCTTTCGCGCGCGCAAAGGTCGATAAGGAGGCGTCGCGTTGGCGCGCTCCAAGAAAGAGCTTTGGCAAAGTGCTGGCAGGTGAATTCTGCGGGTGCAGGTAGTCGCAACCCAACCCCCACGAGGGGTTGTGCTTGCTGCACGGGCATTGTGGCTGCCTGAATCAGTCAGAGGCGCGGAGCGAGCCAGCGCTTCGTGATCCCTATGACTTTGGTCTCCCAATCCGTCCGGGCGAAGGTATGGTCGTATCCTTCGAGGATGACCAAGCGTGCGTTTCGGCCGCAGGCATGGGCGTAGGCCTGTGCGTGCTCGGCCTCCGGGCTGGAGCCGATGATGAGCACGGGCGCGTCCGACGCGGCAAGCGCGCTCGTGGGAAGCGGCGCCCTTCGCAGGTCGCGGAAGAACCTTCTCCCGATTCGGTGCCCATGATGTTCGATTGGAAATCGCAACGGTTCGCGTGCTTGGTCGCGGAGATTTTCGAGTCGCGCCGCCCAGCGCGTAGCCGGGTCGGCGACGGCGTTCCAGAGCACGACGCCTTTTAGCCCCGGCACATCGTCGGGCTGGGAACCGGCCAGAAGTGCTGCCACGGACCCGCCGAACGAAATGCCCAACACGCCGAGCCGTTCCGGGTCGATTCCCTCCGACATGCGCAGAAAGTTGAGCGCGGCGGTCGCGTCGGCCAGTTCCGTCAGAATGGACATGTTCTGGAAGCGTCCTGAACTTTCGCCGCAGCCGCGGAAATCGAACCGCAGCGAGGCGATGCCTGCCGCCGCGAGCGCGCGGCTCGCTTTGACAAAGAGATAGTGAGCTTCGATTCTTGTCCCCGTGAGTCCGTGGCACATCAGGGCGGCCGGCCAGCCGTTCCGCGGCGGCTTCCCCGACGGCCGGTGCAGCGTTCCGCACAGGAGTTCTTCGCCTATCCTGATTTCCACAGGGCAGCCGATGATGTGAGACGTCATCGAGCTTCTCCTTCCCCGGCGGGCGAGACCTCGACCCATTCGCGGTTCTTGTTCCGAATCCAGTTCTTGCGATACTGCAATCCCCCGGCCATGAGCGTATCGTAAACGGCCTGATAATAGTCGTTGCCATCGACGCCCTTGCCGCCCCAGCGCACCTTGTAGGGCGGGCCCGGAATCTTGTAAGGCGGTATTTCCCTTGCCCGCTGGAGTCCCCGACGGCAGGTTTCGCGTATCATCCGTCTTGCGTTTTCGGGGATGTGCTCGATGGCGACGTCGGGCGCGAACGCCTCCTTCACGACGGCGACCTCGACCTCTGGCACGAGGGCGTGGACTTCCTTCTCGGTGGCGAGGTCGCAACTGACCGCGACGGTCGGCACGCCGAAGTAGCCGGCCAAGCTCATCGCCATTCCCACTTCGCCCAGCTTGATGGTGTCGTTGATCGTCCAGTTCGTGTGGGGGATGATTCCTCGCGGCGTGCCGCCCATTGGGTGCCCGCCGATGTAGCAGAGCGCCGCGAAACTCGCATCGAGGCACGACATCCAGAAGTCCGACCGCCTGGGGTTTCCGTGTATCACGCGGATCGGCCCGCTCAGGCGCTCCACAAGGATGTTGTATCCGCGGCCGTGGGCGTCGTTCACGATGATTTCGGTCGCCCCGGCCTCCACGAGTCCTTCGCACGCGGCCTGCACTTCGGCCGTCTGCAATTCCTGTGTGCGACGCCGCTGCATCGCATTCCACGTATCCTTCTCGTGCCAGTTGGCGTCGCCGAAGTTGTCCTGATCCACGACGCCTGCCGTGCCCTCTTGGTCGCAGAAAACGTAAACTTTCATAGACCGCCTCCTTACGAAACTTGCCGCGCGGCGCCCGCTGCCGAAAGGTTACGAGTCCTGCCCGCCGCTGTCAACGCAGGAACAGGGAGAGATAACTTTTTTTTCTTTGTATGAGAAAGTTGTCTGTGCCCGTTCCCTTATTCCGTTTCCACTTCGTAGCCGTCGAAGGATGGTGTGAGTTTCGGGTCGGCGCTGAGCAGGAACGAGCGGACTTCGATGCGCCGCGCCGCAACAGGGGCAGGCAGCGCAACGCGGTCAATCGGCGGCTGCGGCGCGAACACCGGCGGCGCAGAGGAGCGCACCTCGAGCGACCGGAACGTCGCCGTGCCCGCCTGCCCGGCGGCGATGGCGACCTGCAGGACGGGCCGGAGATGCGTCGCTCCCTTCGGAGCCGGCCCACACGCCCAAGCTCGATACGTTCCGTCTGCCCCCTGGCACCGCAGTGAAAGGCGCTCCGGCAACTGCGCGCCCTGCGCGTCCGAAAACACGAGCGTGACCGCCGCCTCTGCGTTGGAAATCGTCGCGGTCACGTGAACGGCGATCCACCCCTGGTGCGTGAAAGGCGTCGGCTCGGCGCGGAATGCGCTCGCTGGGTTGTGCATCGGACCGGCCATGAGCATCAGCGACGGCGACGCGCCGGCCGTCCACTCGCTTTTCGCGGCGCGGGCTGGCTCCCACAACTTGGCGTCGGCGAACCGGTCGCTCAACAGCACCACGCCTTCCGGCGTCTGCGGGGCGAAGACGGCGGCTCCGTTTCGCGCGCGAATCTCCGGCGGTGCGGCGCCCTCCGCCGCAGCGCCGAGGACGCATAGCCCCTCGAACACGGCGGCATCCGCCGGCACGGCGAGGCCGGCGGCCATCCGCCGGTAGGCGGCGTTCGGGCCGCGTGAGCAGGACACGAACACCTGCCTGACGAGCCGCCCTGCCCGGTCGGTCAATCGGACGCCGACGCCGTCCCATCCGCCCTCAGCGTTCGAGCCGGTTTCTGCGGCGAACGTCACGTCCGCGCCGGGCGCGGCGGGCGCACGCCAGAAAGGAACCGCACTGCCGACGGGCTTCACTGGGGCGGATGCCCATCGTTCGGCTTCGCGCCCTGCGCCGAGGACATGTCGCTTGCAGCCCGGCGGGACGCCGTCGCGGAAGTCGCCGTTGGCGAGGATGTTCTGCGGCGTCCAGGGCGACCATTTGCCCGCAGCGTCGGCCCAGCGGACCTGCGTGATGATGTCGCAGTCGCCTCCGGGCGGGAGCTTCGGGTTCTTGAGGCGGAGGGCTTTGAGCTTCGCGGCGGCGGGCAGTTCGCGGCTCTCGCTCCAGAGGCCGCTGGCGGCGCGAACGCCGTCCAGCATTTCGAGCGAGATGGTGTCGCCGACCCTCGTGATGCCGGCGGATGCGGTCTGTGCGGGGGGCGGCTCAGCGGCGAGGCCGGGCATCGCGCATAAGAGGAGCAGTGACCAGCACCCCATGCGCACGATAGGACGTCCCTCCCTGTGTGCGCGGCGCGCGGTCAGTTGGCGAAGCTGACGCCGACGGTGCAGCGTCCGCCATCGCGGGTGAGCTTCCAGACGACGCGGCCGCGGACGCGCTGGTCGGCGGCGTTGTCGTGCTCCTTGAAGAACATGTCGATGACGGCGCCCTCGGCCGGCGGGTCGTCGGTGTCGAACGAGACGCCGCCTTCGGAGATGTCCCGCATCTTCCCGGAGCGGAATTTCTTTCCGCCGGGGCCTTCGGCCGCTCGGAAGAGGATGATGGCATCGAGCGAGCGCCGCTCCCATTGTCTGCGTTCTTTGATGTCCGCCATAAGACCTCCGCATCGCGTGTTCCGTGTGTCGGAGCCAACAGTCCGTGCGCTATTCTCGGCAGGGAATCGGGGCGGTCAAGCGAAAAATGGGCGACAAGTATGGCCGCCGACGGAGGGCGGTCTTCCTGCTGGAGCGCCTTGCGGTTTCTCTGTTCTTTTCTGGTTCCGGCTTCTGCCGATACTTGTGAGAGCACGGAGCAGCAGACGCTGGCCCGGGGCCGTCGTTTGCGTGGGCGGCGCGGACGCCGTATAATCGGCCTTGAATACCGGGGCTGTCGTTGCCGTTATTGGAGAACCGGGGATGCGTTGGACGCTCACGCCCATCGTTTGGGGCTTGGTGGTGGTCTCTGCGGCAGGAGCAGCGGAAGCGCCGCCTGCCTTGCGGTGGTTTGCGGGCGACTGCGGGGTGCTTGCGTGGCCAGCGTCCCGGTTTACTGCCACGGAACGCATCTGGCAAGCAGGGGACGGCGGTCTGAGCTGGCTTGTCGTGTGCAATCTTGTTCGTGAGGGTGCAATCGCTGCCCCGGACGAGGCGGCCCGGCTCTCCAAACTCAGGACGGACGAGGCGTGCCCCGTCCTCGGATGGCAATGGAACACGATTCGGCCTGTGAACGCGGGGCTGCTCTGCATTGGGATGGACCCTGACCTTCCGCTGCCGGGGGACGACGCGCAGGACGTGATCAACTGGGCGAACGCGCTGGGCGGCGTGGCGATTTTGCTCGACCCCGGCCTCAAGCTGAAGCAGCGCGTGGACCTGCTGACCGGCCTCGCGGCGTTCGAAGCGTTCCGCGAAGGCAAATGGAACCCCGAATGCCGCGAGGGAGGGGCCTGGGACGAACTGCTCGCGACGGGCCAGCGGCTCACCATTGTCGGCGGGACGCAGGAACCGGCGAAGTCGGAACTCGGGCGCGGGGCCGTTGCAACCTACCTGCTGTGCAGAGAGAACACCGAGCGGGAGATTGTTGCCGCCATCCGTGCCGGCCGAACGGTCGTCGCCGAGCGCGATCAGATACGGTTGAACTTCACGGTGAACGGAGAGCCGGCCGGCTCTGTGGTCCGCCCGGACGAGGGCAAGGTGGTCGTTGCGTTTCAGGTCATCGCGCGCGAGCCGGTGGACGAGGTCAAAATCATTGGCAACACGAGGTCGCTCCGCGACCGCTACGTGGACAATAAGACCGTTGTTCTTCACCGCAGCCAGATCGGCGGCAAGGAAGCGACGAAGGCTGTCACGCTGGAGCTCGACCGCAGCACGCGGTATTTGCGGGCCGTCGCCGCGACCTACCGCCCACCCTGCCAGACGTTGACGAGCCCGGTGTATATCGGCGGCGCGTCCGACCCGCTGCCGGACAGTTCGCTCGAAAAGAAGCTGGAGCTTACCGGGACGATGATCCGGAATCTCAACTGGGAAGACGAGGACAAGGCGAGGGAGACGCTCGAACGCATCCTCGCCGACCACGAAATCGGTCCGCCCGCGGCGCTGCTTCTTGCCCGCAACACTGGCGAAGGCGAGTTGGCGCGCATCCGCCCGCTGCTCAAGTCCCCCCAGCCGGTCATCCGGGCGCTGACGGCGTTCGTTTTCCTGCGAGTGCAAGGAGAGGCCGCCTTGCCGTTGATTTTTCCGCTGCTGGAGGACACGGAACGGGTGCCGCGGACGTATGCGGCGCGCCTGCTCGCGCGATTCGCCCGCGCCGAGCACCTCGAACTGGCTCTGCGGGCGGCCCGCGATCCCTGGCCGCAGGTCCGGTGCTACGGGCTTATTGCGCTCTCCCGGATGCCGTGCGAGGAATCCCTGCTTGCGTTCCGCCGCGCACTCTACGAGAGAAGCGACGCCGTCCGCGAGACCGCGCAGGCCCGGCTCTGCCACATGCTGGGGGTGACTCGCACGCGGGAGGCCGAGTTCCTCGCGGCGTTCAGGGAAGGAAAGCTCGACGCCACCCTGCTCGAAGCGTCGGTCACGATTGCTGAGCTTCGGCCGCTCGTCGAAAAGGCAGCCGCCGCGCGGCTCGGCAGCCGCTACGAGACGATCAAGCCACCGGAAGAAAAGAAGCCGGAGTGAGCGTCTCCGCGGCGAGAAGCAGGTCCGCGCTTGAGAGCGTCAAGCCGATCAAGGTGGACGTCGCGGCGGACAAAAGTGTTGCTGTTGTGCGGCAGGGCCGCCGGCGCACGCGGGCGGTTGCATCTCGGGCGCACAGGAAGCCGCGTCGCGGTCAGAACTCCGCGCTCTTGGGCGTGCGGGGATAGGGGATGACGTCGCGGATGTTGGCCATTCCCGTCGCAAACTGGATCGTC
>CAZBRH010000140.1:5549-6160 GCA_964494245.1 uncultured Planctomycetota bacterium | reverse complement strand
TAGAAACTATTACCTACAACAGGTTGTGTGCTTCGGAGCTAAATGGATAAGCATATAGTATTATACCTTCCCCCTTCCCGGTAGTGAAGCCCGCCTCCGCTCTGCGGCCTCGCTCCGCGGTTGGGATCCTGAAGACGAGTGCGATTGGGCGCTGCCCCGGAGCTTGGCGCTTGCGCGGCAGGTAGCCGACAGGGCATACTGGTTCGGGCGAAGAGGGTGTGGTCTATGTTTTCGCTGGTCTTGCCGACGTATAACGAGGCGGAGAATATCTCGCGTTGCATCGATGCGGTCTGCGGCGTGCTTGCGGGGCGCGATTTCGAGATCATCGTCGCCGACGATGACTCGCCCGACCGAACGTGGGAGGTGGCGGAAACGCTGGGGAACCCGCGGGTGCGGGTGCTGCGGCGGAGGTCGAACCGAGGGCTTTCGCCAGCGGTCGTCGAGGGGTTCGAGTTCGCGCGGGGCGAACTGCTGGGCGTGATGGATGCGGACTTGCAGCACGACGAACGGATACTACCCGCTATGATTGACACGTTGGAAACAAACGAGTTCGTCATCGGCACCCGAGCGGCGGCGGGGGGGAGCTACGGGGAATGGTCGCGGCGGCGGCG
>CAZBRH010000140.1:1955-5525 GCA_964494245.1 uncultured Planctomycetota bacterium | reverse complement strand
TGGGCGTCAAGGTCAGCGACCCAATGGCGGGCTACTTCGCGCTGCGGCGGGGCGTGTTCGACCGCGTGAAAGGCCGACTTTCGCCGAGGGGCTTCAAGATCATGCTCGAAATCCTCTGCCTTGCGCGGCCTGAGCCGGTGGCGGAAATCGGTTATACATTCCGAACGCGGCAGGCCGGGACAAGCAAGGTTTCCGCACAGGTCGCTTGGCTCTATGTCAAGGACCTTTGGCGCCTGCGCCAAAGGGCGCGAAATGACTCGACGAACAGGCGGGATAGGACCGAATGAGCACAGCGCCCCTCGTTGTCTTGATTGTGCTGTGTTGCCTTGTATTGGCTTGCGCCGTCGTTCTGGCCCTCATATTCCGGCGGCAGGCACAAATCTGGCTGCCTTCGTATATCGCCGGAACAAGCGAGCGGCGTAGGCGCTGGGCGGCGCGGCGAGACATAACCCACGTGATTTTTGCGTTCGTGGACCATTTCGAGCCAGTAGTGAAGCCGGGGCAGGACCCTGCTCAGAAGTCAGGCGCTCTCGCCGACTGGCTGCGGCGGTATCCAGCGCTCGCTGCACAGCACCGCGACTCGGACGGCAGGCCGCCGCGGCACAGTTGGACGTTTCCGCTTGAAACATACGACCCGTCGATTATCGAGCAGCTTCTTTCGATGTGCCGTAGCGGACTCGGTGAAATCGAGGTGCACCTGCACCACGACGGCGACACGGCGGAGTCGTTCCGCGCCCGGATGGAGCAGGGGCTGGAGCGCTTCGCCGCACATGGCGTGGGCGTGGTGGATGGCATCGAGGGACACCGGTTTGCGTTCGTGCATGGCGATTGGGCGCTGGACAACTCGCACCCGGAGGGCAGATATTGCGGCGTCAACAACGAGCTGGCGATTCTTCGCGAGCTCGGCTGTTTCGCCGATGTGACGCTTCCGTCCGCCCCAGGCCCGACGCAGACACGCAAGATCAACTCGATTTACTATGCGACGGACGACCCGGCGCGGCCCAAGTCGCACGACACGGGCATCGATGTCGAGGTCGGGCGGCCGCCTTCCGGGGATTTGATGATCATACAAGGGCCGCTTTTGTTCGATTGGCGAAGCCGGAAGCTCGGGGTTGTGCCGCGAATCGATAACGGAGCAATCACGGGGACGTATCCGGGGCGGCCCGAGCGCGTCGACGCGTGGGTCCGGCTGGCGATAGGCGTCGTCGGCCGGCCGGATTGGGTTTTCGTCAAGGTTCACTGTCATGGAGCGAACGTCGGCGACCGCGAGGCAGTGCTGGGCGAAGAGGCAGACACGATGTTCCGGCACCTTGAAACCCGGTATGGCTCCGGCGCTTGGCGGCTCCACTACGTAACCGTTCGGGAGATGTTCAACATCATCAAGGCCGCGGAAGCGGGTAAGACGGGAAATCCCAACGGGTTCCGCGATTACGCCATACCGGCCTATTCTTGCTTGCGGACGGCATAGAAACCAACCCGTGTATCAAAATTATACATCGGCGGCCTGCGTTCGCTAATCTGTGCCTCTGTCAAGAGTTACGAAGCCGCGCGGATGCTCTGCGCTTCTCCCACCACCGGCAATCTGCTGCTTCCGGTTGACATAACTTTGCTTCCCACCTAGAATCCCGACGGTTGCAGAGGAATCCTTGCGAGCAAGTGGGGACTCGTGAGCAGGGGGTCGCTTATGCAGCTCAAGGACCAGTTCAAGAGAGTGGGCGAGAATGGCGTAGATTACCGGGGTGTCCCATTTTGGTCTTGGAACGACGAACTGGACGCGTCCGAGCTTTCGCGGCAGATTCGGGAGATGGCGAAGGCGGGGCTTGGCGGGCATTTCATGCACGCCCGTAAGGGCTTGATAACGCACTACATGGGGCCGGAGTGGATGGACTGCATCCGGTCGGCCGTGGCGGCGAGCGAGGAAGCGGGGATCAAGGCGTGGCTCTACGATGAAGACTGCTGGCCGAGCGGCTCGGCGAGCCATTTTATTCCCATGCTCAGCGAGGACTACGTCGCAAAAGCGCTCTGTTGGGAGCAGGTGTCCCCGGTCGCGTTCAAGCCGCGGACGAGCACGATCGCCGCCTTTCTTGTGAGGGCATCCGGCACCACAGCACCAGAAATCCGCGAAATTGATCCGCGCTCCGTCCCCCGCAAAGCGAAGTTCGCTGAGCAACTGCTTCACTTTTACTTCCGTCCGACCAACCCGGACCCGCAAACCCAATACACCGATCTGCTGAACCCACGGGCAGTCAAGGAGTTCATTCGCCACACCTATGTGGGTTATCAGAAGGCCGTCGGCAGGCATTTTGGGAAGACGATTCCCGGAATCTTTACCGACGAGCCGCAGTGGGCGCATCCGATTCCCTGGTCAAGCGAACTGCCGGGATTCTTCGGCAAGCTCAAGGGCTACGAGCTTATTCCGAACCTGCCGCTTCTCGTCTATGAGGTCGGTGACTTCAGGGCGTTCCGCTACGATTTCTGGCACGCAGCGACGGAGTTGCTCGTCGCATCCTTCACTGCCCAGATCGGCGAGTGGTGCCGGAAGAAGAAGCTTGCGTTCACTGGGCACCTGAACGCGGAAGACACGCTCGATTCCCAGATGCACAATGTCGGCGCGGCGATGCCGCACTATGAGCACATGCAGATTCCCGGCATCGACCACTTGATGCGCCGGATCGGGAATCCGTTGCTCTGCAAGCAGGTGAGCAGCGTCGCCCACCAGTTCGGCGGCCGCAGGGTCCTGTCCGAGATGTTCGGCTGCACGGGCTGGAATGTGAGCTTCGAGGAGCTCAAGTGGATCGCCGAGTGGCAGTTCGTTCAGGGAATCGACCTTGTGTGTCAGCACCTCGCGCTTTATTCGCTGCGGGGGTGTAGGAAACGCGACTATCCGCCGTCGCTTCATTTCCAGCAGCCGTGGTGGGACGACTACAAGCTCTTGAACGACCATTTCGCTCGGCTCACGTTCATGCTGACGCGCGGGCGGCACGTGGCCGATGTCCTCCTGCTCCACAACATCGAAAGCGCTTGGGCGGCCTACTCCCCTGCCGACGCGTCCGCTGTGAGAAAGCTCGACGACGACCTCGTCCGAGTCAGCAGCACCCTCTTGGGGATGCATTACGACTTTGACTTTGGCGACGAAACCATCCTCGCACGTCACGGCGGCATCTCGGGCAAGAACCTGCGCGTCAAATCCTGCGTGTATCCTGTCGTGGTCGTGCCGCCATGCCTGACGATTCGCAGCACCACATTGCGGTTGCTCGAACGCTTCCTCGACGCCGGCGGAACGGTGATCCTTGCCGGTCCGCCGCCGGAGCGGGTTGATGGCAGGGCATCGGATCGTCCCGCCGCTGTCTTGGCCCGCGCAACGGATGCAAGCGCGAGTGCCGATGCCCTGATGGCCGCACTTCGCAGGACCCTCGCACCCCGTATCGAGGTGCTGGACGCCGACGGGAAGAATGCCACCGAGATTTATGTCCAGCAGAGGGATGTCAAGCTCGAGCAGGTCTATTTTCTTGCCAACACGAGCCGCGATAGGGCGGTTCGGGCGAAGGTCCGCTCCCCGGGCGGCGGCCG
>CAZBRH010000140.1:1485-1907 GCA_964494245.1 uncultured Planctomycetota bacterium | reverse complement strand
AAGACGCGGAAGCACGGAAAACACCTCGAAACCGTTCTGGATTTCGAGCCGATGGGATCGCATCTGCTCGTGCTTACTCGCGGTCGCAAGCCGGCCGCTGTCCGAGCTCACGCCCGGCGGGTCATTGCCGAAATCCCGTTTGTTGACTCGTGGTCGTTGGAGCGGAGCGAGCCCAACGCGCTGACGCTCGACTACTGCTCGTATCGTATCGGCGAGGGGCCGTGGTCTGCCCCGACATACGTGCTGGCCGTGCAGGACAACCTGCGGCACGTCGCTGGCTCCGAGGTCTGCGAGTTCAAATATGCGTTTGATGCCGACTTTTCCGCCAAACGCCCGCAGTTCGTTCATCTCGTCATCGAGCGGCCCAGCGACTATGAAATCAGCATGAACGGCCTGCCTGTTCCAGCGCCGACGGAGGAACG
>CAZBRH010000140.1:0-1475 GCA_964494245.1 uncultured Planctomycetota bacterium | reverse complement strand
TACACTCTTTCCCTACACGACGGAGGAACGCGATTCGGGCCTCGGTTGGTGGCGCGACATCTCCTTCCGTCGGCTCGATGTCTCGCAATTCGTCAAGCCGCAGAGCCGCAACGAGATTGTGCTTCGGCGGGTTGTCATGGGCGAGGCCGAGCGCAAGCGGCTCATCGCCGATTCCCAAACAAACCCGGCGGAACGCAACCGTCTCCGCTATGGGCCGGAAATAGAAAGCATCTATGTCATCGGCGAATTCCTTGTTCAGGCCCGCCAGCCCTACGAGGCGCTGGAGCGGCGAGCGCTGCGAACGAAGGGCGACTTTGTTCTTGTCGATAACTGGACTCGGGCGAAAACGGGCGACCTGGTGCAGCAAGGGCTCCCTTTCTACGCGGGGCGCGTTCGGCTTACGCAGAGAGTCCGCCCGGAGGATAAGCAACTGAAGGCCGCAAAGGGAGCCACGCTTTCGTTCGACCCGCCGGACGCCATTACGGCGACTGTCTATGTGAACGGCCAACGCGTCGGGACTCGTGGGTGGCGGCCCTACGAGTTCGAAGTCGGCGACCAGCTTCGCCCCGGATGGAACGAGGTTTCCATCGAGCTTGCCAGCAGTTGCCGCAACCTGCTCGGCCCGCATCACCACATCGATGGCGAACTCTACTCGGTCGGGCCCGGCAGTTTCCGCTTCTTGAAGAGCTGGACCGACCGGGGCGATGCGCCCGAGCAGATATGGACGGACAGTTATTCGTTCGTCAGGTTCGGACTTGCGGGCGGTGTGCGGCTGGTCCTCTGGAAGTGATCGGCTAATCGGCGCCTCGGAGGAACCTGTGCTTCAGACAATCTGCGCCTTCTTGGGCGGCCGCCGAAGGCCGTCCTTTACAAATGGAGTATGGCGGTAGGACGCCGCTTTCAGAGGCCGCGGAGCGGCCAGCAGAAATGCTTCCCCTCGCTCCGCGAGGTTCCAAGGCGGCATCGTGCTGCCCCAGTCCAAGAACCCGACAAAACGCCCATGCGGATGAAGTCAGCGCAACGGCCAGCGCTGTGGATCAGTGCTCCGAGACTGTCCGAGTCACAACGGAGGAACGCGGGCGCTGGACACCGAAGCGGTTTCCCACTATCATCGCGGCTGTTCGTTTGCTGCCGAGGGATTGCGGATGCAGGCCGCAGTGTTTCACGGCCCGAAGGATGTTCGGCTGGAAGACGTGCCCGCGCCGCGGATCGGCCCGGGCGACGTGCTCGTGCGCGTCGATACGGCGCTCACGTGTGGGACGGACCGCAAGATGTTTCTGCGCGGGCACCCGCTGTTTCAACCGCCATTTGTCTTCGGTCATGAGTTTGCGGGCACGATTGTCGAGGTCGGCGCTCAGGTCGAGCGATTCCGTCCGGGCATGCGGGTCGTTGCAGCGAACTCGGCGCCGTGCGGGTCGTGCTTCTATTGCGTGCGGGGTGCGCCGAGCATGTGCGAGCAGTTGTTCATTCGCCTG
>CAZBRH010000139.1:0-6161 GCA_964494245.1 uncultured Planctomycetota bacterium | reverse complement strand
GCCACGATGGCCGAGGTCCTCAAGCTCGACGACGAGACGAAGAAGAAACTCGAAGAGCAGGTCGCCGCCGGCGCCAACGCGCTCAAGGAATGGGAACAGGGCGACGGGGCGAAGCTCAAGGACCTCGAAAAAGCTTTCGCGGACGCGAAGCAGGCAAAGGAAGAAGAGAAAGTCAAGAACCTCAGCGCCCAGGTCAAGCCGCTTCAGGAAGCACGCGAAAAGCTCCTTGCCGAGAACAAGGAGAAGGTCCTGGCCCTGCTGACCGACGAGCAGCGGGCCGTCTGGGCCGGGTTCGTCCTCCGCAGGAGCTTGATGGGCAAGTACAGCAAGCTCCAGCTTACCGACGACCAGGTCGCGCAAGTCCAGAAGCTCTGCGAGGAAGCCGCCAAGACCATACCTCCCGCCACCGACCAGACCAAGAGAAAAGAGCGAATGGAAGCCCTCAACAAGCTGAACGCAGAGATCACCGAGAAGGTGCTCACTGACGCCCAGCGCGAAGAACTAAAGAAGGCAATGGCGGAACAGAAGCCCGGTGAAGAGGGCAGGAAGAAGCCCGAGGGCGAAGGAAAGGACAAGCCTGCCAACAAGGACAAGGGCAAAAACAAGCCCGTTGAGCAAGGCGGAGGCGAAGGCGGAGAAATGGGCAACCCCCAGTGGTAAGCCGTTCTCCCGCTGATTGAACCGGACAAAGGGGCCGGGTCAGATCGCCAGATTCGGCCCCTTCTCATTTCTCAGTCCACCGAAGGCAAGGGCATTGCGGCTGCCGATGATCTACCGCGCACTGGGCAAATCCGGCCCCAAAATCTCTGTCCTGAGCTTTGGCTCGATGCGCTGGCAGTCCGAAGACGTTTGCCACGCCATCATCCACCGCGGCCTCGAATTCGGAATGAACTACGTCGATACCTCGACCGGCTATGTGGACGGCAAGAGCGACATATGGACCGCAAACGCCGTCCGTGACCGCCGCAGCGACATCTACTTCTCGTCCAAATCAAACTGGGCGGCGGCGCCATCAGCCGACGACGTTCGCCGCACCATCGACGCCCGCCTGAAGAAGCTCCGGCTCGACTACTTCGATCTCTACCAGCTTTGGGGCCTCGGCTCGATGTCCACTCTCAAGAGCGCCCTCAAGAAGGGCGGCACCGTCGACGGCATCCGCAAGGCGCAGGCCGACGGCATCGTCCGCTACGGCATCGGCTTCACGTTCCACGACCCGCCCGACGTCTTCCGCACCGCCGTCGATTCCGGCGAGTTCATCTCCGCGACCGTCAGCTACAACCTCCTCAAGCGTAATCAGGAGGACCTCATCGCCTACGCCGCCGAACGTGGCGTCGGCGTCATCATCATGAATCCCTTGGGCGGTGGTGTCCTCGGCATGGCCGAGCGCAAAGAATACGGGTTTCTGCGTGGCCCACACTCCGGCACAACGTGGGGCGCGCTTCGCTTCCTTATCGCCAACCCGAGCATCACGACCGCTATCGTCGGCTACACCGCCGCCGAGCAGGTCGACGAGAACGTCCGCGCACTCGAACGCCCAGGCGAACTGACCGAAATGTATCGGCAGTCGCTTATCCGGCAGCTTGAAGCGGTGCGGACTCCCGAAGGCAACTTCTGCACCGGCTGCGGCTATTGCAAGGACTGCCCCGAGGGCTTCAACCCGACGCAGTTCATGAAGTTCATGCGCGACTTCAGCGCATACGTCGCGGACGAGCGCAAGCTCGCCGCGTGGCTCGAGACGCGCTACGAGGGGCCGGAGGCCGTTCGGGAAGCGCTCGCCAAGTGTGCCGAGTGCGGCAAGTGCGTCGAAAAATGTCCCCAGGGTCTGCCCATCCTCGACGAAATCCGGCGCGCGAAATCCGCCGCGGGCATCGCCCACACTAAGTAAGCACTCGGCTTGCCTCTTACCACGCGCACGACACAGCCGCGGGGGCGTTACCTCCGGCCGGCGCTCCGCAGTGGCGGGAGATTCGATTCTAGGTCGGCGTTGACTTCCTGCACCGCCTGCTCGATAGCGTGCTCCCACATCTTGCAGCGTCGCCGTGGGCGAGGATGATGCGGCGTGATGCGGCGACAATGGCCCCGTGTCCGTTCGCGTCGAAGGCGCCGGCGACATCGGCGGCGGTCGCGCCTTGCGCGCCATAGCCGGGCAGCAGGAACAGCGCGCGAGGCATCGCCTTGCGGAGCACGGGAATGTCTTCTGCATACGTCGCGCCGACGACGGCCCCGACGGCGCTATAGCCGCGATCGCCGATGCTGTCGCGGCCCCATTCATCCACCTTTCGCGCCACGCGGAGGAACAGGGGATCGGGGTCGCCCGCCTTCCCCTGGATTTCGTGGGCGGTCGGATTGCTGCTGCGGACCATGATGAAGATGCCCTTCATCGACTCGACGGCGGTGTAGAGGAACGGCTCGATCCCTTCCCAGCCAAAGAAGGGCGTGAGCGTGACGGCGTGGGCGTGGGCGCGGTGGACAGGGTGTTCGTCGAACTCGGTGACGCCGAGGTGGGCGCGGGCGTAGGCGTGGGCGGTCGAGCCGATGTCCGAACGCTTCACGTCGGCGATGACGACAAGCCCTTTGCCCGCCGCGTACTTCAGCGTGTCCTCGAAGGCACGATAGCCGGCCGAGCCGAAGGCCTCGTAGAACGCAACCTGAACCTTGACCGCCGGGACGTAGGGCGTGACGATGTCAATGACGATCTTGTTGAAGTTGAGGATCATCTCAGCGGCGGCGCCGCAGGAATGGCCCCCGGCCCGGACTGCCGGCCCGCGGACGTCGTCGGGCACATACTGGATTTGCGGGTCGAGCCCGACTGCGAGTCGGCTCCGCTTCGCATCCATCGCATCCATCAGCATGTCAGCGAAGTTGCGCATCGGTGTTTCGTTCCTCCGTTTCCGGTCAGCCCGCTCTCACCCGCCGAAACAGCTTCAACTGCTCGGGGATGCGGAAACCGACTACGTCGTTCAGAACCTTCAGTAGGGCGTCGGCGGGAACATTGGCCAGTTCCTTCGGCTCCAGCTTATGCAGCCCGCCGCCGTACACGCGGCCCTCTCCCGTCAACGTCGCGGCGGTCATCCTCGAAAGCGCGGTCCAGACAGCGCGAGCCACTTCGGGCGCGCCCTTGAGCGAAGAGGCGAGCGGCGGCTTCGGATAAAGAAGGAGGTAGACGTTCGCCGTGGTCGCCTTCGAGTGGTTGAGAATGAATCGGAACGGGACATCGCTCTTGTGCGTCGTCCTGCCCATGTACGTGCAGAGGAACGGCGCGGGTGGCCGCCGCTCCTGCGAGTACCACGGGTCCCGATGGCGCGACAGGTAGCGTTCGGAGATTCCGGCGGCCTTGCCTTCGTCGAGGTAGCTTGCGAGGGCGGGGTACTTGGCCCGGACGTCCGCCTCCGGCAGGTCGCACGTGAGCAGGAAAAGGCGCTTCGCAATCAGGGGGTCGCCGTGCACATCAGCCGGAATCTCGTCGGAGTCGAGGTCCCGTGGGCTGGGCAGGATGGGCGTGAGGAAGCGGGAAGGAAGGCGGCGTTCGGCGGCCTGTGCGGGCGTCAACACGAAGAATTTGTTGCAGCCCGTGGCCACACCGCGCTTGATCCAGAAGACGTCGCCAAGCGTTATCCTGCCCTCTTGTCGGAAGGCAGTCGCCGTAGCCGGCAAGCTGGTCCACTTCGAGATGATGCGAAGGACTTCGAGACGGACGTTTTGCGATGACTTTGGATGTGCCAGTGTTCCGCCGAAACTGAACTCCACTTGGTGGTCCGCAGGTGGCGGAGCATTCCGGAAGAGAAGCACGGCTGAAGAGACCAGAGCGTCGCTGAACTGCACATCATCCGGGTCAAACCGGTGAACGCGATGCAGTGTAACCGCTTCCGTGAGAAACTGCTTCAGCGCTCGGCCGTAGTTCACGTCCATGAACTCGCTTGGCACGAGCCACGCGCCCACGCCATCCTGCGCCATCCACGCCTTCGAAAGCACAATGAAGTATGTGTACAAGCCGCCCAGGCCGTTCATCCGAAGGCCCGTGTGCCGATACACATAAGTCTGTAAGTCCCGCTTTCGTGCGGGGTCTATGTGATGGTGGCGGACGTAAGGTGGATTGCAGACGAGCAGGTTGAATCGTCCGGTTTCGCTCGGCGGCGGGTCGGCCTCGGTGAAGTCGGCGGCGTGCAGGTCCAGACCAGTTTCCTTCCAGATTTCTCGCGCGGGCTCCGCATAGCAGAGGTCGATCTCATAACCGACGAGCGCTTCGATGCGCGACGGGCGGACAAACTGCTGCAACGCAGAGCAGAAGGGCCCGGCGCCGAAGCCAGGTTCGAGGAAGCGTATCTTTGATCGCGGAGGAAGCAGTTTGAGGGCGCGAACGACGATGTCCTGAGCGAGCTGGGGCGGCGTCGGGAACTGCCCGAGCCGGTTGCGCTCTGCCTGCGTCTTCGTAGAGTCCAGCCGCTGCTGGAGCAGAAGCCGTGCCTTTTCGCGCTGGGCGGCCCTTGCGCTCACAGGCCGAATCCTTCCAAGTCGTTCATGCGATGCTCCCAGACCCAATCGATGCCTTCCGCCGCTTCGTAGCCGAGGTAGCCGCAGAGGAAGAGCAGATAGCGGACGCCGTGGCCGTACCTCCGCCTGAGCTGGGCGATCTTCGTCGCCTCTTCTTTTCTCCGCTTGTTGGTGTTGGTGAAATCGCCCGCCGACTTCGCCTCGATCATAAGGGGCAGTTCCCCTTGCTCGGCGCCGCGGGGCATGACCACAGCGTCCACGGGAACGTTCACCCTGCTATTGTCTTCCTTCAAGGCCGGGACATTGAGCCGGAAGGCGAACTTCCCCGCTTTCATGTCCGCCAAGGCAACCTTACCCGTTCTGTCCTTGTAACCGCGCCGCTCCAACCATTTCTTGATCTTGCCGAGTTGTCGCTGCTCCTGAGCGTTCCGGACAATCGGGTCGGCATTGGCCCCGCAGAGGCGGTCCGCCACAACAGTCGCCGCACGATAAGCTTCCTGCTCGGCAGGGACGCGACCATCGCCTAGCCATGGGAAAATGTCGATGTCTACGAGCCGCAGGATCATTTCCACGATCTTGCGAAGATTGCTCTGTCGCGCGGGCTGCGGCATGTTCGAGGGCAGCCGCCCGCGATTCTCCATGCTGTTCACCAACGACTTGGGGACTTCCGCCAGCCCGACCAAGCGGTCGCGGGCTATCGGCGGGGCGGTGCACATGCGAAGGGCCGGAAGAATCGCCGGACAGGCCTCCAATTCCGCCGCCGTTAACTTCCGGAAGAAATCCGTCCGTTGAAGCATCGCCTCTACGTCCTCTACGGCTTCACCTCTTTCTTGTCGGTAGGTCTTCGGAGCAAACCGAAGAAACCACTGGTTGTAAAGGTCAACCGACCGGGTAATGTCGTTCTTCCACCGCTCCGGCTTGTCGAGGTTCACCCCCATTGATTGCACTCACAACATTGAGACTGGGTCCACGTCGATAGTCACACGCACTCGCCGGCCGCGGGGCATGACGGGTTTTGCAGCGCTTATCATATCGCGCAGCCCGGTCCATTTTCCAGCAAGCAGCAGGATATGCCAGCGGAATCGGTCCTTGATGCGGTCGATGGGGCATGGCGTCGGCCCGTGCACCGTGCCGCTTGCTTCTCCTGCCCGGCCGCGGAGCGCGTCGCCGATTTTCCGCGCGGCAGCGCGGACTTCCGGCTCGCGGCGGCCCTCGATGACAATCCGCGCCGCCCGGCTGAACGGCGGGAACCCGAGGTCGCGTCGATACCCCAGCTCGATCTCCGCGAACGCAACGTAGTCGTGGGCCGCTGCTGCACGAATCGTGTAATGATCGGGCTGATAGGTCTGGAGGAGGACGAGGCCGCCCTTTTGTCCGCGTCCCGTCCGCCCGGCAACCTGAGAGATGAGCTGGTACGTGCGTTCGCCGGCGCGGAAATCCGGCAGATGCAGCGCCGTGTCGGCGTTCACGACGCCCACGAGCGTCACGTTCGGGAAATCCAGCCCCTTCGCGATCATCTTCGTGCCGACGAGGATGCGGACTTTGCCCGCGTGGAACGCGTCGAACACGCGGGCCTGTTCGTCGAGCGGAATGCCCCGCCCGCTGTCGGACACGTAGAGGCGCGCTTCCGCCTCGTCGCGCTCCGCGCCGACGACCACGGTGTCGCCGGG
>CAZBRH010000138.1:0-6228 GCA_964494245.1 uncultured Planctomycetota bacterium | reverse complement strand
TCGACGCCTACACGGCCGGCGGGCGCAGCCCGTGCCACCCGACGACCCGCGAGTTCCTCGCCGAGGTTCGTGAGCGTCTCAAGCCAGACGGCGTCGCGCTGATGAACGTCATCAGCGCCGTCGAAGGCCCCCTGAGCAAACTCTTCCGCGCCGAATACAAAACGTTCAAGGACGTCTTCGGCGCCGAGAGTGTTTACGTCTTTCCCAAGGGCTATCCGGGTTGGGAACGAACGAAGTCGACGAATATCATGCTCGTGGCGACGGGTCCCGGCCACACGCAACAACTGCGAAAGGAAGAAGTGGTCCCCCGCGCCACGCGGCTGACCGAGGCAAATAAAATCAAAATGGGGACCATCCCCAAGTACGCCGCATACATGCTCTCCCGCGGCGAACTCGACCAGCTCCGTCAGGACGACGTGCCCGTTCTGACCGACGACTACGCGCCGGTCGACATGTGGGTCGCCGAGCAGGACGGCGGCTGAGACCTAGAGGAATTCCTTGCTGTCTTCGATGAGGCGGACGGCGATGGCCTCGAAGATGCTGCGCCGTGCCCGGCTCTCCGCACGCCCCGGCGGCCAAAAGGGCGCAAAAGGCAATAGCAAGGCGTGGCGAACCTCCCGCGTTGCCGCCGACGCCATATAGTTCGAGAACACCTCGCCCCGAGCATTCAGCACCGCCAGTCGGACGGTCGTCTCGCGCGTTCTATGGAACGGGAAGATAGCGCCGGAGAACGCCCCGGGCGGAAACGAGTCCTCAATCTGGACGTCGAACACGAAATGATAGTCGGCCCGTTCCGTGTTCGGGGAAATATTCTTCTTGTCGAAGATGCGCATGTCCTCGATGGCGCGGCGCGCCAGAGCGTCAAACTCAGGCAACTTGGGGGAAACCGAATCCGGCGAACGGAAGGCCGGTGTGTGCGTGATGTTCACCGTGTAGCGGATGGTTTTCGCAGTTTTGCCGGGCAGCGGCTCGCGCATCGCCTCAGCGTGCATGTGCGATTCGAGCGCGTAGTATGTCCGGTAGCCCACACAGCCGCAAAGCCCCAACCACAGAACTAGCAAAAAGTTCCTCATTTGGTCTCTCCTGGGGCGAGCGCCCGACACATCCGGACCGTCGCCGCCTTGAGCGCATCGCGTCGAATCGCATCCATCACGCCCGCATTGCGGAAGCACGCGCCGGAAAAGAGGTTGCCGATCCATACCGTCCGTTCGGCCCGTCCCTGGGCATAGCAATGGGCAACGACCTCGTGCGGCGGGGACGTTCGCCGAACGTCCGCGAACACCTCCCAAACGACCTCCTCCACGGGGGCGGGGACGATGTAAAGGACGAACGCGGCAAGGACCGCCGGGGTATGGTCGGTCATCCGCCGTGTCCGCATAGCAAGTTCAATCCTGTAGGCCGGCTCGTCCTCGGGCGTAGCGATGCGGAACTTGCCGGAGCCGAGGAGTATGGCTGCGGCCGTTTTCGCCAGTTCGTCGGCGTTGCCTTCCTTGCCTTCGAGTTTGAAGTAGAGCAGGACGGGAAGTTGCTCAGGGCGGGGAAGTTCCCAAGCAGTCGCGTAGTGCGCGGCCTCGGTGTCCATCTCCACGGGCGCCAACGCGCAGCCGGGGAAAGTTGCAACGGCAGCGGCCGCAAAAACTGCCAGAACAGGAATTCTCATCTGCCCTCTGCCCGCTGCGAGTTTCCTGTCGCCTCCGCGTTGCTACGCCCACCACATCGCGCCGAGCTTCTCGCGGAGCAGGATGCCTTGGAGGAAGCTGACGGCTTTCTGGAAGCCCTCGTTCTGGCTCATCAAGCTGTCCTCGTGCTCGATGGAGAGCACGCCATCGTAGCCAACGGTGCGGAGCATGCTGACGAAGTCGCGCCAGAACGATTCGCCGTGCCCGTAGCCGACCGTGCGGAAAATCCACGAGCGGCGGAGTTCGTCGCCGTAGTGCTTCGTGTCGAGCACGCCGGTCCGCGCGGTGTTCTGGGGATCAATGCGGCAATCTTTCGCGTGGACGTGGTAGATGGCCTTGCCGAGTTCCTTGATAGCGACAAGGGGGTCGATTCCCTGCCAGAAGAGGTGGCTGGGGTCGAGGTTGGCGCCGAGGTTCGAGCCGCATTCCTTGCGGAGGCGAAGCATCGTTTCGGTGTTGTAAACGACGAAGCCGGGGTGCATCTCGAAGGCGATACGGACGCCGTGGTCGCGGGCGAACTTTGACTCGGCAGACCAGTAGGGGATGACCTTCTCGGCCCACTGCCAGTTGAGGACTTCGAGGAAGTCGGGCGGCCAGGGGCAGGTGACCCAGTTCGGCTTCGTGGCCTTGTCGCTGTCGCCGGGGCAACCAGAAAAAGCGATGACGGTTTTGACGCCAAGCTTTGCGGCGAGCTGGACGGTCTTTCGGTGAACTTCGTGGTGGCTTTTGGCGAAATCGGGATCGGGATGGAGCGGATTGCCGTGGCATGAAAGAGCGCTGATTTCGAGGTTGCGGCTCCGGATCTTGTCGAGCCAAGCCGTGCGGGCGGACGAACTGGCGAGCAGTTCATCTACCGGGCAGTGCGGATCGCCGGGGTAGTTGCCCGTGCCGATTTCGACGGCATCGAGCCCCGAGTCGCGCACGTAGTCCAGAGCCGTCTCAAACGACTGGTTGCCGAACGCGGCCATGAATACACCGAGTTTCATTTCCCAACCTCCTCTTTCAAGAAGCGTTTGATCTTTTCAACAAACCGGTGAGCTGGCCTCAGTACTTCACCTTCGTCCATCGGCGGCTCTTCGAGCTAGCGACTACGGCGTCGATGATGGCCATTTCAACGTGGCCGGCGGCAAAGTCCGCATAGAGTGGCTTCGGTGAGGGCCGCCCGCGTCGGATATCCGCATAAACCAGCAGGCACAAGTTCTTCGTGCCGACCGTGTAGCCCTCATTATGGCCGCCGGGATAATGCGCGAACGGCTTCGCCTCCGGCAGCAGTAGCGAGGGGTCCTTGATCAGGAGTTCGTTCCCCTTCTCGCGGTAGCCGATCCAGAGCTCGTTCGGGCGCTCCTGGTCCCATGCGATGGAGCACTTTGAGCCATCGACGGCGATTGTGAAGTGGTTCTTATGTCCCGCGCTGACCTGGCTCGTGACGACGCAGCCCGTCGCGCCATTTGAGAACCGCATCATCACCATCGCGGCGTCTTCCGTGTCCACATCGTAGGAGATGTAGTCCTTCGGGCGGAGTTCCTTGCCTGCGAAGGCCTCGATTTCGCGGCGGGGCCGCTTCCGCTTCGGAAACACCTGCATCGTCTCGGCGATCAGTTCGGTGACGTGGGCGCCGAGAAGCGTCTGCGCGAGGTCGCACCAGTGGCTGCCGATGTCGCCAAAGCACCGGCTTGCGCCCGACTCCTTCGCCTGAATGCGCCAGTTGTAGTCCGTCGGGTAAAGCAGCCAGTCCTGCACGTAGGTGCCGCGGACGTTCCAGATGTCGCCGAGCAGGCCTCGCGCGATCATCGCGCGGGCGTGCTGGGGCATCGGGTTCAGGCGGTAGTTGAAGTTCACGGCGTTGACGAGACCCGTCCGGGCGGCGAGGCGGACGAGTTCCTTCGACTCCTTCGCGTTCATCGCGAGTGGCTTTTCCGAGATGCAATGCTTGCCCGCCCGAAGAATCTCCCGGTTGATGCCGAAATGCAGCCGGTTCGGCGTGCAGTTGTGCACAGCGACGATCTCGGGGTCGTTGAGGAGGTCATGGTAGTTGCCGTAGGCGCGCGGGATGCCGAGCGCGTCCGCCTTGGCCTCCGCAACCTGCTGGTTGACCTCGGCGAGAGCAACGACCTCGATGCCGCCGATGCGCCGCAGCGCCTCGACGTGTGCCGGGCCAATGAAGCCCGTGCCGATGACGCCGACTTTGATCTGCTTCATCCTTACGCCTCCCGGTCAGCACAACCTGTTGAGCCGAACAGCATCTTATCACCTTGCCCTGCGGCAGTGCAAGGGCTGAATTGCCTCACGAAAAATCTATACGAAGGTGGCCGCCTCCGAACACGCGAAGGAGGCAGCGAAGTGAGTTGAGTATGAAAGAGCAAAGGGCAGTAAGCCGCAAGTTGGCCGAGGGATACCGGAAGGCATCGAAGAAGGAGAGGGGGCGGTTGTTGGACACGCTGGTTCAAGTAACCGGCTATAACCGCTGCTATGCGTCCTGGGCCTTGAGGAACTTCTGGCGGAGGGTAACAGTGGGGAGTGTGAGTTGGCCGTCCCGAACGAACTCTACAGGCACCCTCGGCTCTACACGAACTTTTTCCAGCCCGGAATGAAGCTGCGAGGGAAGCAGCGCGTGGGGAGCAAGGGGATCAAGAGATACGACCGGGCGAGGATGCCCTATCAGCGGCTTCTGGAATGCGGTGTGGAGGAGGGCATCACGGCGGCGGACAAGCGACGGCTGAAAGCACATTACGAAAGCATCAATCCGGCGGCGTTGAGCCGCCAGATCCCCCTACCATCAAGACGACGATTATTTCTTCGTATAGATTCTTACGTGAGGCAACGGGGCAACGCAGAGTTGCAAATGTCTCCGCGCCTGTTGGCAACGGAGCCGCAGCAACTATAATAAGAGAAACCCGGATTGACCGCCGAGAGAACGGGACTTGGGAGGACGAAATGCAATGAAAGAGTTTTTCAAGCGAGACCGTCGCAATCCGCTCATTACCGCCGCGGACGTGCCGTATCAGGCAAACGCCGTGTTCAATGCTGGAGCAGCCGACCTCGGCGACGAAGTCGTCCTCCTCGTCCGCGTCGAAAGCACGTCCGGCCGCTCCCACCTCATTGTCGCCCGCAGCAAAGACGGCATCACCGACTGGCGATTCGAGGATCGGGCGTTGCTCCACCCCGCCCAGGGCTACGGCTACGAGGCGAACGGCGCCGAGGACTGCCGCCTGACGTGGATGGAAGACCTGAAGGCATGGGCCATCGCTTACACCGCCTACTCCGACCACGGCCCCGGCGTCGCGATCGCCACGACAACAGACTTCCGCACCGTCGAGCGGATCGGGATGGTCTTCCCGCCGGACGACAAGAACGCAGCGCTCTTTCCCCGCCGTTTCAACGGGCGTTATGCGATGCTGCACCGGCCGTCGGTCGGCGGCGGGAGCGTCTGGCTTTCGTATTCGCCCGACCTTGTATATTGGGGGCGGCCGCACTGCGTAATCCCCGTCCGCGGCGGGCCGTGGTGGGATGGCATGCGGGTGGGCGCCGGACTGCCGCCCATCGAGACGGAAGCCGGCTGGCTCGTCATCTACCACGGCGTCAAACAGGTCGTCGGCGACCCCATTTATCGGCTGGGAGCAGCTCTGCTGGACCTTGAGGAGCCGCATCGGCTCATCAAGCGGACGCGGCGGTGGCTGCTCAGCCCACAGGAGCCCTACGAACGGACAGGCGACGCGCCGAACGTCGTCTTTGCCAGCGGCGGCTTCATCCGCGACGGCGTCCTTTGGGTTTACTACGGCGCAGCAGATTCGAGCGTTTGCCTCGCAAGAGCGAAGCTCTCCGACGTCCTCGCCCTGCTCGATGGGCAACAAGAAGAGTAGCTGAGCGGGCAAGGAACCCGCGACTTGACCAGTAGCTGGCGAACAAGATGACTACTCCGACAGCAACTCTGCACGTGCATAAGGAAGACGGGATCGAGCCGAAGATCCCTCTCGACCCGAAGGGCGTGGTGCTCGGGCGCAGTCCGAATTGCGGCGTCGTGCTCGATTGTTCGAGCGTCTCACGCCACCACGCCCGCATCTATTGTGATCCCTTCGGCCGGTGGATCATCGAGGACTTGGGGAGCCGGAACGGGGTGTGGGTGGGCGGGCGGCGGGTCGAGGCGGCCTGCCTCCTGCCCGGCGAAAAGTTCGCTGTCGGCAAAGTGCTCCTTTCGCTGGAACAGGAGCCGACCCACGACATCGGGGTCCACTCCTCCGCCGGTTCGACGACGACGCTTGTCGAGGACAAGCTGACGGATGCGATTGCGCTGGAGGAGGCGCGGGCCGAGCAGCCGCTGACGCACGCGCGGCTCCGCGACCTGAACGCCATCGCCGACCGCCTGGCTGAGCTGCCGAGCGCCTCCGAACTTTACTCGGAGGTCTGCCGCTGTCTCGCTGGGACGGGGAACACGGCGGCGATTGTGCTGCGGCTTCCGCGCGAGCCGGAGCCGTTGCCCAAGTCGCCGCAGGCGCTCGCCGCGCACTTCGGGCGGTTTGAAACCGAAACGGATGTGCGCGGCGAGCGCCTG
>CAZBRH010000137.1:0-6335 GCA_964494245.1 uncultured Planctomycetota bacterium | reverse complement strand
ACCAGCACGTCGAAGGGCTTTCTCGTTGCGGGACAAAGAGTTGCGCCATCGAGGCGGCAGTCCAAACAGACGATTTCGAGGATTCGCCGCTTGGTGGCGTAATCCGCAGAAACCCACGTGTTTTGCAGTGTTTGCGAGAGTTCAAACACCTTCGCCGCCAGCTCGGCCGTTTCGTCGTGCGAGCGGTCCAGAACGTCCAGTTGCAACTTGATGGACGAGAGCCGGTCCCGTAGCTCCGTGTGTTTGCGGGCGAAGGTCTCCTGGTCCACGTCGTCGGCGATCCGCAGGTTGAGCAGCCGGTCCTGCTGGGCGACCAGGAGCGACGACTGCCGCAGGAGTTCCTCCCGCTGGGCGCGCGAGTCCTTCTGGGCGTCCCGCGTCTGTGACGCCAGCACCATGCGGAACCAGTCGCGTACCTCCGGGTCCTCCACCTTCATCCGGCCGAAGAGTTCGAGCACCTGCCGATCGAGTTCGGGTTCCGGCACCCGCACGCGGGGATGCCCGGGCGCGGTGTAGCCGCTGCACCGGTAATAGACGTAGCGGCGCTCGCCGCTCTTGCTGCGCTTGATGACCTGTTCCCCGGTGACGGCACGGCCGCAGTGCCCGCAGACCATGAACTCGCCGGCGAAGGTCATTTGATGGGCGTGGTAGACGTGCCCGCCCATCAGAGCCTGCGCCCTGTCCCAGGTCGCACGGTCGATGAGCGGCTTCTGCTTGCCGGGATACCACTGCCCCTTGAACGGAATCTCGCCGATGTACCCCCGGTCGGTGAGCATGGCGTGCAGCTTGCTCCGCGTGAAGCGCGGCGCGTCGGGCCGGTACTCCATGCCTTCGGCGTGCAGCCGATCCCGAAGCCCGTCGAGCGTCAGCGGCTCGTAGGCGTAGAGGTGGAAGATGCGCTTGACGTTCTCCGCGGCGGCCGGATCGACTTCGGTGACGCATCGGCCGTCACGCCGAACGTTGCGGTAGCCGTAGGGCGCCTTGCCGACGAACCAGCCTTCCTGGACGCGGCGGGCCAGGCCCTCGCGCACATCAACCGACTGCTGCTCCGTGTAGAAGCTCGCCATGTTGGCGAGCGTCCGCCGCATCATGCGGCCGGCGGGGTTGTTCTCGGTGGGCTGCGAGACGGAGACGAACGCGAGTCCGTACTCGCTTTCCAGCCGTTCGAGTTCCACGTAGTCGAAGAGATTGCGGGCGGCCCGATCGACCTTGTAGAACAGCAGGGCGTCGAGTTCCTCCGCGTTCTTCTTCGCGTAGGCGATCAGCTCGCGGTAGGTCTTCCGTTCGTCGCTCTTGCTCGCCGTCTCCGCCATGCGGCAGAAGCGGACAATCCCGCCGCCGGCGGTCGCGGCGTACCGCCGGAGAGCATCCTCCTGGACCGCAAGCGAGAAGCCTTCCCGTTCCTGTTCCCGACTGCTGACCCGTGCCAGGGCGACAAACCGCTTCATGGTGCTCACTCCCGCGACAGAAACTCGAACAACCGTCCGGCGTTCCGGACAATTGTAATCGCCTCTTCGGGAGAAAGCGGCCTTCCGTAGCGGGGTTCCCAGACTTTCTGCGTCGCTTCAATCAGTTCAGGCGTGATCCACGCCGGCGTGTCGGGCGGAATGACGACGGGCGCTTCATCGCGCGTATCCGTCGGTTCGAGATTGGCTTGCTGCGCCCGCACGCGCATCGTCTCCCAATGACTCCGGGTCAGGCGTGTTGAGGCTGCGCGAAATGCTCGCAAAGCCTCTGGTTCGCCGCCGACACTTCCTTGAAGCGCTGCACCGCCAGTTCGACCAGGTGCGGCTCAACGTTCTTGCCGGTGAGCCGGTCGGGGTGGTACTTGAAACTGGCGATCCGGTAGGCTTTCTTGACCTGCTCCAGCGTGGCGCCGCGTTCGAGGCCGAGCAGGGCAAGGTCGGCGTCGTGGGAGGCATCGTGCGTACGGGCTTGCTTCGCCCCGCCCGCATCATCTTCCGGCATCCAGCGGTGCCGGTGACGGCCGTTTGCTCCCGGCCCCGTCCCCGACGGCTCGCTCCGCCTCTTCGCCACCGCCTCCAGGAACGAGAGCAAGCCCTTGAATTCACCGGCCGCCTGCTCGATGAAGAAGCGGGACGCCGCGGGCGAGAATCGAACTCCCTCCATCGAGGAGAACTCGACATGAATCGTCGTTTCAGCATCCGCGCCCCCCATGCCGATGCTGACAATGAGGGGCATGTCGCGCCAGCCGATGTTGGCCGCCGCCGACACGTAGGGAATCGAGCTGTCGCCACGGAGGAATGCCGCGCCGCCCTTGACAGGATTGAACGGGCGACCGTTCTCCTTGCAGTATTGGGCAAGCGAGGTCCAGCCGCGCCCCTCGAAATACTCCGCAATGGCCTTGCAAACGACCGCTTCTGGCAACTGCGCAATCACCTTCTTCGACAGCCGTACCGCGACGCGCCTGCGGCGCCACCATTCCCACCCAGCGCCGATCAGTCCGCCGATGATTGCCACGATGACGACATCCATGAGTTACCTGCCTTCCTCCGGTTTCAGTCCCTTTCCTGCTGCGGCGATTCTGGTTCGCGCTCCGCTTCCACCTGACGCTCCGCTTGCTTCAGGCGCTCTTCGAGAATCGACGGCGTCGCATCGTCCTTGCCCTGCGAATGTTCTTTGTCCGGCCGCAACCCCTCGGTCACGAGGCCAGGCGGCCTGGTCGCGATCATGCCCAGTTCGGGATGCTGAGCGACCGTGCCCGGGCCATAGAAGATCGAGCCGAGTTCGTGCATCCCCTGCCGCCAGTAGCCGGCGAGGACTTCGCGACTTCGACTGAGGTTCTCACGAAAGTTCATGGTGTTTCTCCTTGTTGACCATTACCGACCGTCGCGCATGCGGCGGAACGATTCCGCCGTGTCGCGCTGTTCAACAAATGCATCATGCAGATCCATCGTGCGGCGATGCTGGAGCGCACCGCCCATGCCGGAGGAGGCCGCGGCGCACACGCCCGCGACCGCGAGGTACGCCGCAAGCGGCACGCTCACGATCGCCACGCATAGGGCGATGGCGCCCATGTAGAGCGGCTCGATGACCGTCTTGACCCGATGCTCCGGGTTGCGCCGCCAGACCTTCTGCAGGGTCGGAGCGCCGTTGTAGAGCGTGTGCGGCTGCGTTCCGCCGAGCTTCACTCGCCTCCTCGTGCGAATCCGCGCCGTCAGCAACGCCAGCCAGTAGAGCGCCAGGAAAACGAGCATCGGCCCGGCAGAGTGCTCTTGCCACAGCACCGGCCAGAACAGGATTAGCACGAAACCCGCCGCCGCCTGGAGGCCGAAGTAGCGCTGCCCGAACGAGTCCGACCGGCGCAGGAACACCTCGACCGTCACGCCGAAGGTGCGGGCGATGAAGAAGAACACGCCGAGGAAGCTGTTGACGCCGGTCTTCGAGAAGAGCAGCTCGGGTTGTTTCTGTTCCAACATCGTCGAGTCTCCGTTCGTTCGCGTGCGCGCAGTGACCGCGCCGGCATCGTTTTTGCCCACAACGGGATTAATTCATTCTACGCGGTTGTCCTGAACCGCAACACGGACGCCCTCGAACTGTATCAGTACAGCAGCGGCTCCTGGGGATCGGCGCTCGATGCTTCCTCATCCGCAAGTTCCGATAACTCGACGGAATACGAGCTTCGCGTCGAGGTTCGCCAGCGGCAGGTGGCGGCGTCGTTGTGGGACGGCTCGAACCGGAAGGCGTTCTTCAAGTATTATGGTTCGTCCATGCTGGGCACGGGGAAGATCGGGGTGGTGACCGACAACACCAACGCGGTTTTCGATGATTTCAAGTTCTTCCGGTCCACGCCGTACGACCCGGCCGTGCCGGGCTGGAACACGTCTTCGGCGGTGACGCTGACGACGGGTTCTCCGGGGTATCTGACGGTCACCGGCCAGACGCGCGGGGGCGAGGCGGTGTCGACGTGGTACGGCGATGACGACTACGCCGCGCAGGCCGATCTGTCCTTTGTCAGCGGCAACCGGGTGGCGTTGCTGGTGCGCTACACCGACCCTGACAACTTCATGGGCGTCGAGCTTCGGGACAACGGGACGGTGAATCTGATCAAGATGCTGGACGGCAAACAGTCCACGGTGGCGTCGGGGTCGTACTCGGGGAGCAGTCCGTACACGACCTATGTGCGTTGTTCGGGGTCGAGCTATGTCGTGCGGGTCGAGGGCACGCAGGCGATCTCGACCACGGACGCCGACATCGCTCACGGCACGGTGGCGTTGTGGGCGGAGCGCAGCGGGAAGTTCGAGGCGGTGAAGGCCGGCGTGGATTCCGCGCCGGACGGCGACCTGGACGATGCCGCTGACACGCTGGTGATCTATGATACCTTCCCCGGCACGTCGAAGGCGTTCGCGTATGATGACGCCGGGAACCTCGTCGAGGACGAGCGGCATCGCTATCAGTATGACGCCTGGAACCGGCTGGTGCTGGTGCAGCGGATCGCCACGGATGGCAATGGCACGGACGCGACGACGCTGCACGCGGCGGAGTATGACGCCCTGGGGCGGCGGGTCGAGAAGGGGGTCTCGAACTGCGGCGACCTCGACGGGACGTTCCGCTATGGGTATAATGGTCAGCAGATGATCGAGATCCGCGACGGCTCGTCGAACGTGCTGACGCAGGCGTACTACGGCACGCAATACATTGACGAGATCGTGGCGCTGAAGCTCGAGCACGGGTACGCGGTCGTGAGTCAGGACGCCAATTACAATGTGACGACGCTCACCGACCTCGCGGGCCGCGTGCTGGAGCGCGTGTTCACCACCGAGTACGGCCAGCCGATCATCGAGTCGGCTTCGTATTTCGGGGATTACGACGCCGACGGCGACGTGGATAGCACCGACGACGGCTTCCTCGGCAGCGGCCAGACCTGCTGGGGAACCCCCACCGGCGCCTGCCGCGTCTTCGACTTCAACGGCGACGGCACACTCGACGCCGCGGACGAGACGATCATGACCGCGCTCGTCGCCGCCCCGACCACCAACCGCATCCACCACGCCCGGCGATCCTCACCCGTCGGCAACCTCTTCCTCCACCAGGGCCTCGTCTACGACGCAGAAATCGGGGCGTATCAGAACCGGGCGCGGGAGTATGATTCGTCGAATCAGCGATTCTTACAGCGAGATCCACTTTATGTGGGGCATTTTCTCGGTGCCACTGCGTCGGTCGAGCAATTGCACCTGTATGGATACTTGAATGGCCAGCCATTGAAGCATAATGATCCTTCCGGCCTGTCGGGCAGTTGCGATGATGATTGTTATGATCATTGGAGAAAGAATCGCATGGATTGCGCGAACAGGCCGATTTGTTCCAATTTCCATACGTGCATCGCATCTGCGGACCAAGCCTTGGGCGTTTGTGTTGGGAATAACGCGAGCGGCTGCGGCAATAGCCCACCGTTACAGGCTGCTGGGAATTGCAATTATCCCCCTAGCTACAGATACGCTGGTGTGAGCGCCCAGTGCATGTGCAAGTGTATGGGTGACGACCCCTGGTCACAGCGTGTCCGGGCGTGTTTACGATGTTATTATATGAAGGGCTGTTCGCCCGACCAATCCCACCAGAACTGCTATAGAATTGCAGATAATACCACAAACAGGCCAGATTTAAAGCTTATTCGGTGCGCTATTAAGTGCTTCTTCGAATGACTCCAACAACCACATTCAGCAACGCAGAAAACCGGCTCGCTACGGACTCTACAATTACCTAACGAATAGATTACAAATGGTTTCAGCGTTGCATTCCCTCAACGACTTATTCGCGCAAGATGCATTTCCCACTTCTGACCAATCATTTGGTACGCTCTCGGAGTTCCGCTGGACGTGAAAAGTGAACGGATACAGCTACGTGATTTTATATTCCTGCTGCCGGCCGCATGCTACGTGTCGGGCACGCTCGTCTGTGCGTTCAGGATGTTGAATACAGGATTTGGCTTGCTACCTTTGTTTGCATGTCAGTTGCTATGGACGTTGTTGGGTTTAGTGCATGTTCCAATCGTTTTTGTGATTAGAAGGAAGCCACAGATTCGGTCAGTCGTCATTCTTTTTGCGTCTATGACGATTTGTTCACTCGTGGCGACTCTTTATCAACAGAGCTACGTTGTAGTGATACTGAGTGTTTCAGGCGGGGTGTGGTTAGGCGTTGCAATCATTGTGGTCGCTCTTGATGACCTCTATGCCGAAGGATGCTGCAGAATCTGCGGTTATGATTTGCGGATGTGCGCCGTTCGCCGATGCCCTGAATGCGGTACTCCGTTTTGAGTCGTCCGGGAACCTCGTCGAGGACGAGCGGCATCGCTATCAGTATGACGCCTGGAACCG
>CAZBRH010000136.1:0-6550 GCA_964494245.1 uncultured Planctomycetota bacterium | reverse complement strand
CCTGCCGGGCACCTTTGACCTGGTGTGGATTCATCCGCCGTACTGGAGCATCATCAAATACAGCGACCACCCGGACGACCTGAGCAATGCATCCGAGTACCCGGATTTTGAACGGAAGCTGCGAATCTGCCTGCGCCGCTGCTCTGCAGCTCTTAACCCCGGCGGTCGGCTTGCGATTCTGCTCGGCGACGTGCGTCGCTCCGGCGCATACACGCCGATTGTTCGAGATGTTCTCAACCTTGAACGGGAAATCGGCCAACTGCGAGCCATCATCATCAAGGCCCAGCACCAATGCCGTTCGGACCGCATCGAGTATGCACGACTTGAAGACCCGCGAATCCTGCACGAGTACTGCGTCGTCTTCAAGCGTCGAGAGGAGGCCGAGCGTGCTCGGGACGGGCGATGAACCGGTTCGGACGGAACCACGGCAAACCCCAGCACCAACCACCGCCGCCCGTCGAGACAAACCCGCTCGATACGTGCTTCTTCGAACCGCAGCAGCAGCCGCCCAGCAGCGGGGCATTCACCCGCTGGCTATCGCTGGAACAGATTCGCAAGATGCAGCGGATGCGGCGCCAGACGGTCGTCGCGGCGATGGAATCGGGCGAACTGCCGTATGAGCGCCGCGGGCGCATCCGTTATGCACGCCTCTCAGACGTGCTCCTGTGGGAGGAGCGGCGACTGGCCGGAGAAGCACCGCCGAGCACGCGCCGAATCGACCCGGATCTGGCGGATTTGGCAGGGTAGGCCGAAACCGCAGCGGTCCGTTGCGCGACAACCTGGCACTACTTCCGGCGACCGTCAAAGTCGATCGAAACAACAAAAGGAACGCCCGGCTCCTCGCCTTCACGTTCGTCCGCCTCGGAGCACCGCGTCACGAGCTTCTCGGCAAAGGCTGTGAACGCGTGCTCCAGGCGCCGCCCGCTCACAACGATTCTCCGTTCATAGAACGCGAGCGTAATACCGCGCGAAGGGTCAAGTTCCACGCTCTGAAGCTGCGAATATGGGAGAGCGACCCGACTCCGGTCCAGTTTCTGGAACTCGACATACGGCGCAGCGTGCCGGCCGGACTCGAAACAGGGGCCCAGCGAAGCGCTCCCGGCCGTGTCGTCAGCGGGCGAGCCGCGGTACTTCGCCAGCGGGTCATCGCTCCATTTCACTGTCGCGACCGGCGTGGCGTCCGCGGGCCCGTCTTCGCGCGGCCCGGACATCGGTGTCTGCGGCGTGTTCATCGTGCATTTCCCGTTCACGGCCCTTCACGGCCTCGAAGAGCTTGCTCTTGTCCGTCGTAAAAACTGTCCTCGACGTATTCCCCTTCGCGTCGCGAGACACGACCTCGACCTGTTCACCGGCAGCACCCGCGAGGACGTCGTGGTAGCCGTGGTCAATGGTCCCGAAGTCCTTCGCCAATATCCAACCGTTGTCGAGTTCGATATGCCCGCCGAGCGTAAACCGCTTGATACGATGATGCGTGCCGGCACGCACGCGATAGCGCCGGTCCGGCGGCTTCAATCCAATACGCTTGGCGAACTCGGCATTCCTCGCGAGCGTACCCTTCGGCAGGAAAAGCTCCGGGCCGAAGGCCTGATTCAACGTCTTGCCGCCCATCGTAACCCGAATCAGATCACCCTTCGCCAGCTCAATCGTCGACCGCTCAAACGCGGCAAAGTAGTCCGGCCGGCTCAACGGAAGCGCTTCGACCCATGGAATCGCCGACTGGAGCAGCCCCTTCCGTGGCGCCAGATTGCGGGCGAGGACGTTGCCGAACGGGTCATGACCCACAACCTCGTACCGCTGGGCGACGCGGAATCCCTTGATGGAGCGGAAGAAGATGATGACGTTGCCTTTCTTATACGAGCTTCCCTGGGTGCGAGCCTCCGGCGATAGCCGCACCAGGGTCAGTTGCTCAAATCGACGAGGCCGTCCGAGCAGGCGTGCTGAGCGCATGGCCGTCCGAATCGCGGAAGTCACCGACTTGAGCAACGACTCCCTTGAAACAACGACGCGGCTGGAGTGGCCGGCTCTTTGCTTCTGAACAAACGCATCGGCCACGTCAGCGGCGAGTCGTTCGGGCGTCGACTCGCGAACAGCGCCGGCCTCATCCAGCCGTTTGTAGGATTCGAACACCCGGCCTTCAGCCCGTCGCCGTTCAGCCTCTCGCGCCCGAGCCATTTCGGCCGAGCGAGAGCGCCAGGTCGATGTCCAAAGGCCGGCCTTCGTTCGCAGCAAGAGCAGCGGGCTGGTGGCACTCAAGCGTCCCGGTGAGGCCGCCAGAACAACCCGCGCCCCGTTTTGGTCGGCACATCGAAACAACGCGGCAAGTTGCGACGTCCCGAGCCTCTGGGCCTCATCGACCCACCAGACCGGGTTGTCCGCCGGCATCCGCCGCAACTCTGCGCCCGGGAGTTTGAGCGCAGCGCCGTTGAAACGGAGCAGGGTGTGCCCACCGGCCCGAATCCACTCAACCACGACGTCGCAGGACTCGCGACGGAGCCGCGCGATGGCGACCTGGTCCGCGTTCACGAGTAATTCACTCAAGGCCCGACGGTCTCGGGCGTCCAGAAGCTCCGGATTGAAGTTCAGGCTGTCCAGGAGCAGGCGGAAGTGTCCGCGCGTCGCCCGCGCGAAGGCGAGCATCTCGCGCTCATCTGCCATCCGCTTCTCGTCCGCCAGGTGCGGCTGGCCGCGGACGCTCCGCGGCGCCAGGCCCACGCTGGGCAACTCATTGACCAAGTCCTGCAGCCGGACGTGACCAAAGCCCAGCCGCAGCGCGGTTTCAAGCAGGAGCCTCTCCGGCACCACCGCGGACACGCCCAGGCAGGCGACACGCGCCTGTTCCAGCGCTTCACGGGCAGTCATTCCCGCCGTTTCTTGGGTGCGGCCCTCGCGCGCGGAACGCAGCGCGGTCATGTCCACCGGCGAGAGCCGCTCCCGCCATTGCGCCTGAACCTCGGCCCACGGCTTGGCGTCACCTTTGGGAGCCCGCGTAGCGGCGCCTAGGCCCGCTTTCAGTTCCGCATCCGTAATTCCCAAGGCCGCTGCAGCAGCGTCAATCTGCCGGGTTCGACTCGAAAACCGTCGCAGCAGGTCGTCGGGCACCCCGGCAATCTGCCAGTACTTCCCCGCGCGCGAAACACCGTACCCCAGCGCACGCAGACCGGCCGCCAGCTCGGCGTGAAAATGTGCCTCGTAGAACGGGGCGTCACGCTTGATATTCCCGAGCTGGGCGGCTTTCCACGCGTTTTCCGTCTCATCGTAAGTCGCATTGAAGACGAAGCAGTGCGCGTGCAAATGCGGGTCGGGCACGCCGTCCACAGGCCGGCTCGTCTCGTGGACGAACGTTGCCCAAACCAGATTGCCGGACACCCGGTCCTCTGAGCGGCCCCCTCGTCGGACGCGGGTGCACGCGTCCAACTCAACCAGGTTCATCGTCGACAGAACGGCGGCGCGGAAGACCTCCTCAACCCGCACGTCGCCACCGAAGGCATGGACGAGCGAGACCGATTTCGGACAGTGGAAGTTCAGGTCAAACCCGACGCGTCGATTCGCCTTCGTCCGGGCCGTCAGGGGGTCGCCGTTGGGCTGGCGATTGTCGCAGAGTCCGTGGAAGTCGCGACGCTCGACCGTGCTGGATAGCCCGAGGCGTTCAGCGCCTCTTCCGGCCCACGTTCCCGCGACGAGCCGACTGGCCTGGTAATAGTCGCCCAGCGTCAAGCCTTGCGTATAATACCGCTTGGCCGCGGCGGTCGAGTTATTGACGACAATGCGAAGCATCGAGATGATTATAACGGCGTTTGGCTCGGAACGAGTCAGACGTCTCCCCTAAGCCCGCGGGGCGGGCTTATATTCGGAGGATGTTAGGTTGTGGGCCGTAACCCCCGCACAGCGAGACGCCGCCCAGCCAGCCGACCCGCTGGACGAGGTCGTCGTCTGGTTTCCCGACGCCGATCGGGGCACGAAGCATCCGTGGACAGTGCGGGACGCGTGCGAGGGGACCCAGGTGTTCGGCGCCACCGGATCGGGCAAGACCACCGGCAGCGGTCGCCACATCGCGATGGGCATGCTCGGACGCGGTTTCGGTGGGCTGATCCTATGCGCCAAGGATGATGAACTCAGGAACTGGACCACGTACGCGCGCGAGTCTGGCCGGCAAGATGACCTCGCGGTCCTCGACCCACGTCTCGGATCGCGGTTTGACTTTCTCGACTACGAGTTTCAGCAGGCCCAGGGCGGCGAGCTCACCCAGAACCTCGTCAGTCTGTTCTCGATAGCCATCGCAGCGACCGGGGCGGACGACCGCGGCAGCTCGAACGACCCATACTGGGCCGACGCGCTGCGCCAGCTTGTCACGAATGCGATCGACCTTGCCGCGATGTCAGAGGAGCGCGTCCGGCTGGCCGACGTGAATCGCATCATCATCACTGCGCCGCAATCCGCACGAGTTCGTCGGTATCTTCGCTCCAATGCCTTCTGTGCGGAGTGTCTCAAGCGGGCCAGCCAGAGGGTTCGGGACGGCACCTTACCGGCTGACCGACACAACGATCTTGAACAGACCATCGAATACTGGCTGTCCGATTTCGCCGGCCTTTCGCCGCGCACGCGCAGCATCATCGTCAGCTCGTTCACGTCCCGGGTGACGGGCCTGCTCCGCGGACCGCTACAGCCGCTGTTTTGCCCGGCCGATGAGGCGCCTTCGGGTAAACCCGGCGCACGAACTACGGCGAGTAAGTGGTCCGTCCGCCCGGAAGACTCGCGGGCTGGGCGTATCATCGTGCTGAACCTGCCGATCAAGACGTTCGGCGAAGTCGGGCGATTCGCGCAGATCATCTTCAAGACGATCTGGCAACGTGCGATCGAGCGGATTGAGCCAGCGACCTCCGACCGGACTGTTTTCTTGTGGGCCGACGAATCCCAGTACTTCGTCACGGAGCACGATGTGCTCTATCAGCAGACCGCGAGGAGCCGTCGTGCGGCTACGGTCTATCTAACCCAAAGCCTGCCCAACTACTATTCGATGCTCGCGACGCGCGATCCGACGTCCGCCGCACATAGCCTTCTAGGTAACCTTCAGACGAAGATCTTCCATGCCAATGGCGACCCCGCAACCAACGAGTGGGCCGAGCGAATGTTCGGGTTCGAGGTGAATGAGCGTTACGGCAAGTCGCGCACTCGCGGCGAGAAATCCTCCACCTTGACGACCAGCATGCAAGAGGGGCGCGAACCGATCGTCCCGAGTCGTAACTTCGCGACGCTCCGCAAGGGGGGCCGCCTGAACAAGAACCGCGTAGGCGCCATTGTGTTCCAAGGCGGACGAGTGTGGGAGCCCGCCGATGAGCACGATCCCTGTCGGCTTGGTGATTCGATTCGGATCGGCGCCCACGTGCTTCACACGTGGTTCGAACAGGCTGGGAGCTGACCATGTACTCCGCTGGGTTGTGTGCGTTATGCTTAATCTCGGCTGGGGTGATGTTAGTGTTCATGGACTGCTTCGCTCGATCGGCTAATCCCGATAAACTCCCTATTTGTTTTTTTGGAATCTTGCTGATTGCGGTGGGTCTCGGAGCGGCCTTTCTCGTCTATTGGGTCTTCTCAATCTTCTGCCGGCGGTGGCAGCGCTATGAACTGGAGGCCGAGCGTTTCGCCGCCCAGTTCCTGACGGCGGGCGGCACGGTCGATTCGGCACCGAAGCGGCCCGCATTTGTCATTGGCGTTTCCGAGGATATTCGAACGAGCAAGCCGTACGACGACCGGGCACTCCACGATGCCGTTAACCGCCGCACCGCTGCGGTGATCAAGCAGTTGCTGAAATCCTGTGGGGAACAAAAGACGCTGCTCGGAGCGACGCGCATTCTCATGCCCCGGAACGAATCCCCCAGGTACCTGGGTCCGGCATGGGTGATCGACCGGCTGTGGGCGGATGGCCGAAAATCAACAGAGTGGTTGTTCGTTGAGCGCGCTGGATCGCGGCTTCGGATCGTGGTCGGCGCTCAGGCCACAGGTCCTCTCGCTTGGAAGCGCTCCAGCCGCATCGAACGCCACATGATCATCTGGGGATGGCCCCTTCTCTGCACGGCGACCATCGTGCCGCTTGGGTGCTTTCTCGTCGAAACCGCGCTCTACGTTGAGAAGTCCTTGATGCCCACCCGATTAGCAGAGCAATTGCAGGCCGGAGAATGGGCCGACGGCTTGAACGCCTGGCGAGCCGTTCCAGCGCAATCGGACGTCAAGGCCGCACAGGACCGAGTACTTGATGCTCTCTCTGAGCTGGAGCCGCTCCGGGCTTGATCTGCGGCCAGCCGGCGCGGCTTCCAGCACTCGCGGCCCTGCGGGGCTGTACCTGACACCGTGAGAGCCGCAAGCTGAAACACCAAGCTCTACATAAGGGGTCGGATCAGCTCTACTTCGGTCGGTGTGACGCCCCGCTCGCAACGGGAAAACCGCATTCCTGATAGCGCCAAGGCGGTTTTCGGGAGGCGCAAGTAGCGGCGGGTGAAATTGGGAAGCTGGCATTCTACCACTGAATTACGCCCGCAGGCGATAGCGCTTCAGC
>CAZBRH010000135.1:4925-6587 GCA_964494245.1 uncultured Planctomycetota bacterium | reverse complement strand
ATAGACGCACCGCCAGATGCGGCCGGGCGGGTGGCGCTTTTGCCATTCGCGGACGAGGTGGGCTTCGGGCTGCGCGTCGATGACGCAGCACCGCACGTCGTATCGGGCGAGCAGGAGGTCGAGTTCGCCGACTTCGCGGACGCGGCCGATGAAGACGGCTCGGCGGACGCCCGGCTCGGGGTGGTCGCTGATGCGGACGTGGAACCATTCGCCGACATCGACGCCCATCGTCGAGCCGGCGGCGCGGGACGGCATCGCGTAGTCGGCGCAGCAAGCGAGGAGGTCTGCCCTCGAAAGGCCGCTGCCCTCGGCGGTATACGGCTCGCCGAGCAAGCTGTTGTAGAACCGCTGCCGCTCGAAGTCGTTTCGCAGCGCCGCCCGCCAATCGTCCCAAAGTTCCCGCACCGAGCACGTCGGGACGAAGAGCTGCGAGATGTGGTAGCCCGAGATGCCGCGGCCGGGGCGCCGAGCGACCCATTCGCCGTCGGCGAGGCGGTTGATCGGCCGCCCGCAGCGAAGGCAGAAGACGCGGATGTCGTTATGGGTTCCGAGTTCCATGTTCCGAATTCCGAGTTCAACGTTCCGAGTCCCGCGTTCCATGTTCCGGGTTGCGGTGCGTCGTGCCGCCGTGTCGTTGTGGTTGATTTGCGCCGCCTCGCCGTCGAGCAGTTCGTATTCGTCGTCAGCGATTTGGCGGACGACGTTTTTGAAGAAGTCGAGCGGCTGGCGTTCGCCGCAGGCGTCGCAGCGGACGAACCATTCCTTCGCGTCGGTCTCGTCGAAGAGCCGGGCGATGCCGGCGCCGACGAGCGTCGGCGTGCTCGCCCACGCGGCGAGCTTGTGTTCGCTCGCGGCGAGCCGGTCGCGGACGAGCGGCAGGTTCTCCTGCGAACACCGGTCTGCCTCGTCCACGATGACGAAGTCCGCGGGGAACTCGATGAACTCGCTTTCGACGTTCGAGCCGACGAAGCGGATGACGCCCTTGCCGAAGTGTTTGAGACCGGCGCTGTTGGCGCAGCCGGAGCCGCTGCGGACGAGCCGGCGGTAGAACGGCGTCGCGCGGATGACGCGGCTGACGCGGTTCGCAACGAAGGCGTCGCGCTTCTCTTGCGTCGGCATCACGTAGAGGCACTGAAGCCCGCGGCTCGCCGCTGCGAGGGCATCGACGATGAGCAGTTCCGAGATGCCGCACTGGACGGCCTTCTTGAAGACCCGCTCGCGCGCCCGGTCGCGGTAGATCGCAAGCAGGTAGTGGCGGTCGCGGAAGTGGAGCGGCTGGCCGCGCGTGTTGCGGTGATGGAGCAGGGCGAATTCGAGCCGGAGGTCGCCCTTCGCGGCCCGCTTCCGCTCACGCTGCATCGTCATCCGCGACGCTGCCGTCAACTGCCGAAGCTCCAAGCGCCGCGAAGGCGCGCTCGAAGCCGGTTGTATCGACTCCGATTTCCTTGGCGCGTTCGATGAGTTCTTCGTCCGAAAGCTTCGTCCAGTCTTCCATTTCTTCATCGTCGTCGGCTCCCTGTGTTTCGGTGCGAAGTCCGCCGGTGAGGTCGGCGAACTTGACAAGCATTGTGAATTCGAGTTTGAGCAGGTTGAGGAAGAGCGTGCACTTGCGGTCGTCGCCCTCGTAGGCGTCTTCGAGGGCGCGGACCTTGCGGATGACGT
>CAZBRH010000135.1:0-4878 GCA_964494245.1 uncultured Planctomycetota bacterium | reverse complement strand
CCGGGCGGGTGACGAGCGGCCCGGCCGCCGCGTCGTCGCGGAGCGCGTCGATGTCGCGGCTCACCGTCTGCGCGTTGCTGCGAAGTTCGGCCGCCGTCTCGTGGACGGAACGGCCGCGGGTGCGGAGTTCGGCGACGAGCCGCCGCCGCGCGGCGGCGCTGCGCCACGAACGCAAGCCGGCTTCCCCGCGCTCCGCATCGACCGGTCCTGCGGCGTTCCTGTTCGCAGGCGCTGCGGCGGCCGCATCGACCCGCATCGCCTCTTCCCGAAGGTTTTTCTTCCTGGCCATTGGCTTCTTCTCCCTCCGTTGCTCGAGTTCCTTCGCCGATTGCCTCGGCGCAGCCGGGCTTGGACGGCGGTTCGTGAACGTTCACGCCGCGAGCTTCCGCTCCGCCGCCACCGCCTCGGCAATGGCGTCCACGGCACCCACTCTGTCCCAATATCGCCGCCCTTCGACCTCCCGCCAGGGCGGCATCCGGCCTTCGAGGCAAAGCCGGACGACGAGCGCTTTCGGCACCCTCGCAATCCGCGCAACATCATCGACCGAGTAAAGCAGGCCGGTTTCCGGGCATCGAATTTCGCTCCTCATTGTCGTTCCCCAAAGAAAGTATCCACACCTCCGAGTGGCATTTCGGGCGCAACAACAGCGCACCTGCCAACGTCTGAAGCCGCCGCGACGTAAGTCCTTGCTGTTAGAAGCTTAGCGCGGGAGGGTGAGTTCCTGCGCCGAGGATTCGGTCAGGGACGAGGACAGCCCCGAAGAGCCATCACACTCACCTTTCGTCCCTCACCACACGTAAAGATACCACACTGGCGCGTGGCTGTCAAGCCCTTTTCAGATTTTCCTGCAAAAAAAGCCCCAGTCCCCGCCACATTCCTTTGACTTTCAGCGAGTTGCAGCATACATTTTTTCTGAAAAATATTTCCGGCCATAAGAGGAGGCGACGAACTATGCTCATGCGTAAACTGGGACGCAGCGGAATCGAGGTCAGCGCGATGGGACTCGGCTGTTGGGCCATCGGCGGCCCCGCCTGGCGCCCCGACCGCCCCATCGGCTGGGGCGCCGTCGATGACAACGAATCCATCCGCGCCATCCACTACGCGATGGACCACGGCATCAACTTCTTCGACACGGCAAACGCCTACGGCGCCGGCCACAGCGAACGCGTCCTCGGCCGCGCCCTCAAAGGCCGCCGCGACAAGGCCATCGTCGCCACCAAGTTCACCGCCCAAATCGACGAGGCCGCCCGCCGCGTCATCGCCGACGACTACTCCCCAGAAGCCATCAAACGGTCCTGCGACGACAGCCGCCGACGGCTCGGCATCGACGTCATCGACCTCTTCCAGTTCCACGCCGGCGGCGCCGACCCCGCCGAAGCCGTCGCCGTCCGCGACACCTGCGAAGAACTCGTCGCCCAAGGCAAAATCCGCTTCTACGGCTGGAGCACCGACAACCCCGCCGGCGCCCGCGTCTTCGCCGAAGGCCCCCATTGCACCGCCATCCAGCAACGCCTCAACATCTTCGAAGGCAACCTCGAAACCCTCAAGGTATGCGAAGCGCTCCGCCTCGCCAGCATCAACCGCAGCTCCCTCGGCATGGGACTGCTCACCGGCAAGTTCGACAAGACCACCCGGCTGCCCGAAGACGACGTCCGCGGCAAATGGAACCTCAGCGAAGGCGAACGCGCCCAACAACTCGACCAGCTCGCCGCCATCCGCGCCATCCTGACCGAGGACGGCCGAACGCTCGCCCAGGCCGCCATCGGATGGCTCTGGGCCATCAGCGACGCCACCATCCCCATCCCCGGATTCAAAACCCTGAAGCAAGTCGAAGAGAACATTGCCGCCTGCGAGCTCGGCCCCCTCTCCCTCGACCAAGTCCGGCGCATCGACGAAATCACCGGCCGCGGCGTCCTCGACGCGCTCGAACTCTAACGGCGTGCGCGGGCGGGAAAAAAGCGGGCGCGAAGCACGCAGAGACCCTTCGCTCCGCTCAGGGTGACAAGACCCAGAGCGACGCGGCGGGGCGTCTCATTCTGAGCGTAGCGAAGAATCTCCGCGCGCATCCTTCGTCGCTTCATTATCGATGATCCATGCCTCAATAAAAACGGCGGACATTGCCGCCCCGCAGAAAACGCTCACTCCGGGAATGGAGCTCGTTTCCCCTGAGCCGAAGTGCACGTCGGGTTTCACGGGTAACGGCCCGTCGCACAAGAATTACCGGTTCACTCCCTTGGCGCACCGACTGGACCTAAATCACGGTGCTTTTCGCATAAAGATCGCGCAGGCAGCCCTGACGCAGCCGAATCTTGGTCCCATGGTTGTGGCCAGTGCGGGCGTCGAAGTCGATGAGAATCTTGCCCTGCTCCACCGCCAAGACGAACCTGTCCAGAGCCAGGGTTTCCAGCATCCATATTTCGCGATAGTGGTAGAACTCTTTTCCAGATTCCCTTCTTACGTCAACCTTCAAATAGAAGCAGTTGTGCAACTTGCTCGCGATGGAGTGGAACAGGTCGTCGAATCCCCAATATGGCTGCGGGTTCAGCTCTCCAACACCAACGCGGGACCGAACTTCGCGCAGCCAATCGGCGTGGCGTGGGTCAACGGCTCCGGCGTCGAAAGAGACAACAATCCGGCGATTTACGTTGTCCACACCAATCCCGAACCCGCGATCCGTTCTCGTCAGGGCATTGAGTGTCTGGCGAAAACTCATTTCGGTGGAGAGGTACTTGGAACCCGCGTCTTTGTGCCTCCAGCCGTATTTGGGCAACAGAAGGTTCGGAACAAGTTTTGCGGCTCGCGGGGAAGGTTCCATATGCAAGAGTGTGGTCAGTGAGGACGTTGAAGCCCTTTGTGTCTTGAGCTCCCATTCCGCCGCGTTGGGTATCGGCAGGTTATTCTCTTCTATGCCGAGCAAGTCCTCCAAAGTATTTCCGACCCCGCCGTCATTCCCAGGCCGAGCGTTGGGAATCCACCCCCTGTTGCGGATCGCAATGAGCTTGTCGATAAACTCTTGCTTGCTGATTATGTCCATGCTTCCAACGCTCGGTCCATTGGGAACGCCGCGGCGATTCTAACTGGCAGCAGGGCGCCAGAAGTCCAGCAGGTACTCAAAGGTTACGCCCATGGTAATGTAGTTGCTTGGCCAGCCGAAAATGCCGATGCGATTCACGATATTTGTCCGGTCCCAGATGATCACGTTCCTGAGCTCGTATCCGCGCGCCCGGAGTTCCCCGATCAACGAAACATGAATCGTGATTCGCTGGTCTTCCCACCACATGTCGGGCACGTTAATGACGCAATGCCCTTTCGGCTTCAGCTTCGGCAGCAGCGACTCGAACACCTCGCCCATCTGCTCCGTGTACCTTTCCACCTCAAGAATGCCCAAATCCCTGGGATCTTGGCTATACTGCTCCACCTTCATGTATTGGTCGTTCTTCCGCTCGTCTCCCCGCCGGCTCTTGTTCTTCCGCTTTCGGTTGAGAAGATTGGCGTATGGCGGCGAAGTGAAAAGCAACGTGATGCTTTCGTCCTCAAAGTATCGATGTGCGTTACGCGCGTCGTCGCAGATGGCGAGCTGCCTGCACGCATTGAACATGTTGTTCTGTGCGAGCCGCGAATGACACAGGTCTACGTACCTCTGTTGAAGGTCAAAGCCGACCGCGTTGCGGCAGTTGTCCTGCGCGGCAACAAGCGTCGTGCCGGAGCCGACAAACGGATCAACCACCAGCTCTCCCTTGTGCGTAAACAGTTTGATGACTGTGGCAGCAAGCGAAATCGGAAACGTCGCCGGGTGAACCGCTTTGTCCCTTATGTCTCGTGCTTCGTAGTAGAACTGCCAGACACCAAGCTGATGCTTTATCCATTCCTTAGCCGTGAGGCAGTTGATATGTCCCGGGGGACAGTCACAGATGCGAACGTGACCAACCTCAAGGAGACGGACGCCTTGGTCGCCCCCCTTCTTGCCAGCCATCACTGCCTCTTCTCGCACAGATGCTATCCTTACTTGTGAAGTATGTTCCCTGCGTTCGTCCCTCGCCTGGCGCGGTCCGGGAGGTCCGCCCGTCCCAAGTCCGCGGCGAACCCGTTCAGGCACGCGATGCTACCGACTCGTGCGGTCCTGTGAAGCATCTTCACGTCTCGCCTGACAACGGGAAGAATAGCCGCACCCCGCAGAAACCGCAACCCCTTTTGAGAAGACATGTGAGAATACGGCCATCTTTGAAGAATGGTCGGGGCGGGCGGACTCGAACCGCCGACCTCTTGAACCCCATTCAAGCGCGCTGCCAAACTGCGCTACGCCCCGTCCGGCGGGCTTCCCCCCGCCTCGCCCTCATCCTATCCCCTCTCCGCCCGAATGTCAACCGCTGCGAAGCAGCAGCCGCGATGCAGACAGTCTGCAGGTTCCTCTGTGGCCGGCCGAAAGCCGTCCTTTACAAATGGAGTGCGGCGGCAGGACGTCGCTTTCAAAGGCCGCGAAGCGGCCAACAGAAATATCCCTCCCCTCGCTCCGCAAGGTTCCAAAGCGGCATCGTGCAGCCGCACTCCCAAAGCCCGACGGAACACCCGCGCCGCCTGCAGTCAGCACAAGCCCGAGCGGCGCTGCGGCAGAAGGCCCCGAGACCCCCCAAATCCCAGGCAGCGCCAGGCCAAACACCCCGCCAACGCGGCGATAGTGGTCAGCCCTCTAAGGCCCCAGCAGCCGATGCAAAAACCAGAGAAACGCGAGGATCGCCAGCACAATCAGCGTCGCAATCCGCCCGGGCGTATCAGCAAGCCAGCGCTCCCGCCAAGTGCCCGGCGCTTTGGTCTCGTCCGTCGGGCGGACGCCCCGCGCCCTAACCCGCCGACGCCCCGCACTCGCTACACTCTTTCCCT
>CAZBRH010000134.1:0-6595 GCA_964494245.1 uncultured Planctomycetota bacterium | reverse complement strand
CTGGTTTAATAGTGTTTACAATATATGTGGAACATCCAGCCAAGTAATTAATTGCACAATAACGCGGGGTAGAGCAGTCTGGTAGCTCGTCGGGCTCATAACCCGGAGGTCGTGGGTTCGAATCCCACCCCCGCTACCATAAACCATTGACGTTTGCGTGTGGGAAAGAAGTGGGCGCGAGGCGTGTAGAGACCTTTCGCTCAGCTCAGGGTGACAGAACTCAAAGAGACGCAGCGGACTGTGTCGTTCTGAGCGTAGGGAAGAATCTCTGCGCACCTCCTGTGCCGCTTCATTATCAAATGCATACGTCAGTAGAGAAGGACCTCCTGTCCGGACAGGGATTCGCTGAGTGCGTCTCGGGCCGCAGGTGAGCGACCGGAACACAAGGGCGGGGCGATGCGGCAGCAGGGTGCCGATAAACGCCTGGTGCCCTCGAAAGGGCTTATGGAATCGGCACGGATTCCGAAGCATCCGCGCTCAAGCGGGCGCGGACGACGCGGAAATTGGGGCTGTCGAAAATGTAAACCGCGTCGTCCGTAACAGCGACGGCGTTGGGGCTGCGGATCGGAATGCGCGGCATGGGGACAGCGCTCGAAGGTCCCTGCGAGTCGCGGTTTGCGTATCCTCCAATAGCGCCAATCAGGTTGCCCGCAGGGTCTATGATCCGGATACAGTAGTTCTGCGCGTCAGGAACAAAGGCCCGGCCGAAGCCGTCGAGGTCGAACTGTGCCGCCGGACAGACGCAGTGGCCGAAGGGGACAGGGGAAGCTCCGTAGTGGAGCCATTCGGCTCCTTCGAGCCGCGCTGCCGGATAGACGTTTTCGCGTTCCCGAAGCACGTGGGGCGCGTCTGGGCCGGCGTCCTTGCCGAAGATCTGGCGGGGAGCGTCGGGCCGGAACTTGATGAGACTGCCGCGCATGATATTGCCCTGCCGTTCGTTTGGTTTCTCGGTTGGCCGGAACGCAGCGGGGCTGACGGCATCGGTGAGGTAGAGGTTGCCAGCGGCGTCGATTCGCGGTCCCCAGGCGGCGCTGGTGAGCCAGGGGATCAGCCCGGCGCGCTTGAGGCGGCCGTCCGGCCCATAGACGTTGAGAACGTTGTGCTCGGTCGGTGTTCGGTGCCGTTGGCCGGGGGCGAGGTCGATGACGTAGATATCGCCGTTCGGCGCGACGGTGAAGCCGCCCGGGTGGTAGCCATGTGAGGGCTGGGTCAGCTCGAGCTGGTCGCCGTCGGCGAAGGGAACAAGTTTGCCGTTGCGGTCATAGCGGCGGAGCCAGTTTTTCATTCCGCTCCAGGGTCCCATGAGGCGGACATAGAGCAACCCGTCGGGGCCGAGGGCGAGGGCGGAAATCTGCCCGTGGTCGGTTGGGATGAGTGGTTTCGCGTCGGGTTCGATACGGACGAGTTCGTCGCGGGCGTATCGCAGGGCGGTGATGTCCCGGCCGATTGGGGGGATTTCTTCGATGCGGCCAGAGCGGCCGTCGAAGCGGTAGACGGTGCGGCTGCCGCTCACGCCGCGTCCGCCGAGGTAGAGGACATCTGCCGCGCGGTCTGCTGCGAGGGCACCGGTGCCGGCCCCGAACGGCCAATGGAAGCGGGGAATCGGCGTTTCGGTCTGGAGGAGCGCGGTGCCTCGGTCTTCGACCTTCCAGAGGTAATCACCGGGTTCGGCTCTGCCGACGCAACTGATCCAGAGGACGGGGGGCTCCGTGGTCTCGTCAAGCGCCAGGATCGGGCCAGGGTCGTGCATGTGGCGTTTCCGTTCGGGCAGGTCGATCGCAGCGACTTCCTTCCACGAACCGAGGCCATCGAACTTGACGAGGCGCTTTTTTCCGTACTCGTCCCACGGCGCAACGTCCACGTAGGAGCCCTTGCTTTTGTCCAGCACGCTGAGGACATACACCTCGCCGGTCTTCGGGTGTAGCACGATCTGTTCGGGGCCGGGGATGGGGACGGATTCGAGCAGACGGCCTTCCGTCGATACGACGGCGATGCGGTCGTTCCCGTAGTCGCAGATGAGCAGCCGGCCTTTGGGGTCCACGGCGAGGCCCCGCGGGTCGTTCAGCAGCATCCCGTCCTTGCCGGCTTCGAAGGGCTTGCCGAAGAAGGGGACGAACTCATCATCGGTCCAGTTTGCGCGATAGACGGCGTGGAAGAGTCCCTTTTTGTCGTGCTGGAGTCCCGCGAGGAAAAGCGTTTCGCCGTTTGCGGTCGCGCCGAGGTAGAGCGCTTGAGACCGCGTGGTGAAACCGGGCAATGCGGGGCCGAAGGGGCGCTCGCTCGGTGCACCATCAAAGCGGCCATCCAGTCCGAGGTTCATTACCACCCGGCGGTTCGCCGCGCCGCGGCCGGTGGCGACATTGCGGAAGGTCGCTATGAGAAGGCGGCTGTTGCGGACAAGCATTACTTGTCGGCGCATGTTTTGGAGGCCTGGGACGAGGTTTGGGTAGATGCTCTGTGGAACTAGCTCATCGGTGAGGGATGAGCGCTCGACGCGAACGCCGGGTCGTCCGACGACGTCCGCAGCCGACGGCGGGACGAGCGTTCGAAGGTATTTTCCTTCGCGCGAAAACGCCACGAGGTCCGGCGCCCCGCAATTGGCGACAAAGCACGCTCCTTGAAGCAAGTAAAGCGTGCCATCAGGGCCGACGGCCAAGCCGACAATGCCGCGGCGCGGAACAGAGGGCGGCTCCCACTCGATGGTCCGGTCGAACTCGCAACGAAGGCCGAGCGACACGCGGACGGAACATCCGGCCGGCGGGACGGGCTTGCCGGCGTCATCCTTGCCATCCCACTCGAGGGTCTGTTCGAGCGATCCCTTCTGGAACGGAGCCGGGGCGTTCTTGCCGAGCATGCCACTGGCAAGGCGGCGGACAATGTCCCCCTTCTTGTTCAGTATGGTGACGGTTGCATCGCATTCCGCGTCGGAGGCAAATGTTATCCGCGCGCCCGTTGTCGTTCGTTCGACGGTGGGTTTTCGGGCGAAGGCCGCGGGCCGGGCGGGGGCTTGCGACAGCGCCGCACATCCACCCACAAGAACCAGAACCGAAACGGTGGCTGAGAGCGTTTTCATTCTCGTTCTCCTCTTGCCGGGCCGGGACCTTGTTCGCCAAAACGTGCGGTGAGGAACCGCTGGATTTCGCGATCAATTTCGACAGCGGTGGCGAGCGCTCGGCGGCCGTGTTCGCCTGTGACAGGCGGCGGCGAGCCGTTGCGGACGGCAGCGACGAACGCGGAGAGTTCGTCCTTCAGGGCGTCCGTTCCGGCCACGCTCATTTCCCGGATGTCCATGAGTTGCCCGAGGGCAAGGTCGCCCGAAAGCCCCGATAAGTTCGCGAGTTGCTGTGGGTCCAACCGCGCGGGATCGATTCCATCCTTCTTGCGAAACACGTAAACCTTTTTCTGAAGGAAGTCCATCGAGACGTAGAGGTCGCGCTGGAATACGCGTAGGCGGCGCATGGGCGAAGGGGAAACGCGGCTCGCGGTCAAGTTGGCGATGCACTCGGTCCGCCCGCCGGGACCGGGGAAGTGGAGGCGGGCGTTGGCCAAGTCCGTGTTGCCGGAAAGGACGGCAACGCCGACCGCTTCGATGGACGGGGGAGGATAATGGAAGACGAAATCGAGAATGAGGTCGAGGTCGTGAATCATGAGGTCGAGGACGACGCTCACATCCGTTCCTCGAAAGGCGTAGGACGTGAGGCGGTGGCATTCGATGAATATGGGTTCCCGAATGAGGTCGCGTGCGGCCCGGTAGGCGGGGTTGAAGCGTTCGATGTGGCCGATCTGAAGCGCGGCCTTGCGGTTCCGGGCGATCTGGATGAGGTCGTCGGCCTCCCAGACCGTCATCGTCATCGGTTTTTCGAGCAGAATGGAGGCGCCGGCGTCGAGCAGGTCTCGGGCGATGGGGTGGTGGGTATGGGTTGGCGTCACAACGCTGGCGATATCTACATCGTCGAGGATTTCCCGGTGGTCGGTGAGCGGCTCGCCGCCGTATTGCTGGGCGGCGCTGGCGGCACGGACTGGGTCGATGTCAACGACGTATCGCAACTCTACGTCGGGGAGTTCGGAGTAGACGCGAGCATGGAACCGTCCGAGGTGGCCAACGCCGATGACTGCTGCGCGAAGCGGCGGCTTTGTGGTCACTCTTTCTTCTCCGGGCGGAAAACCTCGCGGTATCGGCCCTGTCGGCCAGACATCTGGCGCTTGAGGAAGTCGATGAGGTAGCGGACTTCGGGCGTTGGGCCGCCTTCGCGGCCTTCGAGGATGCGGAAGGCCTCGGCTCGCGTCAGCTTCGACCGATACAGGATGCGGTGGGCGATTTTCAGCGCCTCAATACTTTCGAGGGAGAACCCGTGGCGCTGGAGGCCGATGATGTTGACACGGTGGACGCGGGAAGGGTTCCCTTCGACAATCATATACGGTGGAGCATCGTGGATAATGCGGGACATTCCGCCGATAAACGCGTGTCGGCCGACGGTGACGTAGTGGTGGACACCCGTCAGGCCGCTCAAGATGGCGTTGTCCTCGATATGAGAATGTCCCGAGAGGCCGACGTTGTTGATGAGGACGACATTGTTGCCGATTTCGCAGTCGTGGCCGACGTGGACGTAGCTCATCAGGTAGTTGTTGCTGCCGATGCGTGTGATGCCGCGGTCTTTGGCGGTGCCCATGTTGACCGTGCAGAATTCGCGGAAGATGTTGTCGTCTCCGATCTCGACGTCGAAAATCTCGCCCTTATAGGAAACGTCCTGCGGCGGCGTTCCGAAGATGCAGTAGGGGTGAATGCTGTTGTTCCGGCCGATGACGACCCTGCCAGCCACGTGGCAGCCATGGCCGAGTTCGGTTCCTTCGCCGATGGTCGCTCCTTCGCCGATGACGCAATAGGGGCCAATCCGGCAATGGTCGGCGAGCCGGGCTTTCGGATGAACAATTGCGGTGGGATGAATGTCTGGCACGTAGTGTCCTTTCTGCTTCCTATTCGGATTCGTCGCCGGTCTCAGTCGGCTTGTCCACAAGCATGTAGGAAACGTCCGCTTCGCAGGCCACCTCGCCTGCAACCAGCACCCGGCCGTGGACGGCTGCAGTCCGGGAGCGGACGCGGGTGGCCTCGACTTCGATGGTCATTTGATCGCCGGGAACTACTGTCCGGCGGAATTTCACGTTGTCCATTGAAAGAAGAATGGCGAGCTTGCGGGACTCCATGCAACGGCGCGCGAACATCAACCCGCCGACTTGTGCGAGGGCTTCGAGCTGGAGCACGCCGGGCATGATGGGCTGGTCTGGGTAGTGGCCCTGGAAGAACTCTTCGTTGATGGTAACGTTCTTGATGCCGACGGCGCGCCGGTCGTCCACAAGCTCGACAAGGCGGTCCACGAGCAGGAAGGGGTAGCGATGCGGCAGAATTCGTCGAATGGCTCGGACATCGAACACCGCGGGCTTCGGCGGGGCAGCGCGCTCCAGCACCATTCGCCGGATGCGCTCGGCCAGACGGGTGTTCAGTGCGTGGCCGGACTTGACGCCGATGATGTGGGCGTTGACATCGGCGCCGGTGAGGCACAGGTCGCCGATGATATCAAGAATCTTGTGGCGGCACGGTTCGTCGTCGAAGCGAAGCGTGTTCTGGATGACTCCCTGCTTGCCAATGACGAGGGTGTTCTCGTAGGTCGCCCCTTTGCCGAGGTTCCGAGCCCGAAGTTCCTCGATTTCTTCTTCGAGGCAGAAGGAACGGGCCGGGCCGAGTTCTTCGCGGAAGGTGGTGGGCGAGACTACCCAGGACGCATGTTGCGGCTGGAGCGTGGGACGGTAATCCAGCGTGAATGAAATCCGCAGTCCATCCTCCGAGGGGAGCGCAATCAAACTGGCGTCTTTGGCCGAGATGGAGATCGGCTCGGAAATGATGACCTCGCGCCGCGGCTTGTCTTGCTCGATGACTCCGGCCTTGTCAAGCGCCTCGACATAGAGGTTCGCGCTGCCATCGCCAACGGGCATTTCGGGGCCATCGACCTCAATGACGACGTTATCGACCCACATGCCGTAGAGGGCAGCAAGAACATGCTCGACGAGCTGGACTTCGGCCTCCTCGGCGCGGCCGGTCGCCCGCACGCGCAGCGCCGTCCGCCGCAGTCGGCTGATGGCGTTTTCGGGAGACGCGGGCACCTCGGGGCGGCCCGGCAGGTCGATGCGGACGAAGCGGACTCCGGACCCGGCTGGGGCGGGCTTGAGCCACACGCGGACCTTCTCGCCGGAATTGACGCCGATGCCTTCCAGCTTGACGGCCCGCTCAATCGTCCTTTGAAGTCGCTTCATTCTTCTTCAAGAGTCTATCGACTTTCTTGCGCAGTTCTCTGACCGTCTCGATCAACTCTGGCAGCTTTCGCACCGCGGCGACACGGCGGCGGCCGACCAGCACCGGCTCCGCTGGCATGCCCATCACAGCGCCGCCGGGAGGGACGTCCTTCGATACGCCCGACCGGCCTGCGGCGATCGACCCGTCGCCCATCTTCACGTGGTCGGCCAAGCCCGCCTTTGCCCCGAGCGTCACGTAGTTGCCCAAGACGGCGCTTCCGGCAATCCCGCATTGCCCGGTGATGATGCA
>CAZBRH010000133.1:0-6717 GCA_964494245.1 uncultured Planctomycetota bacterium | reverse complement strand
CCGCATGAAGCACGCTTTTTGTAAGGCGCTCGTTCGCCAGCTTCAGGACCTTGCGATGGGGATGCGGATGGTGCCGCTCAAGGGGACGTTCCAGAAGATGTCGCGGCTGACGCGGGACCTCGCGCGGAAATCCGGCAAGTCCGTCCGGCTGGTGACAAGCGGCGAGGACACGGAGATCGACCGGAACATGGTCGAGGAACTCAGCGACCCGCTGGTACATATGATCCGGAACGCCGTGGATCACGGCATGGAGTCGCCCGAGGAGCGGCGCCATGCGGGCAAACCGGCGCAGGGGACCATCTACCTGCGGGCGCATCATTCCGGCGGCAATGTTGTCATTGAGGTCGAAGACGACGGCCGCGGGCTGAACCGCGCGAAGCTCCTGGCGAAGGCGGCGGAACGCGGGCTGCTGGATCGCGAACGCGAACCGACGGAAGCCGCGCTTTGGGCGCTCATCTTTTTGCCGGGCTTTTCGACGGCCGAAAAGGTCACGGACGTCTCCGGCCGCGGCGTCGGGATGGACATCGTCAAGAAGAACATCGACGCTCTGCACGGGCGGGTGGATGTAAGTTCCGTGCCGGGCAAGGGGACGAAGTTCACCTTGCGGCTGCCGCTGACAATGGCGATTGTCGATGCGATGCTCCTGCGGGTGGGCGGCGAGCGCTATCTGCTGCCGATGATTGCGATGGAAATGGCGTTCCAGCCGACACGGGACTCCATCACAACGGTGGCGGGACGGGGCGAGATGGTGAAGTGCCGCGGCGAGCTGCTGCCGCTGTTCCGGCTGCATCGCCTTTTCGACGTCGCGGGCGCAGTCGAAGACCCGACGGCGGGATTGCTTGTGGTCATCGAAAGCCACGGGGAGCGGTGTGCGCTGATGATCGACGAACTCTTGGGCCAGCATCAGGTTGTGGTCAAGTCCTTGGGCAGAACGTTCGCGGGCGTTCGGGGCGTCTCTGGCGGCGCCATCTTGGGCGACGGAAGAGTCGGGCTGATCCTGGACGCTGCGAACCTCGTCCAACTATCGCGCGAGCCGGCGCCAACTCCGTGAGGCCGGCAAGGAGGTGAACATGGGTGTGCAGACGGCGGAAGCAGGCCGAACGTGTGAGCTGGCGGGAACCTACCCCGTGTTTGGCATGAGCGGCGAGGAGTATGGACTCGAAGTCCTCAGGGTTCGCGAAATCGTCGGGATGGCGGACATCACGTCCGTGCCGCGGGTGCCCTCCTTCATCAAGGGGGTCATCAACCTTCGCGGCGAGGTCATTCCAGTCATGGACCTGCGGCTCAAGTTCGGCATGCCGACCGGAGAGCGGACGCCAGACAACTGCATCGTGGTGGCCACGCTCGGCGGCACGGACATCGGGCTGATTGTAGACCGCGTGTCGGAAGTGTTTGACATCTCGGCCGAAGAGATTCAGGAGATGCCCTCGCTTGGTGCCGACGTGGACACGGGCTTCATCCTGGGCATCGGCAAGGTCGGGAACAGGGTGATCATCCTGCTGAACGCCGACCGGCTCTTGGGGGCAACGGAGCTCCCTGCGTTGGCGCTGGCTCGGGCTGGCGGCGCAGCGGCCGGAGAACAGAAAAATGACCTTTAGGTTCCATTTCTAGGAGGAAAAGGGATGGCGACGAAGAAGACATGGGGGCTGGTTCCGAAACTTTACGGGGCGTTCGGCGTGCTCGTGCTCTTGGCGGGCGTATTGGGCTTTGTGGGCTGGCGCGGCGTTGCGCAAATGCGCCGGCACATCGACACGTACGCCGAGTGGACGCACATCGACATGGTGATGAATGAATCCATCACGCAGAACGTGCTGCGGCTCAGCAATGCGCTGGCGTCCTATGCGGGACGGCGGAACGCAGCGGGCTTGCAGGAGCTGCGGGACGCCCTCGCGAAGGCTGAGGCCGGCCTGACCGAGTGGAAGGCGTTGGTGGCCACGCAGCCGAAGGCGCTCGCTCTTGCCGAGCCGGTCCGCGCCTACCTCGCGCAGTTCGAGAAAAGCGTCAGCGAATACGCCGAGGCAGTTCGCATCGAGGCCGAGCTTCAGGGCCGATGGAACAAGCTCATCGATGACTCGCTTGCTGCCGCCGAGAAGACAATGACCGAGGCCATCATCGATCCCGCAAAGAAGGCGGCTGTCGAAGCCAAGGATGTCGAAGGTCTTGCCAAGTGGGCGTCAATCGACATGGCGGCGAACGAGTCCGTCACCGCGAACCTGCTCAAGCTGCGGACGGAATCGGTGCGATTCGCTGGGCAGGAAACGGACGAGGCATGGAATGGCCTGCTTTCGGCGCGCGACGCCGCGCAGAACGGCCTCAAAGCATGGCAACAGCAGGTGAGCGGCGAGGCCGCCCTCGAACGAGCGGCCGCCACAATCATCAGGAACCTAGAGGCCTTCGGAGCCGTCGGCGAGGAATACCGGCGGGCGGCCGCCTCGCTTCGCGGCATCGAACGGCGGCTCGAAGCGGCGACTGCGGAACTCCTCGCGCAGCTCGACAGCGGCATGGAGAGCATCATCGACCCGGCAAAAGAGGAAGCCCTCGCCACGATGGGCAAGGCGCAATCAGCAGCGGCGACCTTCGCCATGGTGCTCTCGTTCGCCGGTCTGGTGCTTGGCGGGGCGCTGGCCTTCGGGTTGACCCGCAGCATCACTCGGCCCATCGCCCGGGTGATTACAAACTTGACGGCTGGCAGCGAGCAAACAGCAGCCGCGGCCAATCAGGTCTCCGCAGCGAGTCAGTCGCTCGCGCAAGGCAGCAGCGAGCAGGCGGCGTCCGTCGAGGAGACGACGAGCAGCGTCGAGGAAATGGCCTCGATGATCCGCCAGAACGCGGCGAACGCCAACGAGGTGAAGGGGCTTGCCCAATCGGCGACGGCCGCTGCCGAGAGCGGCCGCGAGGCCATGATGCGCATGGCCAAGGCCATCAACGACATCCAACGTTCTTCCGCCGACACCTCGCGGATCGTCAAGACGATTGACGAGATTGCTTTCCAGACGAACCTTCTCGCGGTGAACGCGGCCGTCGAGGCCGCCCGTGCGGGCGAGGCGGGGAAGAGCTTCGCCGTCGTCGCCGAGGAAGTTCGCAACCTCGCTCAGCGGAGCGCCGAGGCCGCCAAGACCACCGCCCGGCTCATTGAGGAGGCGGTCAACAACTCCAACAACGGCGTCGCGATTACGAAGGAGGTAGCGCAGGCGCTCGAGGAAATCACCGAGGGCACGCGCAAGGTGAACGAACTGGTTGGCGAGATTGCCGCTGCGTGCAACGAGCAGGCGCAGGGCATCGAGCAGATCAACACGGCCGTGGGCCAGATGGATGCTGTCACGCAGCAGAACGCGGCGAACGCCGAGGAATCGGCCTCCGCTGCCGAGGAACTGAGCGCTCAGGCCGAAGCCCTGAACAGCATCGTCGCGAACCTGCGGGCTATCGTGGGTGGGTCCCGGGATACGGCGCCAGCCATCGACCCCGGCACTGGTCTCCATCACCGGCTGCACTTCCTCGAGGACACGCACAACACCGCGCCCAAGCGGCCCAAAGGCAATGCGGCGCCCGCGCACGCCGCCGAAGGCAAGGCGCGAAAGGCCGCAGACCTCATTCCGCTCGGCAACGAAGCCGTGCTGAACAAGTTCTGAGAAGCACACGAACCATGTTCCGTACGGGCGGGACCTGACCTCCCCCGCCCGCGCGGCCGACGAGTAAGCGACGATGATGCAGCAACTGATAGAGCCGATTGAACTGACCGAACCGCAGTTCCTCTGGATCAGCAACCGTGTCCGGGAGCTCTGCGGCATCAACCTGCACGAGGGCAAGATTCCGCTCGTCCGCGCGCGGCTCCACAAACGCCTGCGCGGGCTCGGCCTGCGAAGCTTCGGCGAATACGTCGAGATCCTGAAACATGATGCCGATGGGACGGAAACCGCGGCCATGCTCGACGCGCTGTGCACGAACCTGACGTATTTCTTTCGCGAGCCGCGGCACTTCGAGCTTCTGGCAGAAAGGGCACTTCCTGCCATGCTCGACCGACACAAAGACGATCGGCGTCTTCGCCTCTGGAGCGCCGGCTACTCCTCGGGCGAGGAGCCATACTCCATCGCCATCGTCTTGCACGAAAAAATCCCTGACCTTGCGTGCTGGGACGTGCAGGTGCTGGCGACGGACCTTTCGTTCCAGATGCTTGGCGCGGCGCGCGAAGGCGTCTATCCGGCAGAAAGGTTGCGGGGGGCGCCGCCACGCGTCATCCAAGAGTATTTCAAGCGGTTGAATGACGGCGGACAGCCGCTCTACGAGGTCAGCGACCGCGTTCGGCGGTTCGTGCACTTCGCGCGGCTCAACCTGCTGGGCGAATGGCCGATGAAGGGCAAGTTCGACGTGGTCTTTTGCCGCAACGTCATGATCTATTTCGACAAGCCGACGCAGGCGCGGCTCATCGAGCGCCTGTGGAACCGCCTCGAACACGGCGGCACGCTCTTCGTGGGGCATTCCGAAAGCTTGGCCGGAGTGCGGCACCGCTTCCGCTACGTCGAGCCAACGGTATACGAGAAGCCGTAGGCATAGAAAGGGCACCCGTGAAGCACATCGTGGGTGTTGCCGACATGAAATGGTCATCCGCTCCCGCGGACACCATCGTCACGCATGGTCTGGGAAGTTGCCTCGGAATTGCGCTCTACGACCCGTTGGCGCGGATCGGCGGCCTGCTGCACGTGATGATGCCGAGTTCGGCGGCGAACCCGCAGAAGGCGCTCGCCAACCCGTTCATGTTTGTGGACACCGCGATTCCGGCTTTCTTCCGAGCCCTGGCCGCCGCTGGGGCGATTCCCGCCCGTTGCCAGGTAAAGGTCGCGGGTGGAGCCGTGGTCAGCGGCAACGATTTCTTCGAGACAGGGAAGCGGAACTACGTGGCTCTCAAGAAAGCTCTTTGGAAGGCCGGCGTGCTCGTGACTTCGGAGGACGTGGGCGGACAGATGGCACGGACGATGTATCTGTCCGTTGGAGACGGAGTTGTCCGGCTCTCCCGGAACGGCGAGATGCTGGAACTCTAGGAAGGCGGACATACTCGGCACGGGCCGCAGGAGGAAACGACATGTCCCTGAACGTGCTGGTCGTGGACGATAGCTTGGTCGTCCGGAAGATGATCGCCAAAGTCCTCGGTCTCGCGGGACTCCCCATCGGCGAAATCCTCGAGGCCGGGAACGGGGCGGACGGCCTCCGGCTGCTTGACGAGCACTGGGTTGACCTGCTCATCGTGGACATCAACATGCCCGTCATGACCGGAGAGGAGATGATCGAATGCATTCGCGGAAGCCCCATCACGTCCGACCTGCCGATTCTCGTCATCTCGACCGAGGGCAGCGAAACACGGGTTGGCCGGTTTCTCGACCGCAACACGCGGTTCATTCACAAGCCGTTTACGCCCGAACAGGTGCGCGACGCCGTCGCCGCGATGCTGGGGGTGACGCATGAACACTGATGCCCTCAATGGGACCCTGTACCGCGTGGCCGGAAGGGTGCTGGAGCAGCTCGCGTTGATGTATCTCGTTGCGGAAGACGAGACGCCCTGGGCCAGCGCCGAGCCGGAGCACACGGCTTCCGTGGCGTTCCGGGGGCCTTTTGGCGGCCGGCTGGCCGTCGCCGTCTCGGACGGTCTGCTTCCCGAGCTTGCGGCGAACATGCTTGGGCTGCCGGACGCCGAACGCCCAACTCCAGAGCAATGCGAAGATGCTCTCAAAGAACTGGCAAACGTCATCTGCGGCAACCTGCTTCCTGCCCTGGCCGGCACGAAACCCGTGTTCCTCATCGAAGCCCCCCGGCTCGGCTCGCAGAACGCCATAGAAGCCGCATCTCTTGTGGGCACGTCGCGGCTCTACGCCGACGCTGGCGTCGTGGACGTAAGACTTTTCGTGGACAACCCCTCGGCCCTGGAGGCGGTGGCCTGACGCCATGATCAAGGTCCTCATTGTCGATGATTCCGCCGTCGTTCGGCGCGTCCTTTCGGAGGAGCTGTCGAAGGCGGCCGATATTCAGGTTGTGGGCACGGCCATCGACCCCTACGTGGCGCGGGAAAAGATCGTCGCTCTTGAACCCGACGTGGTGACGCTGGACCTCGAGATGCCCCGCATGGGCGGGCTGGCGTTTCTGCAAAAGCTGATGAAATATCACCCGTTGCCGGTTGTGGTGGTCAGCTCCCTGACTCCCGAAGGAAGCGAGGCGGCGATCCGCGCGCTGGAACTGGGCGCTGTGGACGTTGTCGCCAAGCCGGGCCCCGGCTATTCCGTCGCCGAGATTGGGCGGATGGTTGTGGACAGGATTCGTGCGGCGGCGCGCGCAAAACGAGCGCCCGGCGTGCAGCCGGAGACCCCGCCGCCCGCGTCGAACGCAACCGCCGCCTGCGGCGCCGCCAGCCGGAAGGTCATTGCTATCGCTGCATCGACCGGCGGCACCGAGGCGATCAAAATGCTCCTGATGGGTCTGCCCGAAAACGCGCCCGGCACGGTCATCGTCCAGCACATGCCCGCGCAGTTCACGTCCACGTTCGCCGCCCGGATGAACGAGCTCTGCCTGATGGAAGTGCGCGAGGCGGAGAACAACGACTCCGTCACTCCCGGCGTCGCGCTCATCGCCCCCGGCAACCGGCACATGGTCGTCTGCCGCCGACAAGGCCGCCTCGTCGTCGAAATCCGCAACGGGCCGCTTGTCCATCACCAACGCCCCAGCGCCGACGTG
>CAZBRH010000132.1:2511-7012 GCA_964494245.1 uncultured Planctomycetota bacterium | reverse complement strand
GCGCCGCCTCGTTCCTGTGGACGAGGTCCGCGCCCGTGCGGGCGACGCCCAGCCGCCGCGCGATTTCCGCGGCGCGATCTCGGGGCGCCCCGATGTCGCGCTCATCGCCGAAATCAAGCGGGCCTCGCCCTCCGCCGGCCTCATCCGCGCCCACTTCGACCCGGCGGCCATCGCGTCGGGCTACCACGCCGCCGGAGCCGCCGCCATCTCCGTCCTCACCGACCAGCGGTTCTTCGGCGGCGAACTCGGCTTTATCGCCATGGCGAAAGCCGCCGCCCCGCTGCCCGCCCTTTGCAAGGACTTCATCATCGACGCCTCGCAGGTTTACGAAGCCCGCGCCGCGGGCGCCGACGCCGTCCTGCTCATCGTCCGCATCCTGTCCGACAAGCAGCTCGCGGATTTGCTCGGGCTTGCCCACGAGCTGGGCATGGCGGCGCTGGTCGAGGCGCACAATGCCGACGAGCTAGACCGCGCCCTGCGAAGCGGCGCTCCCATCATCGGAATCAACAACCGCGACCTCGACACGCTCGGCGTTGACCTGGCCGCAACCGAGGTGCTCGCCGCGCATGTCCCGCCCGACCGCGTGCTTGTCAGCGAAAGCGGCATCGCATCCCGCAGCGACGTCGAGCGGCTGGCGGCGTCCGGCGTGGACGCCGTGCTCGTTGGCGAAACGCTGATGAGGAGCCACAACGTGGCTGCTGCGGCACGAGAACTCGTCGGCGTTCCCCGCAAGGGGCGATAAGCCGCACCGCCTGCTGCCAAGCGCCCCACGCAGCCACTGACCGCAATCACGGGAATTCCATAACAGGCAACACGGGTTGCCGATTGGAAGGCCGCTTGCGGGTCGCTATTGTGCTTCCGGCCCCTGCTCTCCACCCCCCGCCAGCTCGCCGACGGAGCGGAGCTCCTCGATCTTTTCGAGCGGCTTTTCGAGTTGTCGAACGCGGGTGGTGCTCAGGCCGTCGTAGGTCTTTCGTGCCGTTTCAAGCTGGCTGCCGAGCCGCTCGAGCTCCTTCTTGAACGCTTCCCACTGCTTCGCGAAGGCGTTGATGAGCGAGGCCATCTCGAACGCCTTCCGCTCCATCCGGACGTTCTCGGCGGCCTGGCGGATGACGGCGAGCACAGCGTAGAGCGTCAGCGGCGAGCAGAGGACGATCTTTCGCCCGAGCGCCTCGTCGATGACCGACGGATCGATCTGGTGGATGGACGAATACACCTGCTCGTTCGGAATGAAGACAAGCGCATAATCGACCGTGTTGTCTTCGGGATTGATGTAGTCGCGGGTGGCGGCCTCGCGGATGCGGTTCTTCACGTCGGCGATGAACGCGCGGCCGAATTGCTCGCGGTCGGCGTCGGACTTCGCGTCGAGATAGCGGAGGTAGTTGGCGAGGGGGAACTTGACGTCCATGTGGAGCCGGAGGCCGTTGGGGAGCGGAAAGGTAAAGTCGGGCCGTGTCGAGCCGGCGGCCTGCCGGTGCTTCTGATAGTTGACCCCCTCGATGAAGCCAGCAAGCCGGAGGACGTCCTCGGCCATGCGTTCGCCCCACTGGCCGCGGTGCTGGGAGCCGGCGAGAGCGCGGTGAAGCTCCTCCGCCGTCTGGCGGAGTCGTGCGGTTTCGGCGGCGGCAGATTGGAGTTGCGCCGCAAGCGCTCGGTGGGAGCCCTCGCGGTCCTTGTCGGCCTTTTGGATGACCGACTGGAGCTCGGCGAGCCGCTGGCTCATCAGACGAAGGTTCTGGTCGATGAGCTTCTTGTCGCCCTCGAGTTCCGCCCGCGCGGCCCCCGCCTGCGCGGCAAGGACTTCCTTGGCGAGTCGCACGACCTGCTCGGCGTTCGCCTGAAGCGCCTGCTGCGAAAGCTCTGCGAACGCCCCCTTCAGCGCCTGCTCGGACGCGCCGCGCGACTTCATCAGGAAATAGACCACGATCGCGCCGAGGATGACCCCGGCAACCACGCCGACGACAACCCACATGGCGGACCCCTCCAGCCGCGGTCCCTCAGGGCGCCGGCCCCGCTTCCCCGTGCCACCGCCTGACGAGCCACCAACTCCGTCGGCGACGGTCGGCGTAATCGAGATACATCTCGAACAGGTCGCCGGCGCCGTCGCGCACGATGTAGCCGCGGCGGTGCCGACGGGTGAACCACTTCCGGCTGCGCGGCGGAAGGCGGCCGAACCCGACGTCCACCCGCTCGCTCAGCACCTCGCAGACCTCGTACACCCGTCCCCGCCACGTGAACCGGACAGGTCGCGGCGACGCCGGGGCTTGCTCGACCTCGATGCGCTCGCCGATGAATTCCTCCGCCGAGACGGCTTCGGACTCAGACCGCACGCTCTTACGACGCTGGCTTGCCACAGACGCAGTGTCCTTCGCGGCCCCAGCAGACCTTGCATTTGGGCACTTGGGTCTGCGCCGCAAAGCCCTTCGCCTCTTCGGGACCGAGGATCGTAAACGACGCCGCATACTTCTTCCGCCCAACGCTCGCCTCGACGCCGATTTCGTTTCGAGCGGCGACACGGGCAGCCGATACTTCAAATCGATTCGGGCCGGCAGCAGGCCGGGCCGACGCCTTCCAACCGGCGGGCAAGCGGAGCGACACCGTCGCATCCACCGGCGCGCCGTCCTTGCGCAGCGACACGCCGAGCGTGCGAGCAATCCCCGGCCGAATCACGGGATCGCCATTGTAGTGCAGGATGATCTCGACGTCGCCGTCGAGCTCAACGGCGGAGTGCACATCCTGTGCGAGCGCGGCCTGTGCGAGTTCGTTGCGCGAAAGCACGCCGAGCGCGTCCTTCGGCAGCTTTGTCCGCTCGCCAAACGCCACGGTGTCCGAACATTGTGCCGCGAACGCCTCGGCGAGCGCAACCGTCCGGTCAGTCAACTCGCTGATGGTCTTCGGCGGATCGCAGTTGCCGGTGAACTTGTGGAGCACGATCTCTTCGCCGATGGGGGCGATCCATTCCTTCGGGATGCCTGCCGAGCCGCCCATGATGCCGAGCAGCGCGCCGACGGTCGCGCCGGTGCAGTCGGTATCGTATCCGCAGTTGACGGCCTTGCATAGCCGCTCGCCGAAGTCCCTGCCCTTGAGCAGGCCGAGCACCTCGAAGCCGTGATTCTGCGGGGCGTCCATCGCGTGGACGTGGCCGAAAGAGTCGAGCACGCGCTCGCGCGTCTCGCCCCATGACTTGCCGTTCTCGCAGCACCAGACGGCCTCGCGGATGCAGCGGGACATCGCGCACGAAATCGGGATCATCGAAAGGCCGATGCGAATGAGTTCACGCGGGTCATCGACGACGAACGCGGCGCTCTCGACGGCGGCCATGAACATCTCGCCATACATTCCCTCGCCGCCAGCGTGGTCCATCGCCGAGTCCATCCACGCGAGCGCCGCCGCGCGCTGCGGGTCCGCCGGTGCGATGCACGCCCATATCTCGCTGCGGATGGGCGACCCCATCTCGTCCACGTAATAGTTCTCGAAGCAGCCCGAGACGGGCGGCCGCAGCCCGCGGTCAAGGTTCCGCCCACAGAAGCCATACTCGCTCCAGGGATACGCCATCAGGTATTTCATCCAATACTCGGCGAAGTGCGGCAGCTTTGGCGGCAGGCCGCGGTCCTCCATCATCTTCAGCCACGCAAGCTGAAGGTCGAGATCGTCGTTCGCCAGCGCCTTGGTCGGGACCGGGTCATAGAACGTGAAGTCGTGGGGATGCTTTCGCCCCTCGACCGGCGTCCCGATGGTCCCGCCGATGTTCTTTCCCATCCAGCACGCATACACCTTGTCGCGGAACTCCTTCCTTCCGAGCACGATCTTCGCCATAGTCATTCACCTCTATTCAGTTGGTTGCGACTTGCACACCGGACGAACTTTTCCACTTCGGCGCGGCGCGGCATCGAGGGCTGCGCCCCGCGCCGCGAGGCCGAGATTGCGGCTGCGGCGCAACCGAGCCGCACAGCGTCCTCAAGCTCCTGCCCCTCTGCCAAAGCCGCCGCCAGATAGCCGCAGAAGCAATCGCCCGCGCCAACCGTGTCCACCGCGCGCACGCGGAACGCAGGGGCATGGATGCTTCCGTTCGCAGCAATGATACGCGCTCCTTCAGCGCCCATTGTAACGATAAGCGCCTCGACGCCAGCATGGAACAGCGCTTTACGCCCAAGCCGCCGCAGTTCTACGCGGTTCGGCACCATCATATCGACGTTTCCGAGCAGGTCCGCTGGAAGCGGCTCGGCGGGCATCGGAGCAGGGTTCAGAACGACGCGAACACCCGCCCTGCGAGCGATGGCAGCCCCGCGCCGAACGCACGCGAGGGGAATCTCGAGCTGGAGCAGCAGCACGTCCGCACGGCGGATCGCCACTGCCGCACGGTTGACGTCGGCGACCGTGAGCTTTGCGTTCGCGCCGGGCGCGACCGCAATAAGGTTCTCGGAGGATTCCGCGACGAGGATGAGCGCGACGCCGCTTGGCACGCGCTTCTTGATGGCGACGTAGCGCGTATCGATGCCGT
>CAZBRH010000132.1:2142-2488 GCA_964494245.1 uncultured Planctomycetota bacterium | reverse complement strand
CGGCCGACGTCATCAGCGCCCACGGCGCCGCCGAACGAGACATCCGCGCCGGCCCGCGCGGCGGCGACGGCCTGGTTCGCGCCCTTGCCGCCGGCCGCCTTGTAGAGCCGACCGCCCAGCACCGTCTGCCCCGGCCGCGGCAGCTCCGGACACGACACGGTCAAGTCCGTGTTCGAGCTTCCAACGACGACGACTTGCCCCACCGCGCACCTCAACCGTGAGCCGGAACCACGGAGCCAGGGTTGCGGAGAGGGATTCTACCCGTCGCAAGCGACGATTGCCAACGAAAAGGCGACGCAACTCCGAACAGCGGAGGTGCAGGGACGCCGTTGCGCGGGATTAGGGA
>CAZBRH010000132.1:772-2132 GCA_964494245.1 uncultured Planctomycetota bacterium | reverse complement strand
CCGGTTCGCGTTCCTCTCCGGCGCGTCCGCTCAGGTGGTCGCCGTTATCCACCGTCGGCCCGGCGCATGGCCTCGGCCATAAGGGGGGCGGTCAGGTAGCGCTCGCCCGTGTCGCAGATGATGGTGACGATGAGCTTGCCCTTGCTTTCGGGCCGGCGGGCGATCTGGAGCGCGGCCCAGACGTTCGCGCCGGCCGATATGCCGCAGAGGATGCCTTCTTGCCGCGCGAGCGCGAGCGCTGTGTCCGCCGCGTCGTCGTTGCTGACCTGGATGATTTCGTCCGGCAGGTCGGTGTTCATCACTTTCGGGATGAAGCCCGCGCCGATGCCCTGGATTTTGTGCGGGCCGGGCTTGCCGCCGGAGAGGACGGGCGAGTCCTTTGGCTCGACGGCGACGACCCGAACGGACGGCTTCCGCTTTTTGAGTGTTTCGCCGACGCCGGTGAGGGTGCCGCCGGTGCCGACCGCTGCGACAAAGACGTCCACCGCGCCGTCCGTGTCCGCCCAAATCTCCTCGGCGGTCGTCCGGCGATGGACCTCGGGGTTCGCGGGGTTCTCGAACTGCTGGGGCATGACGGCGCCGGGGGTCGCCTTGAGCAGCTCTTCCGCCTTGCAGATGGCGCCCGGCATCCCTTCGTTTCCGGGCGTCAAGACGACCTCCGCGCCGAGCATCTTGAGGAGGTTGCGGCGCTCGACGCTCATCGTGTCGGGCATGGTGAGGACGACGCGGTAGCCCCTTGCGGCGCCGACAAAGGCAAGAGCGATGCCGGTGTTGCCGGAGGTCGGCTCGATGATGGTGCAGCCGGGCGAGAGCGTGCCTTGCCGCTCCGCCGCCTCAATCATGCCCAGGCCGATGCGGTCCTTGACGCTGCCGCAAGGGTTGAAGGATTCCAGCTTGCCGACGACGCTTGCTCCAAGCCCTTCGGCGAGCTTGCGGATGCGAACAAGGGGCGTCTTGCCGATCGTATCAAGGATACTGTCATAGATCTTTCCCAATGCTCTTCTCCTGTGACCGCCAATTCCTACTTGTCTATGCTGATTATGCCCGCCCGGCCGGTTGAGGTCAAGACAAAATCGTGTGCTCCGCGGAATAGACCGGAGCGGCTCGGCGGCCACGGTCGATGAAGCCACTTTACTTGTCTTGGCGAAGCAGGTAGAAAGGGGCTATGAGAATCGCGTATTTCGATACGTTTTGCGGGGCGAGCGGCGACATGATCGTCGGCTCGCTGCTCGACGCTGGGCTTTCGCTGGACGACCTGCGGGCGGACCTCGCCCGGCTGGCGCTCGATGGCTACCGCGTTGGCGCCGGAATCGTCCGCAAGTCCGGCATCGTGGCCACGCAGTTCGAGGTGAGCATCGAG
>CAZBRH010000132.1:0-728 GCA_964494245.1 uncultured Planctomycetota bacterium | reverse complement strand
GAGCATCCGCGCGCTGCTTGATGAATCGACCTTGAGCGACACGGTTCGCGACAAGGCGCTGCGGGTTTTCGAGCGGCTCGCGGCGGCCGAGGCCGCCGTTCATGGCGTGCCCGTCGAGGATATCCATTTCCACGAGGTCGGAGCCGTGGATTCGATTGTGGACGTTGTTGGTGCGGCGATCGGCCTCGAACGGCTGGGCATCGAGCGGGTGTTCTCCGGGCCGCTTCGTTTCGGCACGGGCACAGTGCGATGCCATCACGGCGTCCTGCCCGTCCCCGCACCGGCCACCGTCCGCCTTGCCGAAGGATTCCCCATCGAGCACACGGGCATTGTGGGCGAGTTGACGACGCCGACGGGCGCGGCGATCTTGACGACGCTCGCCGAGTCCTTCAGCCCGCCGCCGATGCGGCTGGAACGAAGCGGGTTCGGCGCCGGTCGTGCCGACCGGCCAGAGCGCCCGAACGTCCTGCGGGTCCTTATCGGCGAAGAGGCGCCCGCCACGAACGCCGACCGCGTTGTGGTGCTTGAAGCGAACATCGACGACGCCACGGCAGAGGTCATCGGCTACGCGAGCCAGCGGCTGCTCGCCGAAGGTGCGCTCGACGTTTTCGCCGTTCCCATCCAGATGAAGAAGTCGCGCCCCGGCACGAACCGCGTCGCCCTCGCCCACGCGCTCCCCGTCCACCGGAACACCCCGTTGAAGGGCCCCGCCCCGTCCCCCACGTCGC
>CAZBRH010000131.1:2438-7209 GCA_964494245.1 uncultured Planctomycetota bacterium | reverse complement strand
GACCGGAGTCCGAGGGAGCGCGGTGCGGATGAACGACCTGACGGAGCGCTGCCGGAATTGCAGGTTCTGGTTTTTGCGCATTGACAGTTTCTGCATGTTCGGTATATAAGACGATGGTAGCTTGTGCGGCTGTCTCTTCCGGCCCGTCCCAGTCTGTTCGTCGACACGTTCGCGGTCGTGCTCTATGGAGCCATCCCCCCGCAGCCCGCTTCGGACGCTTTCGGCCGTGCTGGTCGGCCTCATCGGTGCGTTCATCATCTTCGTAGCGACGCCATACAATAACTTTGTAATGGCGAGCCAATACATCGCCGACAGTTACCTGCCCGTGGCGGCGCTCTTCCTGATTCTCCTGCTCGTGCTCGTGGTGAACCCGGTGTTGCGGCTCGTCAATCGGCGGCTGGCGCTGAACAAGTGGCAGCTTGCTTTTGTGCTGGGGATACTGCTCGTGGCGTGCGTCGTGCCGTCGAGCGGGCTTTTGCGGCAGCTCCCATATGCGATTGCGCGGATTCCGCTGGACGTGCGGGGCAGCGAACCGTTGGCGAAGGCCTACGAGAAGGCGAACTTGCCGCCGAGCTTGTTCCCGGACAAGATTGGCTACAAGGCGGAGACGCCGGTTTCGGAGTATTTCATTCAGGAGTTGCCCGAGGGGGAATCGGTTCCGTGGGCGGCGTGGGTGCCGCCGCTCCTGTCGTGGGGGGCGTTTCTCCTGTTCTCGTGGCTGATGATGATCGGGATGAGTTTGATTGTGCTGCCGCAGTGGCGGCGGAACGAGCGGCTTCCGTTTCCGCTCCTGACGCTTCAGGAATCGCTCATCGAGGAGCCGGCAGAGGGGCGGCTGTATGCGCCGGTCTTCCGTTCGAAAGGGTTTTGGATCGCCGCCGGAATAGTGTTCTTCCTGCATCTGCTCGCCGGCCTGAAAGCATACTCGCCGGAGAGCGTGCCGGCGATCGACCTGGAATGGAATCTGAACCAGATGTTTTCGGAAGGGGCGTTGCGGTTCCTGCCCGGCCACATCAAGGCCTCGCGCATCTACTTCATTTTCCTCGGCATGGCGTTTTTCATGCCGAACCGCATCGGGTTTTCGATATGGTTCTTCGAGTTGGCCTACGCCGTCTATGCGGCTCTGGCCGAGGCGTATACCCCGCCGTTCCACTACGCGACGATCTATGAACACCGAACGGGCGCGCTTTTCTCCCTGACGCTCTTCATCCTCTGGCTGGGGCGGAAGCACTGGGCACACGTCTTCCGTTGCATCTTCTCGGCGAAGACGGAAGAGGATCGGCGCGACCGGAACGCCGGGCTGATGTTCTCGATTGGCTGCGTCGGCATGTATTTCTGGCTCACGTGGTGCGGCGTCCAGCCGGGCTGGGCGGTGTTCTACGTGTTCATCGCGTTCATGGTGTCCTTGCTCATCACGCGGATCGTCGCCGAAACCGGCATGCCGTTCATCCGGATCGATTTCCGATACAACATCACGCTGGTCAAGATCGCGCCGCTATCGTGGCTGGGGCCGGCGTCGCTCTACTTCGCCACGGTGATCGCGATGCTTTTCCCGACGGCGTCGCGGGTCAGCTGCGCGACGATGGCAACGCACGCGATTGGTCTGGACGAAAACGCTAGGCCGCGGCGCCAGTTCTACTTCGGAATGTTTCTCATCGTGCTGCTCATTGTCGGCACGGTTGTTTCGGGCGCCGTGCACCTCTATGCAAACTACCATCACAGCATGAGCATCGATGGGAGAGCCCAGCCGCTGAGCGCTTGGGGCACGGAACGACTGGGCCCCGCGAACAATGACTTGCGGGCTTGGGCGGAGGGACGGGTCGAACGCCCCGTATACAACCAAGTCTTTCACTTGGGCTTCGGGGCGGCGCTTTGCGCACTGCTCGAATGGGCTTGCCTGACGATGCCGCGGTGGCCGTTCCATCCCATCGGCCTCATCATGCAGGCGACGTTCTACGCGAACGAAGCATGGGCGAGCGTGCTCTTCGGCTGGCTCGCCAAGGTCTTGCTCGTCAAATACGGCGGAGCGAAGCTCTACCGCCTGGCTCGCCCGGTCTTCCTCGGCATTATCATGGGCGAAGTCTTCGCTGCCGTCTTCTGGTGCGTCGAGCCCGCGGTCCGAGTGTTGCTGGGCATGCCCTACATCGTGGTCAGAGTGCTGCCGACATGACGGGACGCCTTGCGTTGCTGGGATGTTGGGTTCTGGTGGGGCTTCTGTGCGCCACGGCGGCCGCGGTGGCCGAGCCGGAGTCCTTCGCCGACAGGGTCCGTCGCGACACCGAGTGGCTGGCCGCACGGCCCACCCGCGTGGTTGGCACGGACCCGCACGACGCGACGCTCGCCGAGCTATTGGACAAGCTGAAAGCCGCTGCGGGGATTCGCATCTGGACGCACGAGTTCCCCGTCGTTGTGCCCCGCGTTCTCGCTGCGGAACTGACGCTGACGGAGGGAGAGCCGCGCGGAACGCACACGATCCATCCGTTCTGGCCTGCCGGTCCCCGGCTGCACACAACTCCTGCGGACGGCATCTCCGGACGGCTCATCTATGTCGGCGACGGTCGCCCCGGCCGGGGCCATGGCGCACTTCCGGCCACCGGCTTACGGGGCCAGATCGCCGTGATGGAAATGACCGCCGGCAGCCGCTGGAAGGACGCCTACAACGCCGGCGCGAAGGCCATCATCCTCCTCGGCAGCGGCCGCGAAACGACCCACGACGCCCACGCCCACATCGTCCCGATCCCGGTCTATATCCCGCGCTTCTACGTGCCCGAGGGCCCGCTTGCCGCGGCGCTCCGCGACGCGGGCGACCGTGAAGGCATCATCTCGTGCCGAGCCGAATGGGTGGAAGCACGCGCGACAAACATCTATGCACTCAGCCCATCGGCAGGGCCGCCCGGAAGAAAGGCCATCGCGATCGGCGTCCCGTTCGACTCGGCGGGCGCTGTGCCGACGCTGGCGCCGGGAGCCGACGCCGCAGCGGATATCGCGGTGGCGTTGAACGCCCTCCGCGATTTCGCCTCGGAACCGCCCTCCCGCCCGATGCTCTTCGCGTTCATCGACGCATACGGGATCAACCAGCGCGGCCTCCGCGAGATGCTCGCCGCTCTCTGTTCCGATCCCGCTAGCAGCACGAGGATGGAACACATCGAAGAAGACCGAGAGCGGGCAGAAAAATACAGCCGCCACGAATCGCTCGCAGCGGAACTTGACCTGCGAGAGATGCGCTTCGAACGGGCGCTCGGCCTCGACGGCCTCCGCCCTGCACCGTTCGAGTCGCTTTTGGGCGCGCGCCTCGTCCGCGATGCGTGGCGATGGGTTCGCGACAATGCTGCCTCGGGTGGCGAACTCCCTGAAGACAGCCCGGAACGCCTCTCACTCGAATGCGAAGCGCTCAACCGGCTTCACCAGCGCCGATACCGGCCGCTCTGGGACTACATCAAGGACGAGGTGGCCCGCGGAGTCGTCCAAATCGAGCAATTCATCTACCCGGAGCGGGTGAACGAGTTCGCGTTGGTCCGGGAACGAGCCCGGCTTCAACGCGAGCTCAAGACCGTGGACCCGGCCCTGGCGCCGGAACGCGAGGAAAAGGAACGGCGGCTCGGCGAAGTCGAAAACCAGTTGCGAGCCGTGCGGGATACCATCGCCGGTCTTTCGCGCAAGCGCAACATCCTGAACAGCGCCCAGCAACTCTTGCTATCGGACGCGCCGATCGAACTGCGCCCAGACGGCGCGTCAGGCGGAGACGGGGACGCTGCCGACGCAACGGAAGTCGCCCGCGCGGTCTGGAGGGCCGCCCGGCAGCGTATCTCCCGCCAAACCGCGGAGAGCGCCGCCCTCGTCCGCCGACACGAGGAACACGACCGAATCCGCTCCGAAATACTGGCCGCTCTGGGCGTGGCTGGCGCGGACACGAGGCCCGTGGAATTCCTCCTCGGCATCGACCTGTCGGACGCGGGCATCGCCGTCGGGCCGTGCTTCTGGGACCCGTACCTCGGGGTCAACGCTCGGCAGAACGCGACCTCATTCGCTCGGTGGCTCGAAACGCTCGAAAGAAACCGGGCAGACAAGGTCTGGCCGGAGCCGCTCCGCCGCGCCGTTGACCTGACGCCGCTACAGATTACAGAATCGCCTGACTCCCACGTGGCCGGGCCGCTGCCGCTCTTCACCGGCTCCGCACAGAGCTTCGGGCTTGCCGCGGCGACATGGACGACCATCAACGCTCTCCGCACCCGCGTCGATACCCCTCGCGACCGCGCAGACCTGCTCGACTGGAACCGCATCGGGCCGCAGGCCGAGGCAACAGCCCGGCTGCTTCGAGACCTCGCCAACGACTCCGACTTCAAACCAACGACGAGCGTCCGCGCCAAGTGGAATCGCGCTCAGGGGGACATCGTCGACCAGGCGCCCGGCGAGCCCGTTCCGCGCCTGCCAATGGCCCGACACCTGACCGTGCTCATCCTCGGCAGCATCGGCGGCGGCCAGGGCACGTCATCTTCTTGGCCGGCAGCGGGCGTTCGCCGCGAGGAGTTCTGCTGGACGAGCGCCGATGGCACGTTCCGATTCGAGGCGCTGCCGGGGCACCGGGGCGGCGGGGTCGCCCAGCACTTTGTGCAATCGTTTGTCCTTGGACCAGAGGGCGAAATCACCCGCGCGGTGGACATGCAGAAGCAGGGGCGCGGGGTGCGGCTCGGCGTAGACCTTTCGGCGGCGAAGGCCCCTCCGCTCCGTGCGGCCGTATTCCGCTGCGGCGAGTTGACCGCCGCTGGCCTTT
>CAZBRH010000131.1:0-2428 GCA_964494245.1 uncultured Planctomycetota bacterium | reverse complement strand
CCCGCGATTCCTCTCTCACCTCGCCGCTACGTCGGTCCTCGACGCGCGGAGCGCCAGCACACCAAAGCGGATGAACCTTCTGCGATACGGCGACCTGATGAGCTGTCAGCTTGAATTGGACACACGCTGGCAACTCGTGTTGCGCGCCGGGATCGCTGGCAATCGCATGGCCCTCCTGAACGTCGCCCATCCGGAGCCGGGGATGAAGACGAACGAACTGCTGCGGGGCTTCCCGCTCGGCGAGCCGCTCCCCGCGCATCCGCTCCAGATCGCAGCCCAGGATTTCCAACGGCTAGACCAAAAGCGGCTGGATGACTGCACGGCCGCTGGAATCACGAGCCGACCGATCCGCCGCATCCAAGAGGGCACGGCGGCCGCGCTGGAACAAGCGGAAGCAGCCACCAGCCGCGATGACGGCTCCGAGTTCCTCAGCGCCGTCAGCGGAGCCATGTCCAACGAAGTCCGCGCCTACCAAGCCGTCCGCGAAATGTCCAACGACGTCATCCGCGGGGCCATCTTCCTGCTCCTGATGCTTGTGCCGTTCTCCTACGCGCTCGAACGCCTCGTGTTCGCGTCGGCGCATATCTACCGGCAGATCGCCGGAACGCTCGGCATCTTCGGCGTGATGGCACTGGTGCTCTGGCAGTATCATCCGGCGTTCCGTCTGAGCGGCCAGCCGATGATGGTCATCATGGCCTTCGCCATCATCTTCATGAGCTTGCTCGTCATCTCGGTCGTGTATCGCAAGTTCCAATCGGGATTGGAGGAGCTTCGGAGCGGACGCGCAGAGGCCAGCGGGGCGCGGACGTCGCGGATCGGCCTGCTGACGACGGCGCTGCGGCTCGGCATCGCCAACATGCGTCGCCGCCGGTTCCGCACCGCACTCACCGGCCTGACGGTCGTTCTCATCACGTTTGCGATGCTGTGCTTCATGTCGACGAGCAGCTACGTCGGACACAAGGAGTTCAGTCTGGGCCAGACGGCGCAATTCAACGGCGCGCTCGTCCGGCAACCGGCGCTGCGGGCCATGCCGAGTGGCGCGCTCGAACATATCGAACACATCACGGCCGGGACACGGGATGTGGTTCCGCGCTACTGGTGGAACAGCCAGGGAAACGCTCAGTGGCGCATCCAAGTCTCGAACCCGGCGACAGGGCGGCGGGTCTTCCTTGTCGCTGCGCTGGGCCTCGCGGCGGCTGAGTCGCGCCTGACGGCCATCGAACGGGCATGCCCGAACTGGGAGCGGTTCGCCGCTGGGGGCGCCTGCTACCTCTCCGCTGAGACCGCGGCGGAACTCGGCGTCCAGCCCGGCGAGGCCGTCGTCATCGCCGGCCGGGAGCTCGAGCTCGCGGGCGTGTTCGACTCGGCGGAACTGCGCGAAGGCGTCCGCGACCTCGATGGCCAGACGCTCCTGCCGGTGGACTATTCGCGGATGAGCGGCGAGGAACGCCGCCTTCGCACAACCACGGGCGTCGAAGAGATCTCCGCCGAGTTGGAAAGCGGGGCGACGCTCGAACCCGAACAGGCGCTGCCGTATGTGCCGACCGAGTCGCTCGTGATCCTGCCGGCGTCGCTGCTCGTCGGGATGCCGGGAAGCACGCTGCGGAGCATCGCCCTGGGGGCGGAATCGGCCGATGACATCAAGGAGCTGGCCCGCGGCCTTTCGGCTCGCTTCGCATTCCCGATCTACTACGGAGCGCAGGGACAGGACGTCCGTGTCCTCGCCGCGACGCCGCTCCTGCCCCGCGCGCCCAAGAGCTTGCTCATTCCCGTCGTCATTGCCGGCCTCATCATCTTCAATACGATGCTTTCGTCCATCGCCGAACGCCGCCGTGAAATCTACATCTACACAAGCTTGGGCCTCGCGCCCCTCCACGTCGGATTCCTCTTCCTCGCGGAAGCGCTCACCTACGGGCTCATGGGCTCCATCTTCGGATACATCGTCGGCCAGGGCACGGCGACGGCGTTCAAGGAGCTCGGCTGGATGGGCGGCCTGACCTTGAACTACTCCGGCACACAGGCCGTGATGACGATGGTTCTGGTGCTCGGAGTCGTCGTTGTTTCGTCCCTTGTTCCGGCGTTCATGGCAGGCAAGCTCGCGACTCCGAGCAACGAGATGAAGTGGAAGGTTCCGGAGCCGGTCGATGGCGTCATCCGCGACAAGCTCCCCTTCACCGTGACAGGGAAAACGGCGAACGGGGTGATGACTTTCCTCTATGAGTATCTGGACGCGCACCGAGAGGGCAGCATCGGGCACTTCACGGCGGACGACCTGCGGCTTTTCCGCACAAGCATCGGTGAAGAAGAGTTGATGGGCATCGAGGCGACCGTCTGGCTCGCGCCCTACGACCTCGGCATCCGCCAGGACCTCCGGCTCGTCGTCCGCGAGACGGTCGAGCCGGACGTCTTTCAGACGCACGTCGAGCTG
>CAZBRH010000130.1:5663-7266 GCA_964494245.1 uncultured Planctomycetota bacterium | reverse complement strand
TTCCCAGTTACAGATCGGCCCGCCGTGTTCGTCCGTCCACTTCCGTTGCTCGCGGCGCGTCTCGCCCTCCACGGAGTCATCTGCGGCTAACGTCTGCCTCGGGAACTCGAGGCCTTCGACAACGCAGCGTTCGTAATCATAGCCGAGAAAGCGTTGACGGCGGATGCTTCGCCAGTCGCCGAAATGTGGATCGTTTTCGTTCAGCCCATCGGCAAAGTGGAACCGGCGGTTGATGGCTTCCTGAATTTCGCCATCGAGAAAGAGCTCCATGAAGTGGACACGCTTGGGCGTGCCCTGACGCCGCAGATTCGCGATAAGCGCCTCGAAGTTCGGCTTGATTGGCGTATCCAGCAACGCCATTCGACCTCCTACATTTTGGGCGGCTTGGACATAAGATATTCGTGCATGGCCCGCGCCGCACGGAGCCCGGCTCCCATCGCGAGGATAACGGTGGCGGCGCCGGTAACAATGTCGCCGCCCGCGTAAACGCCCTCCAGCGAGGTGCGCCCGGTCTCCGGATCGGCGACGATGTTGCCCCATCGGTTTGTTTCGAGGCCCGGCGTCGCTCTCGTAAGCAACGGGTTCGCCTGGTTGCCGATGGCAACAACCACCGTGTCGGCCTCCATCTCGAACTCGGACCCAGGCACGGGCACCGGCCGGCGGCGACCGCTTTCGTCCGGCTCGCCGAGTTCCATGCGAATGCATTCGACTGCCCGAACGCGCCGCGCGTCATCTGGAATGATGCGAACGGGATTTGTCAGCAGTTCAAAGATAACCCCCTCTTCCTCGGCGTTCTCGACTTCCTCGGCGCGGGCAGGCATCTCAGCGCGGGACCTGCGGTACACAAGTCGCACCTCATCTGCGCCAAGCCGAACGGCGGTCCGCGCCGCATCCATCGCCACGTTGCCGCCGCCGACTACCACAACGCGCCGCCCACGCGCCAACGGCGTATCCGACTCGCGAAGATACGCCTTCATCAGGTTCGCGCGAGTGAGATACTCGTTCGCCGAGTACACATAGAGCGAGTTCTCACCCGGAATATTCAGGAACGACGGCAGGCCAGCACCAACTCCGACGAAGATCGCGCTATAGCCCTGCGCGAACAGATCAGCGATCGAGAGCGTTCGGCCGACGACGACGTTCGTTCGAATCTCGACACCGAGACTCTGGACAAAGGCCACCTCACGTTCGACGATGGCCTTCGGCAGGCGAAATTCCGGGATACCGTAAACGAGCACTCCACCGGGCTTGTGGAACGCCTCGAACACGGTGACGCCGTGTCCCCTTCGAGCTAGTTCGCCGGCAACGGTCAGGCCGGCCGGGCCGGAGCCGATGACAGCCGCCCTGCGGCCTGTGGGTGGGGCCTTTTCGACTGCGGCGGCCGAGCCGTGCGCGGCTTCCCAATCCGCCGCAAACCGCTCCAACCGGCCGATTGCAACCGGCTCCCCCTTCTTGCCAAGCACACAGACCTGCTCGCACTGGGTCTCTTGCGGACACACACGCCCGCAGACGGCGGGCAGGCAGTTGGATGCTTTCAGAATCCGAATCGCACCGGCGATATCGCGCTCGCGGATGCGCCCGATGAATCCGGGGATATCAATCT
>CAZBRH010000130.1:0-5638 GCA_964494245.1 uncultured Planctomycetota bacterium | reverse complement strand
CCTCTAACGCATGGCTTGTTCTTGCAGGCGAGGCAGCGAGACGCCTCCGCCACTGCGGTCTCCTCATCGTAACCGAGGGCAACTTCATCGAAGTTTTTCGTCCGAACGTCGGCGGGCTGGTGCGGCATCTTGTGCCGTGGAGTCAATGCTTTAGCCACAGGACTTTGGTTCTCCTTCCTCCTGTTCTGTGTCCGCCCGCGTATTGTAGCGAAAGGATCGCTCGAAGGAAAGCGTGGCGCGCCGCGCGAATCTGGATTACAATGCGCGCAGGAACAAACAAGACGAAGACTTGGAGGAACGTTCCGTGAACCGTGCGTTGCTTGCGGGACTCGTGTTGCTGTGCGGTTCCGCTGTGGGTCGGTCGGCAACGCTGCTGCCGGGCATGCCGCCCGCTGCTGCCGTCGAACTGGAGAAACTTGCTCAGGCGGGTCACGTCTCGCTCGCCGCCCTTGAAATTCGAGAAATCTATGAGGGCGGCATGCAAGACACGCCAGATTTCTTTCGCGTTGTCGTTCACCCGATTTGGCCATTCCGCGCCAAAAGCCCGCAGAGCACGTTCGCAATCGACCCGGCGCGGTTCCGGGCGCTCGGTGTCCCACTCGAGCACGCTTGGGAACCGGAAGGCGAAACCGACCCGTTGAACGCCCCACACAAATACCTCGTGTTTGCGGGATCGAACCTCGCGGCGTGCTACCCCGTCGCCAACAACAGTGTAAAGACCCCTTGGGGAGTTTACCCGATAGGCGACTTTGTGAACTGCATACGGAAGCACGGCGAGCCGACAGAAGTGAGAGAAGTCCAAAATGCCTTGTGGACCAAGACTGCCGGCCCCGAGTCCGAAGAAAAGAGCAGCAAGACTGCGGCGGCTTACCCGCTTGTTTCAAGGTCAGGCCGTTGGCTCTTCTATGAGCGGCTGACGCAGCGGGAAAGGACCGAAGGGGGGGCCGCGCCCCGTATGGAGCGGACGCTTTGGGTGCGCGACCTGCGCGAGGGGGATGAGAAGCTCGTCTGCCAGTCCTACGTCTCGCGCTGTCGTGGCCTCGGAGCCGACGAGATCTACTACATCGAGAGGACCGACGCTTTCAGCGGCCAACATCGGCTCATCCGCTACGCCCCTGATTCGGCAAAGACCGAGGTGCTATTCTCGGGCGAACTCGGCAGGGCGGTGTTCCTCGCAACACAAGCCGACGAGCGTCCCTTCAGCGACCGCTTTCTTGTCATCTACTGTGGCGCCGTGGGGGGCGGCGTCGAGATCATCACACTTGAATCCGACGGCACAATCATCGCTCGCCTCAGGGGAAGGCGTGTGGCCGAGACGGCGGACGGTTTGGGAGCCATTCTTGCTGAAGACGGGCTCGTCCACGTCATCAACGAACACGGCAAGGTGGAAACGTGCGGAAGGATGTGGACCTTCGACCTGCCGGAAGGGACGATGGGGTTGCCCCTGCTGCTGCCGGGCGGAAAGCAGCTGGGCTGCAACGTGCACCAATGCCACGCCTCCGAAGGAAAGCACCGGCCGGACGGCAGCCGTTGGGAGATGAAGGAGGCCTACATCGCCTCACTGGATAAGGGCGATTTCGAACGGGTAATGTCGTCCTATGAGCGGGTGACGCTGCGGCTTCAACGGAGCGGTCCGCCGCTCGCCCATTGCTGGGGGCTTGGGGGGGCAAAAACAGACTTGTTCTTCGCGTTCGTCCGGGACGAAGACCGACCCGGCTACTGGCGACCACCGAATGAGAAGTCGGCACCGATAGGGCCGTCCGGACTATTCACAGAGCCGCGCTTCGACAGCGCCGACGGCTTCAACGGCTGGTCTGTGCGCGGCGTCGTCTGGGGCTTCGAGGAAACAGCCAAGGCCCGCGTCGCGGCGGTGGACCCCTCGGGGTGGTGGCATTATCTGCGGCCGCCCGGCTCGGAAGGCCTTGACGGGCCGGCATCGATGTTCTACTCGGCCCCAGTCTGGATTCCCGGACGTCTCGCCTTCGTTGCGACCGTCGGTGACTGCCTCTGGCTCTGCGAGCTGACCGTCCGCTAATCAGGAAGTCGCGACCTCGAGCCGCCGCGAAGCCGACTCCCAGTCCACAAGATTCTTGAGAAAACTCTCGACGTATTCGGCACGACGGTTCTGGTATTTCAGATAGTAGGCGTGCTCCCACACGTCGCAGACCAAAAGCGGCGCCGCTCCTGCGAAGAACACGTTTTCGTGCTTCTCGACGCCGAGTATGACGAGCCGTTGGCCAAGCGGCTCGTAAGCGAGCACGCCCCACCCGCTCCCCGCGACGGAATTCGTCGCGGCGGTGAACTGAGCCCGGAATCCCTCGAACGAGCCAAAATCACGCTCGATCAGCTTGCCGAGCCCGCGGTCTGGCGGCTTTCCACCGCCGCCGGGCCTCATGCTGGTCCAATACACTGCGTGAAGCACGTGGCCGGAGCCATGGAACGCGAGCGCGCGTGTGAGCGCACTGATGAGTGCGGCGTCTCCGGCAGCACGAGCAGCAACGAGCTTCTCGAGCGCTCCGTTCAGCCCAGCGATGTAGGCGGCGTGGTGCTTGCCGTGATGCAAAGCAACAGTCTCCTTGTCGAGGTGGGGCTCCAGTGCGTCGTAGGCATAGGGCAGCGGTGGAAGTGTGTAGGGCTTTTCGCCGGCTTCCGGACCCGGAGCGGCCACTGACGGCGGCCCGGCGTGAATCCCCAAGCCGAACACGTACGTGGCCCCCGCGGCCACGCCGAGGTTGCGGATCAACTCCCTGCGCGTTAGTGCCATAATCCTTCTCCGACCGCCCGAAGATCGGAACGCACAGCCCGGCGATGTCGGGTCACAAGCCGCCAACGCCGATTCCTACATCTTCCCACGTGCCCGGCGCGATGACGGCCTTGATGAACTCAACAAGTGAGTCGCCGGTGAACTGGTCCACTTCTTGTGCCTCGTCCGGCTTCTCTTCCGCGAAGATATCTTCGAAACCGCCGCCCTCGTCGTCGAGTCCCGTGTTGCTGATCGCCATGGTGTTCGCCTTGAAATCGCGGATCGGAGCCGTCAGGTCCGTCACGTAATAGATGCGTGTGTCTGTTTCCTGAATCTTGGCGATATTCTCTTTGGTGGAAATGAAGATGGCATTGTTCTGGAGAGCATACTTGAGGTTCACGAGCCGCAGGATCCACGCGAGCGCATCCTTGAACGGCACCTTGTCGAGCCGAAGTGTCACGTCAAGATCACCGTGGTCCGCGACTGCCTGCTTGTCCACGACGATGTTCACCTTCTTGAGGTTGCGGAAGAACGCGACAACGTCGTCCAGGGGCGTCGCGATGAAATCGAAGGAAACCGGCTCTTCAAGAATTGCGCTCAGGTTCTTACGCCATTCAGCATCTGCGGTGCTCTCGCCGCGAATCGTATAGACGATGTCCTTGCGCTTGCGCTTCTGGTCCCAATCGTCGGGGTATCGCGGCTGGACATCCGTAAACGGGATGGCAAGCTTGCGGACGCGCCGCCATGTCTCATCAGTTTCGGCGGCGGACGTCTCTTGATACCAAGCAATATCGGCGGCACGCTGCGCTTCCAGCGCCTTCTTCCGGAACGCAATAACCGCCTCGTTGCGCGGATCAATCTTCAGGATTTCCTCGGCCTTCTTTGCCGCCAGCTCATAACGGGTCTGCTCGTAGAGATTTTTCGCGTCCTCAAAGAGTCGGTCGATGCGTTCCTGGTGCATGCCCTGCAATCGTTCCTGCTCCCTCCGTGCGACTTCCAGGGCTTCATCTCTTTTCTTCTGTTCTGCCTCCTTTTCGGCCTTATCCTTCGCCGCCTGCGCCTTCTCGGTCAGCGAGTCGATTTCCGCACGTTCGCGGCTGAGATCAACCTGCATTGAGAGCACCTTGACAGAATCACGCGCGACATCGAGCTTCTCCATCGCCTGAGCAAAACGGTTCTCGCCCAGCAGTTGTTTCGCTTCCCGGATAGCTCTGCGGACGTTTTCGACTTCGTAGCGGATTTGGACAAGCTTGTCGGTCATGACACGGTCTATCATTTTCACCGCGCCCTCTTCGGTCTTTCCCAGGACTCTGCGAACATCCATAAGCAGTTCCCTGGCCTTTGCGTGCTGTGGATTCGCATCGAGCGCGGCGCGAAGGTTTTCCTCTGCCTCCTCGAACAGCCGGTTGTCGTATCGCTGCTGCGCCACCTTGTAATAGTGCTCGGCAACGAGCTCCTTATATTTCTTCTCGACCTCCTTCTCTTTTCGGAGTCTCTCGAGAAGCTCACGATACTTTGCGTCCTCCGGAGATACAGTGACGGCGGCCTTCCCTTCCTGAGCGAGCTTCCGCAGAGCGGCGATCTGATTGAGCTGGTCGCTAACGTTCTGCCCTGCGGCAAGCGCTTTGGCGGCGGCTTCTGCTGCGTCCAGTTTCACCAAAGCTCCGTCGTAGTCTTGCTGCTCCAACAGGACCTTCGCCTCATTGATTTGCTGAGCGAGGGCCGCAGCAGGTCCCCCTTCCTGCGCCCACACGGCAGACGCGCTCAAGGCGAGCAAGAAAGCCGAAACGCCGACGGCCACGAACCTGCTTCTCAAACCGCTCATGCTTCTTCCTCCTACTGCTCGGGCTCATGCTCTCGGGGACGACATCCCCGGGTCAACCATTTGATGGCTTTTTCGACCTTCGCCAAGTCCACATTCGTTTCGCGGCAAGGCCCGTTCGGCCGCTCGTTCGCCACGGCGACAACGGCCTTGGGCAGGCACGCGATGATTCCGCTTCTCAATTCCTTCTCACAGGCGACCGCGATGATCGCCTTGATGTGCGGCTGACGCGCGAGCTCGACCGCAACGCGTCCGCCCTTTGCAATGGCCCGCTGGATCCCATAGCGATCCGCGAGTTCAAGCAGCGGCCCGATCTTGCAGCGCCCGCAGCGTTTGCAGGCCGCAAGGTCACCGACTACGTTTTGCCCGCAGGCGGCGGCTTGGAGACACGACGGCATCAACATCAGAATCTCGCCGGGTCCGACCCGCGTGCGACGCCCGCGAACGGATAGATTATTGAGCCGCACCACAGCCCGGTCAAGCGCCTGCAAGCCAGCAATCTCCGTCCCGCCCCGAACCCTGCACGGCGACCCGGCATCCGTGCAGAAAGTCAGCCCCACTCATCTCGTCTCTGCCGGCCGGCTTCACACGAAGAAGCTCGACCGAACCAACGCCCGCCTTGACAAGCATGCGGCCGCCCGCGGCGGAAACCTCTCCGGGACGCCCCGGCAATTCTATCTCCTGCGCTCGAGCCCGGAGCACAACAAGGCGAACTGGCTCCCGGCCGGACAGGCGCGCCTCGCAGTAAGCGCCGGGCCACGGCGTCATCGCTCGAATGTGTCGCACCACCTGCTCGGCAGAAGCCGACCATGGAATAAGGCCATCGGCTTTGGCCAGCATCGGGGCGAACGTCGCCAAGGCCTCATTCTGGGCTTCGTAGGCCACCGTTCCTTTGGCAAAGGCCGCCAGCACGCCGGCGAGCAGGTCGCCGCCCAGAACGGCCAGCCGTTCTGCAAGTTGGCCCGCGGTTTCGTCGTCGCCTATTCTGGTTGCGAGCTGTGCCACCCGGCGCTCGGCACCGAGGCAAAGGATTTCGCCGGCGTCGAGTCGAGGCCGCATCCGAATAACGGTGA
>CAZBRH010000129.1:3414-7327 GCA_964494245.1 uncultured Planctomycetota bacterium | reverse complement strand
AAAGTCTGCCTGGAACGGATGAGCCAAAGTTGCTGGCCGAACGGCTCGGAGCAAGCCCGCGCGAGACAATAGAGAAGGTGAACGCGGCGAATGACACGCCGGTTTGGAACATGTTTTTCGGAGCGCAGGTTGGCTGTGTTGGCGAAACCTCCGCGCTGGCTCTTCTGATTGGCGGCGCAATCTTGTTGGCTACCGGGACGATACGCTGGCACGTGCCCGCTGCGTTTCTGGGCACGGTGGCCGTGTTTGGTTGGGCGCTGCCCGTTCGGGCGCCGTATCTCGCCGACGGCAAAGTGCTCTTCGGTTCAGCGTGGTTTGCGGGAGAACCGCTGTTTGAACTTTTCGCCGGCGGGGTGATGCTTGGGGCAATCTTTATGGCGACGGATATGGTGACAGGTCCCATCACGAAGAAGGGTAAGCTGATTTTCGGGTTCGGTTGCGGGCTGCTTACCGTCGTTATTCGCAAGTATGGTGGATATCCCGAAGGAGTGTGCTACTCTATCCTTCTGATGAACACGGCAGTTCCGCTTATCGAGGGCCTGACGAAGCCGAGGGTTTACGGGTCGAAGAAGTGAGCGAGCGGGTCAAGTATCCGATTGTCATTGCCATCATCTGCCTGATTGCGGCGGCGGCCCTTGCGTTCACCTACTCGCTGACGCGGGAGCGGATCAAGGTTGCAAAGAGAAGCGAGCTTGTCGCTGGCCTCGCCAAGGTCCTGCCCGGCGCGAAGATGCCGCCGGAGGAACGGAAGCTGCCGGACGGCGGCACGCTGTATATCGGCCGAGCGAAAGAGGACGATGGGATTGTCGGCTACGCGGCCATCGGCTCGGCGCAGGGGTATTCCAGCCGGATCAAGGTGCTCGTCGGGGTTGACCGGAACATGACCATTGCGGCGATCAGCATTCTAGAACAGAACGAAACACCCGGACTTGGGGAAAGAACGAAGGAAGTGCCAGCCACAAAGTCGGTTTGGCAGGCGATCGGGGACCTCTTTGGCGGCAAACGAGAGGTCGAACCGCCGCGCGAGCCGCCGTTTCAACAACAATTTCGCGGGAAGCGCAGCGACCAGCTCGTGCTGGTCAAAGAGCAGGGCGCAACGGACAAGATTTCCCAACTTACGGGAGCGACAATCACGTCACGCGCCGTCCTCGATGCGGTCAAGGAAGCCGTCGAGAAGATCAAGCAGGCAGCGGACGCCGGCGGCGGCATCCCGTCCGCCACAGCACCGCATGCAAGTGCAATCCAGTAGTGCAGAATGAGAGTTGTCGGGTCATGACCGAAGGCGAAGTCAACCCCATCGCCGAAGGCGCCCCTGCGTCAGGGAACGAACCCGCGGAAGAGTGCGAGCCGACGGCGGAACCATCCGCTGCCGAGGCCGAAGCATCCGGTCAGACCGAGCCGGCGCCCGCCGCGGAGGACATGGCACCTGCTGAAGAAGAGTCGGCTGAAAAGGACCTGCCGCCCGAGTCCTTATCCCTGTGCAAGGCCGCGATAGAGGCGATGCTCTTCAGTTCGCCGGAGCCGGTGCCGGCGCGAAAGCTCGCCGAGCCGCTTCGGGACACGGGGATTGGTGTTCGCGGCGTCCGCAAACTGATCAAGCAGCTGGCTGAAGAGTATGTCGCCACGGGCCGAGCGTTCAGCATCGAGGAAATCGCAGGTGGCTTCCAGATCATGACGAAGCCGGAGTACGCCGAATATATCGCGGACCTTCACAGCAGCGGGGGAGGAGGGCGGCTTTCACAGGCGGCGCTCGAAACTTTGGCGGTCATTGCGTATAAGCAGCCGGTGACGCGGGCAGACATCGAGGCGATCCGCGGCGTCCAAGCCGGTCCGCTTCTTCGGACGCTGCTCCAGAAGGGGCTCGTCAAGATTACAGGTCGGGCGGAGGTGCTCGGGCGTCCGCTGCTCTACGGCACCACGAAGCGCTTCCTTGAATACTTCGGCCTCAAGTCGCTAAACGAACTCCCGCGAGTCGAAGAACTGCCCAGCCCATAGTCCCGCTTGGGACAATGCATGAGCGAGAACCGCTCATTTTCAGGGCGCAGCGCCCTTACACTTTCCGTGAGCACTTCCTGTCGAGATTGTGCCGCGCGAATCGGGTGAAGATGGGTAAGCCATCCGGAGCGATGCGGATTTCGATCTCGCCCTGCATCAGTGGGGCGACATAGTCGATCATCGCCTGCGTGATTCCGTTGCCTTCGTCGTTGATAAACTCGCGCGGGACTTTTTTCTCGCCGTTCGCAACGTCTTCGAGCGGCGCGAGGCCGGTTGCGCACTGGTAGGACCTGCCGGGCTTGCGCTCAAGCGTCACCATGAACCCGCTTGTCCCTTCGGCGGCGTGCTGGACCGCCTTCTGTCCGACGAGGTATGCTTCGTCCCGGTCGGTTCGGCTGGCAAAGTGGATGCCGTTCCGCTGCGCAATGCCGCACCTTATGACCCGGCACTTGATGCCGACTTCGGTCTCGATGACCTCTCGAAGCATCTCCGCAACACCGCCGAGCTGAACGTGTCCGAACGAATCCCTAGCAAATCGTCCCTGCTTCGCGGCGATGTAATTGCCCCTGCCGTCGTTGATGCCTTCGCCTGCGACGACAAACACGCGGCCAAGCTGCTTGTATACCTTCGTGCAATCGGCGACAAACTTCTGGACGGAGAACGGGATTTCGGGCAGGTAGATGAGGTGCGGGGCGTCGTCGGGTGCGCGGTGCGCGACGCCCGTTGCTGCGGCAATCCACCCGGCGTTCCGACCCATCACTTCCATCACACAGGCAGTATCGTGCGTGTAGAGCGCCTCGGTGTCGCGGCCGGCTTCCATCGCAATGGTGGCGTTGTATTTGGCGACGCTGCCGTAGCCGGGGCAGTGGTCGGTGCAGGCGAGGTCGTTGTCAACGGTCTTGGGGATGCCCATGACGACAAGCGGCCAGTTCTCCTCGTTGGCAAGCAGACTGAGCTTGTGGGCGGTGTCCATCGAGTCGTTGCCGCCGATGTAGAAGAAGTAATGGATGTCGTGCGCGCGGAAGACTTCGAGGATGCGCTCGTAATCCGCCCGGCTCTGGTCGAGCGGCTGGAGCTTGTAGCGGCAGGAACCGAGCGCGGACGACGGCGACTGCTTCAGCAGCTCAATCTGGTCGGGGTCTTCCATGCTGAGGTCGAAGATGTCTTCGTGGAGCACGCCGAGGATGCCGTTGTGAGCGGCGAAGACTCCGGTAATGCAATCGGTCTTCATCGCTTCCTGAATGACGCCGCAAGCGCTCGAATTGATGACCGCTGTCGGGCCGCCTGACTGTGCGACAATCGCGTTGCCTTTGGTGGACATGTGGCTTTGCCCTATGGAACCGGGTCGTGTCCGCCTTTGAAAAACTGGTTGCAGCGCATGAGGCGCCTGAATCCGAGCCAGGCGCCGCGCACCGCTCCATGCCGTCTTACCGCCTCGATGAAATACTGCGAGCAGGTCGGGGTGAATCGGCAGGCGTCGGGGAGCATTATGCCGACCGTCTTCTGGTAGAGGCGAGCAAGGGCGATCAGCAGCTTGCCCGGGAACGAAGCGATGGCTGCCCGAGAGCGCCCGAAGCTGCCTGCCCCAGTTCGGCCAATCGCCGCAACAGAATTCTTCGGCGTTTTCCCTGTGCCCCTATGCATCGTGCCTCCGGCTCACGAAATCGGCCACCGCGCGGCCTGCGGTGTCGATGAGGTCGGCCTCCAGTTCAGTGAGACCCGGGTTGCGCCAGGGAGCAAGCGGAAGAACAACAAGGTCTACGCCCGCCGGCAGTTCGTGCTTCGTCAGTCGAAAGGCCTCGCGGACAAGTCGCTTCTGGCGGTTCCGCACTGCGGCCTTGCCGATGCGGCGCGTGGACCCCGCTCCGAGGCGCGTGAACCCCAGGTCGTTGTTGGCGGCGTAGACGACGACGTAGCG
>CAZBRH010000129.1:334-3404 GCA_964494245.1 uncultured Planctomycetota bacterium | reverse complement strand
TGAAGGACGTCTTCGTCGTCCGCTGTCCGGCGGGGCGTGTAGACGACGACGTAGCGGCCGGTTGCCCGCCCTCCGCTTCGGATGCAACGGCGGAAATCCCGGCTCAGCTTCAAACGCTCTTCGCGTGGGAACGTGTGGCGCTCCTCTGCCATTGCAGGCGGATTCTAGTCGTATGCCGATGAGGTGTCAACCACGCTCGGCCGGGTTTATTGCACTGGAGGTTGATGTTTGTTCAGCCACGAGATGGCGTCGAGCAGTGCCTTGCGGAAGTCGGCGGGGGCGCTATGGCCGCCGGGGTGCGACAGCATCTTTGTCACCGAGCCGTGCTTCTTCAGCGTGTCGAGCGATTGCTCCGCGGCACGGAGCGGCACAACTTCGTCCTTCGTCCCCTGGATTGCACAAATGGGGAGGCCCTTGGCGCTGTTGAGGTCGTCCTCGGTGACCCACTTGTTCCGCAAGGCGTTGCCGATTGACCCGGCCATCGGGATGAAGCCATCGAAGGTGCTGCGGGACTTGAGGACAAGGACGTAGCCGATGTGGCCACCGGCCGAGAAGCCAAAAAGGTAAGCGCGGCTGATGCGATACTTCTTGCGGAGGTCGGCGACGGCGGCGGGTATTCCAGTGACGTCGCTGCTGTTCCACGTGTAGCCCGTCCCGGCGCGAGCGGAGCCGTGCGGGGCAAGAATGAACCAGCCATCTGCGCCGAGAGCTTGCCGCGCGGCGTTGAATAGACTGTGGGGAGTCGCCCCCGCACCGTGCAGCAGGACGAGCAGCGGATACGTTCGGTCTCCCTTCTCGTCATAGCCCTGCGGAACATGGAGAAGGGGAGATGTCTTGGCCGCTTGCTCTTTGGCGATATTGACGCACTGTTTGAAGCGTTCCGTCTCGCGGAGTGCCGCGAGGTCCTCGTCTGCCATGATGTGTTGGTGGTCATTGAAGCCAAGCCGGACGGATTGTTCGAGCGCGTCCAGCGCCTCCTCTGCACGCTCTAGTCGGGCCAGCGCACAAGCGATGTTGTATTTGATAAGCGGCTGATCTGGTGCGAGGCGATCTGCCTCGTGATACTGGCCTAGCGCGTCTGCATATTTGCCTTCCTGCATCAGGCGGGTGGCCGCCAAGACAAGTTCTTGGGCGCGACGGAGACGATCCGTTGGGGACGCATCGTCCGCCGGAGCGGCAAGGGCGGGCACGGCGAATACGAGCACCGCGCCAAGAGGCAGGATGATTACTTTCGACCTCATGCGGTGAATTCTATCGGGGATACGCGAAGGTATCTAGTCGCCACCGACGCAACCGCCTACTTCTTCGTGGGCGAAAGGGCGTCTCCGCTCAAGGGACGCGAATCCTGGATCCGTTCGGGCGGGGTATCAGGCGTGCCGATCATTCGCGCTTCTTCTGCTTGGCGGAGAATGGCCTTTTCGGCATCGGTGACTTGCTCCTGCCCGTCCTTGACGGTCCTCGGCGTTATGAAGATGATAAGCTCGCTGTTCGTGACACTGGTTTTGGTGTGGCGGAAGGCGGGCCCGATACCGGGCAGGTCCTTGAGCACCGGAAGCCCCGTGACGGTTGTTTCTGTTTGAGCGGAGACGAGGCCGCCGATTACGGCTGTTTCGCCGTCCTTGATCCGGATTGTCGTGGTGGCCTGGCTTGTGTTCTTGATGGGCCGCTGCTCGACGCCGTCGACGATGATGAACTCCTTGATGCTTTCGACCTTGGGGTTGATCTCCAGCGTGATGTAGCCGTCGCCGTTGATGTGCGGCGTTACGGTAAGCTGCGTCCCGATTTGCTCTTCCTGGAAGCCGGAGAGCGTCACATTGCCGGTATCCTTCGAGTAGTCAAAGAGCGGAATCGGGACGATTTCGCCGGAAATGATGTGTGCCGGCTTGTTATCGATGGTTCTTATGCTCGGGCGTGCAATGGTCGTTACGTTTTTCAGTGTGTCGAAGAAATCGAGAGTTATCTTTGCCTCGTTCTCATTGAGAATCCCGCCGCGCAGGTCGATGTTTGACCCGGTCGTTCGGACGACCTCGGACGTGTCCGTGGTCGGGACGCCTGTAATCCTCGTGATAATCCGCTCTGCGGTACGCGCGAACGACGCCTCTGCCACAATGTCAGCGATGCTGAGGTTCTGGAACATCGACCAATTGAAGCCGGTCTGCTGCTCGTCGTTCATCGACAGTTTGACGATCTTCGCGTCGATCATCACCTGCCGCGGCGCGGCGTCCAGCGTCTCGACCAACTTCTCGATTCGGGCAATGCTGTCCGGCACGTCCTGAACGATGACGGCATTGCGTCCCGTCGCAGCCGCGATTGTCCCATTCTTGCTGACGAGCGGTTGTGCGGCCTTGACGACGTCTTGCGAGGTCGCGTAGTTGAGCACGAAGGTCTTCATCGCGACGGGCACAGCGCCTTCCACTTTGAGAATGGGCTGAATCTTGATGATGGGCCGTCCCTCCGTCGTTTGGAGAACGTATTCGTAGCCGTTCGCCTCGAGCACGGCCTTCAGGGCGTCAAGCGGCGGGACGTCGTAGAAGTTCACCGAAACCCGCCCCGCGATATCCTTCGGGGAGACAATGTTGAGCTTGTAGCTTACCGACAGGAGTTCGAGGAAGGCGGCTAGCTCCATGTCTCGCGTCGAGACGGTCACGTTGCGCTGCGGGTCGAATCCCGCCGGAAGGGCATCTTGGCACGCAGCAGGCCGCACGGACGCTGCGATCCAGAGCGCAACAAGCACAAACGCCACAAGGAAGCGGCCGTCCAAACTCCGCAGCCGCGACGTCTCATTTGTTCTCATTACGGTCCCCTCCATGCCGTTCGTCCTCTATTGCCTGGAAAAGGCGAAACGCGTTTGGGTGAAGCTGGTGTTCTGGGCGTCCCTGGGCCTTTGCCTGTTCGGCGTCTATGCGACGGACTCGCGCACGTCCCTCATCTCGGCCCTGTGCATCATCGCCGCCTATCTCGTGTTCAAGGGTTTGCGCTACCAGATCGAACGGAAAGAGTCGCCGCTGCGGCCGCTGATCGCTCTCGTCATACTTGGCCTCGTGGTGATAGCGCCGATCGCTATCGGCCT
>CAZBRH010000129.1:0-319 GCA_964494245.1 uncultured Planctomycetota bacterium | reverse complement strand
CGTTTTCCGCAAGATCGGTTGGGAGAACGCGTTCGGCGAAAGCGGATCGCGCACGATGCAGCTCGTGATCGGCATTCCCAAGGTCGCGCACAGGCCGGTCTTCGGCTACGGCGTCGGCAATTCCGGCTTTGTGCTGAATTTCAAGCCCGATGGTCATACGCCGACGATCGACAATTATTACTTGAGTGTCGCCCTCGACGCCGGCATTCCCGCGATGCTCGCCTTCGCCCTCTTGCCTCTGACGATGATGTGGATCGGCTTCCGCCGTGCCGCTCGCAAGGACCCTGACGCGCCAATGTTCCTTGCGTTCGCCCTGGCC
>CAZBRH010000128.1:7074-7412 GCA_964494245.1 uncultured Planctomycetota bacterium | reverse complement strand
ACCGACATCGAGAAGCGCGGCGATGGCGTCGATGACGCCCGTGCCGCAAAGCCCACGCGGCCGATGCCCGCCGATAACGTTCAGCCGCACGTCGCTATCGATGAGCACCTTTTCGATGGCGCCGTTCGCAGCGCGCATCCCGTGCCGTATCCGCGCGCCCTCGAACGCCGGGCCTGCGGCCGTTGAGCACGCCACCAGCCGTCCTCGTCCCCCAAGCACAATCTCGCCGTTTGTCCCAATGTCCAACGCAAGCTGAATCCCATCGTATTTGTGCATGCCAGAAGCGAGAATCACGCCGACTGTGTCGCCGCCGACGTAGCCGGCGATATTCGGCAATG
>CAZBRH010000128.1:0-7058 GCA_964494245.1 uncultured Planctomycetota bacterium | reverse complement strand
CGTCCGTGCCGGGGCGGATGCGGACGCCAATCTCCTCCGCGGGCGTTGATCGCGCCTCGAGCAGCACCGCCTGGTAAGGCGCGTGCGCCAGTGGCGTCGGGTCAATCCCGAGCAGGAGATGGTTCATCGTTGTGTTTCCGGCGACGGCGACCTCATAGACGGACTCTCTGGGAAGTCCGACGCGGGCGCACATTTCGGCAATCATATCGTTGAGGCAGCGAACAACCAGCGACTGGAGTTGCCGAAGACCACCATTGCCGGCGTGGCCGATACGCGCAATTACATCGTCGCCAAACGGTATTTGCGGATTTGCGCGGGCCGAGGTAGCAAGTTGTTCTCCGCGGACAAGGTCGAGCAGCGTGCCGACGATCGTTGTTGTGCCCACATCGAACGCTGCCCCGCAGAGCCGACCGACCGGGTCTGCGGGATCGAGGGAGACACTCGGTTCGAGGTGATAGGCCGCATCCTCGATTCCGTGTGCGAGGATTTTTTGGCCGAGGAAGCGGGAGTCGGCCGGAACTTCGACGGTCATATCGGTGCTAACTGCGGCTTGGCAGGCAAGGCGAACCCCCCGCGCCAGTTCGTCGGGCGTGAGGCGTTGGCGCTCGACAGCATTCGGCTCCGGCGCACCCACCGGAATGGCAACGCGACAGCGCCCGCAAGTGCCCTTCCCACCGCACGGGGTCTCGATGATGATATTGGCGCGCCCGGCTGCTTCGAGCACGGTTGTTCCCGGAAGCACGTGGACGTGCGCCTTTTCGGGCAGAAAAGTAACCTTGAGCGCTCGATGATCTGCCACGTTTTCCCCGTTCTGTCGGAAGCGCGGCTCGCTAACGGCGATTCTAGCGCGCCCCGAAGGATGTGTCAAACGACGCGCGGCGCGTCGGCGGGGTGCGCGAGCAAACTGTGATTCAGGCAGTCTGCGTGTTCCCCGCTGGCCGCCCAAGGCCGTCCTTTACAAATGGAGTGCGACGCCAGGATGTCGCTTTCAAAGGACGCGGAGCGGCCAGCAGAAATGCTTCTCCTTGCTCCACGAGGTTCCCAAGCGGCCTCGGGTTGCCGCACTCCAAAACCCCGGCGGAACACCCGTGCCGACTGCAATCAGCACAACCCCGAGCGGCGCGGGGGCGTAGTGCTCCAGGACTATCTGAATCACATGGAAAGAGCACTGCACTACGTGACAGCGGACAGAGCCGCCGCTATACTGGTGACGTCTGGCCGCCGGGCGAGTGTCGAACGGCGGGCCTGAGCATTTCGACCTCTCAGAGGACAGAATGGCAGACAACGAAATTGGCGTTCTCCGCCGAGTACAGCATTGGCTCGAATACGCGGTTGTGAGGGCTGCGTGGTCGTTCACCGAGCACCTGCCGGAGCCGCTGGCGATCCGGTGCGGTGCGGCGGCGGGGCGGTTCTCTGCCCGCTTGAACGCGAGCCGCCGCGAGCGCGCCCGCCGCAACATCACAATGGCTTTGGGCGGCCAACTGTCCCGCCGCGAAATCCGGCAACTGCTCCGCAAGGCCGCAACCCACATCGGACTAACCACAGCCGAGACGTGTTGGATCAACCGGCGAATCTTTACGGAGGATGCGGCCGAGCGCTTCCCCGTCGAGGGGCTCCACCTCCTCCGCGATGCCCTCGCTCGAGGAAACGGCGCGATTTGCTTCAGCGCACACATCGGGAACTGGCAGTATTTCGGCGCGATGCAGGCGCTCCGTCTCGGCGGCTTCAGCGCGCCCATCCGCACGCCGCATAACCCGCACCTTGTCCGGTTCATGACGCAGCTGCGCAACCGCGTCGGCATCAGGGAGCTCAGCACGAGCGAGGGCGTCCGGCCGATGCTCGCGGCGCTCAAACGGGGCGATCTCCTCGTTGTGATGATCGACCAGCACGCGCGAGCCGGCTTTGCTCCGACTACGTTTTTCGGCCGGGCGGCCGCGACCACGGCCGTCGTGGCGACGCTCGGCCTGCGGCGCGACGTCCCTGTTTTCTTTGCTTACTCGCTCCGCGAGGGGTATGCATTCCGGCACCGCGGCTACATCGAGGGCCCGTTGGAGCTTATCCGAACGGGCGACTACGAGGCCGACGTCGTAGCGAACACCCAGCGATTCAATGACAAAATCGAAGAGGTGGTCCGTCGCTGTCCGGAGCAATGGTTCGGCTGGGGGTTCCCGCGTTGGAAGCTGGCCGACAAGGCGGAGCGGCAGTTGAACGAGTGATACGCGGGCTTCAGCGCGGCGGCGCTGGACGATAAAAAAGGCGCCGCTGCGGTTCGAGCGGCAGGATGTCCCTGAAGCCGTGCTGCTTCAGAGCGGGCGACCGCTCCTCTTCGGCAATAACGAACTCAACCCCATCCCTCTCCAGCGCCCCGAAATCCGTGTATGCCGCGACCGTCCGGTCAAGATAGTAAACCGACTTGGCGGTCAGCCCCCACGATGGCTCCCCGCCTGCAGGCCCATACCAGGCGACCGATGTCCCCGGAACCGCGTGGTCGAGCACGGCTTTCGCCCGCACATATCCCTCACAATCATACGAGTGCAACTTGACCGGAATCATTGCGAGCAGCAACGCGCATGCGACCGCAAGTCGCACAACGCCGCCAGCGATTCGGCCGTGAACACGTTGTGGAAGCAAGAAAGTCAAGCCGTATCCCGCCAGAAGCGCGACGGCGGGATAAGCGGGAACCATATATCGGTCATATCGCTTGGGCGGCACGGCCATCAGCACGACAACTTCGACCATCCAGAGCAGCGCAAACCACGTGCCCAGCCGTTCCGAAGAACCACTGCGACGAGAACGCCACGCGCCATAAGCCGCGAGCAGCGACCACGGCAGCGACCGCAGCACGAGCACCGAAATATCCTTCCAAAGGTTCGCAAAGAAATGCGAGCCGAACACGAGCCGCGCTGCGACCTCCTTCCCAATATATCGATCCGCAAAATCTCCTTGCGTCCGCAACATGTAGAGATGCCACGGGACGACCAGCAACGCGGCCACGCCGACGGCAGCAAAAAACGCAGGATGCAGCAGCCACCGCGGCCGCCAAATCGCAAGAAACGCGACAGCAATAACGCCGACGTGGGCGATAGCCACAACCTTCGCCATCGTCCCCAAACCCGCCGCCAGCCCGACAACGACGAGCCATGCTGGCCGGTTTTCCTGATGCGCACAGACGAGCGCATAAGCGGCCACGACAACGGCGAGCGCCACCGCAGATTCGAGCCGCAGGTCCGACGCCGCCATCACAAAGCCCGGCGACAACGCCGTCATGCAGCCAGCAAGCAGTCCCGCTGTGCGACCGAAGAGCCGCCGCGCAAGCAGGCACGTCATCGCAGCCGTAGCAACGCCGAAAACGCAGGGCCAGAATCGCGCAGCATACGTGCCCGGTCCGAACAACTTGAAGTTCAATGCGACAAGCCACATCATCAACGGCGGCTTGCCGTGATATGGCCGCCCCGGCTCGTCCTGCAGCTTGAGCCAATTGCCCGTCGAGACGATGTTCTTCGCAATGGCCGCGTAGTGGACGGGGTCCCCCGTCAGGTCGCCTTCCCAGCTTCGCGTGAAGAAGACGGCGGCGGCGCAGAGAAGCACGGCGAGCCAATCGCGGTTGCGGCTGACCCAGCTCGCTGTCGCCACATCTCCCGCGGTCATCCGCGCCCTCCGGCGGCCACTCTGCCCGAGGAGCGCACCGCGGCGGCCGCGTATTTTTCCGCGATCTTCCGTTCCACCTCTTCGCGGAACAAACACCAGGCGCACACGGGCACGGTCTTGATCTCGCCCGTGTCGGGGTCTTCGAAGACGAACCCGGCAGCGCACATGTGGAGGCGATCTCCTTCGAGCGAATGAGATTCCTCGAAGGGCAGCACTACCATCCCGATGACTTCGGTGACGTGGGTGTGCTTGCGGAGCTGGTCGCGGAGCCGCTTTCCGAGCATCCATCCGCCGACGGCGCGGACGAGCGTCATGTAGGGATGCCCGCTCCGGCTGAACCGGTCGAGTCGCGCGGAGCGCAACACCAACCCGCCGAACGTGCGAAGGATCAGGAGCCGCGCCCGCAGCCGTTGGAACCATTTGTTCGGGTCGAGCCGGTCGAGCTTCGGGGCGATCTTCTTCGCTCGGCGGACGCCTTCCTCGGCGATCTCGCCAATCGGACGCTTGAAATAGTAGCTCGGCGGCCGATATCGCTCTCCGTCGGAAAAGAGGAACGTTGCCGACTCGCAATTAGGATGAACGCCGCCGAACCGCATCTTTGGCGAGCCGAAAAACGCCGCGGCCTTTTCGAAATGCCAGCCGAGGCCCGCCGGCAGGAACTCCACCTTGTCGTCCGGGAAGGCCTCGTCAATGATCTTCTCAACATCCTCGATGGTCGTCGTGATGTCGGTCGAGAACTCGCCTTCCTTCCATGTCTCGGTCAGCGGAATGAGGTGGAGAAACTGGATGTAGTCGCGGTTCTCGTGGCAGAACTCGATGAGGTCCCGCATGTGGCGGTCGTTGATGCCGCGTGCGACGCAGCACATGAGCGTGTGGCGGCGCGTGCTGTATTTCTTCATGTTTTCCAGCGCCCGCAGCTTCTTCTCATAGGCCGACGGGTTCTTGCGAAGGCGGGTGTAGATTTCGGGGTCGCGCCCGTCGAACGCGAGAAGGACGCGAGCGCCGCTCTCACAGACCTTCTTGCAGTATTCCTCGTCCGCCAGCCGCAGCCCGTTCGTGACAATCCCGACCTTGACGCGCCTCGCGTCCGCCAGCTTGATGATGTCAAAGAGGTCGTCGCGGACGGTCGGCTCACCGCCGAACAGGTTGACGAACGGCTTCGGGTTCATCTTCGCAAGGCCGTCGAACACGTGCTCGAAATACTCGATGGGCGGGTTGAACTCGAAGCCCATTCCGGGGATATTCGCAATGCAAATCGGGCAGTTCATGTTGCAGCGGTTCGTGATGTCGAGAAAGACCATGCGGGGCTTGTGCTGGCGCCCGCACGACCAGCAGTTGAACTGACAAGGCCCCGTCGTCTCCGGGTCGTAATGCCAGACCTCGCGCTTCCGCTGCCACATCGCCGCGTCCGTGCTGACTAGCGCCTCGGTCGCCCCGCACTGCGGACATTTCTTGACGATGAAGACCTTGCCGTCCCGAATGTCGTGTTTGGCGGGAACGGCCTTGTGGCACTTCTCGCAGATTCCGTGATTGACGTGGGCCATCTGTGTCTCCAAGAGCCGCCGTCGGCGCGCCTCAAGCCGTGCCGACCGCGGCGTAGTAGTCAGAGATCTTCTTCAGGATGGTGCGGTTGTGCAGCTTCCAGGCGCACAGCGGCACGAACCGCACCTCGTCCGCCTCTGGGTCGTAGTATGCTTGGAGCGTTGGGCACCGTTCCAGCCGCTCGGTCTCGAGGACCTGATTATCCTCGAGGGGCAGGATGATGACGCGAAGCTGCCCCTGGACGTTCGTGTGGCGGCGGAAGGCGTTCCGCGAACTGCGCCCGAACGTTAGCGCGAAGGGAAGTGCCAACGCATGCCAGAACTTTGCTGGCCCGCGCCCCTTGATGAGGCGCCAGAACCGCACGTGCCGCATCACAAAGAACATCGTGGCCTTCAGCCCCCCGAACCGCAGTGCCGCCCGCCGCAGCCCCAGCGCCCCGAGCGACCGTCCGAGCCGAGATGTCTGCCACCGCTTCTCCCGCGCCGCGAGCCGCCTTTCCAACTGCATAAACGTATCGCCGAGGTCGAGCGCGCCGCCTCGCAAATAGTGGCCGACGGGCACCCACTTCTTGCCGTCCGAAACAAGGAAATACGCGCTCTCGCAGTTTGGGTGCGCGCCGTAAGGCAACGCCTCGTGTCCGATCGACTTGACGAGCGTTCCGAACTGATGGATGAAGCCGAGAGGCAGAAACTCGACGTCGTAGCCGGGGAACGCGGCGGCAACGAGGTCCTCGACGTCCTCCGTCGTCATCCGCTCCGGATCGTAGTCCCACTCGGACGGGTTCCACGCATGGACGAGCGGCATCAGGTAAACGGTGCCGATGAACTCGCGCCGCTCGTGGCAGAAGTCGAGAAGCTCCGGCAGGACGTCTGCGTTCAGGTCCTTCGCGAGCACGGACACGAGCGTCATCTTGCGGTGGCGGTCTTTTTCGAGCTTGCCGACGTTGTCGATGGCCCTTCGCTTCAATTCGCCGACTTTCGCTGTGCCGCGCAGTTGGCTGTAGATTGCAGGATTCGCGCCATCGTAGGAGATGAGCAGTTCGGCGTGTGTTTGGCAGAGCTTCCGGCAATAGTCCACATCGGCGAGGCGCAGGCCGTTAGTGAAGACGCGCGGTCGCAGGTTATACGACCGGCAGAGTGCGATGATGTCGAAGAGGTCTTCGCGTGCCGTCGGCTCGCCGCCGAAGAGGCAGACGGAGGGCGGCGGGTCGCACTCGGCCAACCGCTGGAATATCCTGTCGAAATACTCCATTGGCGGCTCGAACTCGAAGCCCAGCCCGGGCACGTTGTCGAAGCAGATCGGGCAGTTCAGGTTGCAGCGGTTCGTGACATTGACGAAGGCGAACCGCATGCTCGCGTGGGCTTGGCAGGTCGGGCATTGGAGCGTGCAGCCGTGATAAGAGTAGTCCGCATCGATGCCGCGTTTCTTGTTGCTCCGCGCCGCGTTGTTCGAAATCAGCGTCCGGTTGTCGCCGCAATCCCGGCAGTGCTTCACAAGGAACACTCTCCCGTCGTCCTCGGCCCGGTCGGCAGGAACGAGTTTCTGGCAGGAATTACAGAGGGCGCGATTCAACTGTTCTCTCCTCCGCAGGGAACGGCGCCTCCCCTGCCGCCTTTCCACGCGGCGTTCGAGGCCTCGGCCAGTGGCGGGCAGTGTAGCATGAACCGACGGCGAAAGTCAAATACGTATTCGTTGGGCGGAATTGGCGCTTGTTCCGCCTCCGCCGTTCTCGGCAAGGAGAATCTGTTATTACGACGACACGACAGATCGCCCAACCTATCTGCCGAAGTCGTGGCGGATAACTGACCGCGCTTTTTTCGGGTCGGTCGCCAGCCGTCTTGCCAAGTCCTCGCGCACATTCCCCTTTC
>CAZBRH010000127.1:591-7417 GCA_964494245.1 uncultured Planctomycetota bacterium | reverse complement strand
CCATGTGTGCGAGAACGTCGCCCGCCGCGCGATCGAGCTGCTTTCCGCTCAGCCGCCCGAAGCCGGCCCGCGGACGGTCATTCTAGACCCGAAGCTCTGCGGCGTCTTCGTCCACGAGGCCTTCGGACACCTGAGCGAGGCGGACTTCCTTTACGAGAATCCGCGGCTGCGAGAGATGATGAGCATCGGTCGCCGTTTCGGCCCCGACATGCTCACCATCTGCGACGACCCCGGCCTCGTCGGCGAGGCCGGCTACTACGCCTATGACGCCGAGGGCACCCCCGGCACGAAAACCTACCTCATCCGCAACGGCGTTCTCACGAGCCGCCTCCATTCGCGCGAGACAGCGGCCATCATGGGCGAGCCGCCCACGGGCAACGCCCGATGCCTCAACCACAGCTTCGCCCCCGTCGTCCGCATGTCCAACACCTACATGGAGCCCCGCGACCGCTCGTTCGAGGAACTCCTCGACGGCATCGAGAACGGCATCTACGCTATCGGGGCGCTCGGTGGGCAGACCGACATGGAGATGTTCACGTTCTCCGCCGAAGAGGGCTACGAAATCCGCGGCGGCAAGTTGGGCCGCAAGCTCCGCGATGTCGTCCTCACCGGCAACGTGTTTCAGACGCTCGCGGACATCGAGGAGATTGGGAACGACTTCAAGATGCACGGCGGGTTGGGCGGGTGCGGCAAGGGGGGGCAGTCGCCGCTCCGTGTCGCCGACGGCGGCCCAAGTGTTCGCATCCGCAACGTCGTCGTGGGGGGACGGTGATGAACGTGGACGCTCTTATCGACGAAATCCTGTCCCGCGCCGCCGGCTCCGCCGAGAGCGCCGAGGTCTTCTACGAATCGTTCGAAAGCCGCCCCGTCGAGTTTGAGAACAACCGGCTCAAGTATGTCGCGTCAAAGTCCGGCCGCGGTGTGGGACTCCGCGTCATTCGGAACGGCCGCATCGGCTTTTCGTGCACATCCGATTTCGGCCGCCTCGACGAGCTGGTGAAAAATGCCGTCGAAAGCGCCGCCTTCGGCCAAGTAGCCAAGTTCACGTTCCCCTCCGCCTGCACGCCCGCCGGGGTCCAGGTTTTCGACGACGCTGTGCCGGCCTTCACCACGCGGCAAATGACCGAGCTCGGGCAGGAGGCCATCGACCGTGTCCTGGCAAAGCATCCCGACGTCCAATGCTCCGCCCATATCTCGACCGGCATCAGCGAAGAGCGGATCGCCAACACAAATGGCCTCGACATCGCTCACCGCTCGACCGGGTCGTCCATCCACGTCAACGCACTCGCGGTAAGCGACGACGGACTTCTGTGGGTTGGCGATGGTCGTTCCAGCGCCGCACTCCAGAACAACATCGGCCCCATCGTCGAGAAGATCCTCTCCGACTTCGACCTTGCGGCGAAAGAAGCGACCATCTCAACGGGGGACTATCCCGTCATCTTCACGCCCGACGCGATGGGCGTCTTGCTCATCAGCATCTCGCAAGGCGTCAACGGCAAACTCGTTCAGAAAGGCGCGTCCCCGCTCGCCGGCCGCATCGGCGAGCGCGTCCTCGACGACCGCATCACCGTTCTTGACGACGGCCTCATCGACTACGCTCCGTCGAGCGCCCCTCACGACACCGAGGGCATTGCATCGAGGAAAACCCCTCTCTTCGAAAGGGGCGTGCTCGTCAATTACCTTTTCGACCTTCAAACTGCGGGCATGATGGGAGCCCAGCCCACTGGCAACGGACTGCGCGGATACACGTCTCAGCCCGGCCCCGGCCACAACAATACGATCATTCAGCCGGGCGACACCCCGTTCGAGGATATGTGCCGCGATATCCGCAGGGGCCTCCTGGTCGATGGCGTCCTCGGAGCGGGCCAGAGCAATACCCTCGCGGGCGAGTTTTCGGTCAACGTGGCGCTCGGCTTCCTCATCGAAAACGGCGTCCCGGTTGGGCGCGTGAAGAACTGCATGGTTTTCGGCAATGTGTATGACCTGCTACGGGACGGCATCGCAGCCATCGGCGACAAGCCGGAGATGAAGGGCTCGCTCAGCGTGCCCCACTTCTGCTTCAAGGAAGTCAGCGTCGCAGCGCAATAGCCCTAACGGAAGGAGCACCGAATGAAAATCCTCCTCGTCGGTTCTGGCGGACGGGAGCACGCGCTCGCCTGGAAAATCGCCCAATCGCCTTTGTGCAAGAAGCTATACTGCGCACCCGGCAATGCTGGCATCGCCGAGCACGCCGAATTGGTCGATATCCGTGCCGACGACGTCGCCGTCCTCTTCAAGTTCGCACGGCGCGAGCGGATTGACCTCGTTGTCATCGGTCCCGAGGCCCCGCTTGTCGGCGGCCTCGTTGACCTCTGCACGAGCGCCGGCATCAAGGCGTTCGGCCCATCACGGGCCGCCGCGCAACTCGAAGGCAGCAAGGCCTTCGCCAAGGAACTGCTCCATAAGCACGGCATACCGACCGCCGACTACCAGGCCTTCGATTACGCCGAGGGCGCGAAGGACTACGCAGCAAGTCTGCGGCCGCCCATTGTTGTCAAGGCCGACGGCCTCGCCGCAGGCAAAGGCGTCATTATCTGCCGCTCGCACGAAGAAGCGAACGAGTGGATCGACACGATGCTCATCGACGGACGCTTTGGCCGGGCCGGCAGCCGTGTCGTCATCGAAGAGTTCTTACAAGGGGAGGAGGCCTCTATTCTCGCCTTCACCGACGGCCGCACCATCGCCCCGATGCCCTCGTCACAGGACCACAAACGCGTTTTCGACAACGACCAGGGTCCGAACACCGGCGGCATGGGCGCCTACTCCCCAGCCCCCGTCGTCACCGACGAAGTGTACGACAAGATTGAGCGCGACATCCTCATCCCGACCGTCCACGCAATGAACGTTGAGGACAAGCCCTACCGAGGCGTCCTCTACGCTGGGCTTATGATCGAGAGCGGCGACCCCAAAGTCCTCGAATTCAACGTCCGCTTCGGCGACCCCGAAACCCAACCCCTCATGATGCGGCTCAAATCCGACCTCGTCCCCCTTATTCTTGGCACTATCGACGGCACGCTCGACGAGCAGGAAATCGAGTGGGACGAACGCCCCTCCGTCTGCGTCGTCATGGCCTCCGGCGGCTATCCCGACGACTACGAGAAGGGCTTCCCCATTACCGGCATCGCCGAGGCCGAGTCGCTCGGCGACGTGAAAGTCTTCCATGCCGGCACTGCAATGAAGAACGGGACCATTGTGACGAGCGGCGGCCGGGTGCTTGGCGTAACCGCTATCGGTCCTGACCTGCCTGCGGCGATTGACCGCGCCTACGAAGCCGTCGACCGAATCCGGTTCGAGAGGGCCCACTATCGCAGGGACATCGCCGCCCGCGCACTCCGCAGCCGAAGCAAATAATAGCGGCAGCGGTCTGTCGCGGTATTCACGGCCCACGCTGCGTTCGGACGACCCACCCCTCCGCCGTCGCATGGAAACTCACGTCCCCGTGACAGGATGTCCGGTAGATGTCAACCCCTTCGGGGGGGAGCCAGAGCCGGTCCGACCGTGCCCTGTCATTGCGGTCGCTGACGACGGCGTAGCGCGGCGCAACCGCGCGGACGAAGTCGTCGAGTACCGGCTCGTTTCTGCCGTGGTGAGGAACGTATAGCACATCGGCGGCGAGGTCGTTCTGCGTCGCCATCAGCCCGCCTATCCCCGCCCGCTCAATGTCGCCAGTCAGGAGCACGCTGCGACCGTCGGAGTGGACCCTTGCAACGAGCGACCGCTCGTTCACCGCGCTGAGCCGCCAGCCGCCATCGCCCTTCGGTGGCCAGAGCACGTGGATCTTGATCTCCCCCAGGCGCAGGCAGTCGCCCGCGGCGGCCTCGACGAATCGAATCCCGCGCCGCCGGAACTCGCGCACAAGCCACGCGCCTATCTCGTGGTCGGAGAAGCCCATGTTCGCCGCGACCATTCTCGCGGGGAACCGATCAAGCAGCGATAAAACACCGTTCACGTGGTCGGGGTCCGTGTGCGAAAGCACCAAGAGGTCGATTCGTTGCACACCTATGTCCCATAAATGGCGCGCCACCCGCCCGCGGCCGACGTCCACCACCGAGAGCGGCGTTCCCGACCCGCAATCATAAACCACCGTGCTCCCGGCCCGCGTGATCACCACCGCCGCGCCGTGCCGCACATCGAGGAACGTTGCCGCCAGTTCCGACCCCGGCGCGAGCAGCGCCCGCCAAGCCAGATACGCACAGAGCACCGCACCCGGCACCACGGCCGCACGCACGGCGCTCAGACCAAGCCGCCCGCGCGCAGCGACCACGAGCAGCCCGGCATAGAACGCCAAAACCCACCCGGCCGGCGGCGGTGCGACGTAGGCGTGGCCGAATGGCAATTCCGCTGCCGTCTCCACAATAAGTGTGAGCACCTTGACCGGCAACGTGAACACCACACCCAGCAAGAACCCCGTCGGCAGGACCGTAGCCGCAGCCAGAAACATAAGACCAGACAGAATCACTAGGCCGACAACCGGGATCAGCAGCGCTGTTGCGATGACCGACACCGGCGTGATGATGCTGAAATAGTGCGCCTGAAGCGGAGCCACCGCCAAGCTCGCTGCCGCGGCCGTGGCGATGCCGCTACCGGTAATTTCCCACGCCCAACGCAGCACCCGCGCGCGCCGGGGCCGGAACGTTGGGTCTTGGAGTCGTTCGATTCCGCTCGGCTCGCGAAACAGCAACCGCCGGAACAGCCCACAAAATAGAAGAATTCCCAGCACGCCGATGAACGTCAGTTGGAACCCCGCATCGAACAGATAGGAAGGTTTCCACGCGAGCAGCACGAGCGCTGCCGCCGCGACCGCGTTCACCGCGTCGCGCCGGAACTTGAGCAGCAAGCTCATCTCGAAGAGGACAATCATCAACGCTGCGCGGACGGTTGCTGCGCCCAGACCCATCGCCAGCGCATAGGCGGCGACCACGGCCATCACCACGGGCCAGCGCCGCGACTTCGGAATGAGCAGCATCCGGCAAAGCCAAATCACCGCGCCATACACGATGCCCACGTGCAGCCCTGAAACGACGAGAACATGCATCGTGCCGCTCTTCTCGAACGCCCGGCGCAGGTCGCCCCCCAGCCGTTCGCGGTCACCCAGAAGCAGCGCCCTCAAGACCGTCCGCGTGTCCGCTTGTCCAGCGCCCGGAAAATGCGCGTCGATCGCCTCACGAAAGAGCTGCTTGGCCCCATACACAAAGCGAAGAACGGAATACGGAGCGGGACGCTCGATCTGGATTGCTGAAGCGCCTTCGACGGACATCTGTGCGACGAGACCGGTCGACACGAGGTGGCGGTCGAACGGGTTCCGCATCGAGCAGCTCGACCCAACCGGAGCTGCGGACGCGGTCGCCGTGACCGGCCAACCCAGGTTCGCTCCGAACATTGACCCGCACGGTGCCACTCGCCTTGAACGTTCTGCCGTTCGACTCGATCTCCGCTACGTCGAGGAGAAACGAATGACTCACTTGCGGTTTTAGCCCCTTGAGTTCAACGAGCGGTTCCGTCTGCGCGGCTTCGATTCCCCCGCGGACCGTTCCGCGAATCCAGCACAGCGTCGGATCCGCCCCGAAGAGCCGCCCAAGCGACTTCGGCGAATGAGCACCGAACGTCGCCGCCTGTCGCGCTGCCAGCGTTGCACCCGACGCTGCGACGAGCGCCAGCACAAGAGGGGTCTGAGCCGCGGGCGCCGCCCGCCGACGGAGCACCACCCACAAACACGCAAGAAGCAGCCCGGCAACGACGGGCACGACCATATCGAAATGGAGATATTGTGCCGAAAGAATCCCGCAGATGAACGCAGCCGCGGCGTTTACCAACGGCCTGCGGCGCCGCTTTGCAGGCGTCCGGCCTTCGGACATCCCCGAACCGTCGGCGGCGGGAATCACACCCTGCGTCCCTCTCCCTCACAACGGAGGTCGTTGGAAGCGCCACGCTGTCGGCTGGCATTGTAGCGTGCGGCGAGCGGAGCACAAGGTGAGCGGGCAAGTTCGCTTGACTGTCTGCCCGGTGCGTGGTAGATTCCTTGAGGTCGGGCGGGCGGCTCGCCCGGCGTAGCGAGAAACAAGGCCGTGCTAAGCGGGGAACCGGCGGTGCCCTGATTGCCGATTCGTCGGCATGACCTGCAATCCGCCATAGCAGGGCGAACGTCCCCCCGAGGCGCCCCGCCTGCGGTCGCTTGCGGCTCGCAAGTGGCGTTGAAAACTGGGTCCCATGCAACAGGGCGGTGTGAACCTGGTCAGGGCAGGAATGCAGCAGCCATAAGCACTTAGCCCCGTGTGCCGTGGGGTTGCCTGGTTGGAGCTAACTACGGGTCGTGGCGGTCGTGGGCAACGTCGAAGGAGGACTGCACGGCCATTCATATTGCGGATTGCGGACACAACGAGAAGAAGAACAGGGCGCTGGGATGTCGTATCTCGTTCTCGCGCGGAAATACCGGCCGACGAAATTCGAGGAAGTGGTCGGACAGGAAAGCATCTCGACGACGCTCCAGAATGCGATTCGCTCCGGGCGGGTCGCGCACGCCTATCTCTTCACGGGCCCGCGCGGGGTCGGAAAGACGTCGATGGCCCGCATCCTCGCCAAGGCGCTCAACTGCGAGAAAGGCCCAACGCCGCAGCCCTGCAACCAGTGCGCGATCTGCAAGAGCATCGATACCGGCGACGACATCGACGTGATCGAGATTGATGGTGCGTCGAACAACACCGTGGACCAGGTGCGCACCCTCTGTGACAACGCGCGCTACGCGCCGGCGCGGTCGCGGCACACAGTTTACATCATCGACGAAGTGCAT
>CAZBRH010000127.1:0-581 GCA_964494245.1 uncultured Planctomycetota bacterium | reverse complement strand
GCTCTCGGTCGCGGCGTTCAACGCTCTGCTGAAGACGCTCGAAGAGCCACCGCCGCACATCAAGTTCATCTTCGCGACAACCGAGCCGCATAAACTGATTGAAACCATCCGCTCGCGGTGCCAGCGGTTCGACTTCCGCCGCATCCCCTCGTCGCGGATTGCCGATCACCTCGCGGAAATCTGCAAGAGAGAGAAGATCAAGACAGGGGAAGACGTGCTCGAAGCCATTGCGCGTTCGGCGCACGGCGGGATGCGCGACGCGGAATCGCTGCTCGACCAACTGGCCGCTCTCGCCGAAGGCAAGATCGAGATTGCGGACCTCGAACGGCTTGTCGGCGGCGTCTCGCAGCAGTCCGTGTTCAAGCTTGTCGGCGCCATCGCCGCGCACGACGCCCGCAAGGCCATCGAGCTGGTGGACGATGCGTTCGCACGTGGCGCCGCGGACGACGAACTTCTTCAGCAGCTTACCGAGACCTTCCGGGAACTCCTGCTCGCGCGCGTCGCCGGTGCGGACAGCCCGCTCATTGACCGCGGCGAGGCCGACCGCAAGGTCATCGGCGACCTGGCCTCGAAGTTTACGA
>CAZBRH010000126.1:5169-7710 GCA_964494245.1 uncultured Planctomycetota bacterium | reverse complement strand
AAGCATGGCGGGCGCATCTGGGCCGAGAGCACTCCCGGAAAAGGCAGCACATTTCGCTTCCAGCTCCCCGTTGACGGCCGCAAGCACGACCGCGCCCAACTTGACGCGGCCGTCGAACGCGAGATGCGCCGGGCGCGACGTTATCGCGACCAGTTCTCCGTGCTAATGCTGGACGTCGACGATTTTACCGGCCTGAATAATGCGCACGGATACCCGACGGGAGATGCGACGCTTGCCCTGTGCCACGACATGGTTCGCGATGAGGTTCGCCGTTTCCTCCGCGAACGAGTCCGCGAAACGGACATCGTCGGAAGGTTCGGCGGCGACGAATTCCTCGTTGTGGCCCCGGAGACCGACGAGGCCGGCGCCCGCGGCTTCGGAGAACGCCTGCGAAAACTTATCCAAGACCACGAGTTCGTCATAGATGAAAAGCGGTTTCGCACAACAGTAAGCATTGGCGTGACATCGTTCCGCGACGACGACCCAACGCCGGCCGCGCTGATCCGACGAGCCGCAGCCGCGCTTGCTAGGGCGAAGCAAAGTGGAAAGAACCGTGTCTGCTGACCCTTGGAATCTGTAAGCCAGGAAGAAATCACTATGCCGAAAAAGATTCTCATCGTAGACGACGAGGAAGACTTGGCGTTCAGTCTTGCGCGCCGGCTGACGGCCGCGGGCTACGAGGTCATCTGCGCCGAGGACGGCATCGAGGGTTTGCGGCGCGCGCAGACCGAAAGGCCCGACCTGATACTGCTCGACCTGATGTTGCCGAAAATGGACGGATACAAGGTCTGCCGGCTGCTCAAGTTTGACGAACGGTTCAGGCACATCCCCATCATCATGGTCAGCGCTCGCAGCCAAAACGAGGATATCGATCTCGGCCGCCAGATGGGGGCGGAGTGCTATATGACGAAGCCATTCGACGCAGGCGAGCTGTTGGAAAGAATCGAAGGACTCCTTCGCGCGGCCGCCCAGAACACAAGCGAAAGCTTGGCGCAAGGATAGGACAGGCACAGACATGACGTCCCAGCAGACGGAAAAGCGATCTTTTTCGACGATTCTTGTTGAGCACGGCCTAGTCACACCCCAGCAGGTCGCGGAAGCCACGGAGGAATCACGGCTGCGTGGCGAGACGCTGCGGGAAACGCTCGCACGCACCGGCGTAGTTTCAGAGCGCGACGCGGCGCTCTGCTACGCCGAATTCCTCGGCCTGCCGTACATGGACCTCGAGACCTACAGCCCCGATCCGCAGGTTATCGCGTTTGTGAGCGAAGCGCTCGCACGCACCCACGAGTTCATGCCACTGTTCAAGATCGGGAACACCCTGACCATCGCCATGGCCGATCCCGCAAACGTCGTGGCGACTGACGCGATCCGCCGTGAGACCGGATTCGAAGTGGACTGCATGGTAAGCACACGGTCGGGCATCCGAGCAGCTCTTGATCAGGTCTACGGACAATCCGGTTCCATGCGAGAAGTTCTAGACCACCTAAACCCGGACGAAGTTGTCTCCCCTGTTCCCTTCAGTACGGAGCCGTCCGAGTCAGAATCCCTCGCGGCAGTAGACCAAGCTCCCATCATTCGTCTGGTCAATACGATCGTGCTGCAAGCTGTGCAAGAAGGCGCCAGCGATATTCACATTTCACCGGAAGATGACCAACTACGTATCCGATTCCGAACCGACGGCCTCCTGCACGACGTTCCTGCGCCACCGAAGAACTACCACGGCGGCATCGTTGCCCGAATCAAGGTGCTGTCCGAGATGGACATTTCGGAGAGCCGTAAGCCGCAAGACGGAAGGTTCCGCTTGCGCGTCGAAAACCGACTAGTGGACATCCGCGTGTCCATCATACCCACAGTGCGCGGCGAAAATATCGTCATGCGCGTCCTTGACTGCCGCTCGATCCTTCGCGACCTGACCGACCTCGGCCTGGCTGAGCGTGACGCCGAGACGTTCCGCAAACTCATCCATCGACCCCACGGCATCCTGCTCGTCACCGGCCCCACCGGTTCGGGAAAGACCGTCTCCCTCTACGCGGCACTCCGCGCAATCAATTCAAATGACAAGCATATCATCACTGTCGAAGACCCCGTCGAATTCTGGCTTGATTCGGTCCGTCAAATACAGACCAATCCCAAGGCCGGCCTGACATTTGCAACTGGCCTGCGTGCGATCCTGCGGCACGACCCGGATGTAGTCATGGTGGGCGAGATCCGAGACGTCGAAACGGCGCAGACGGCCGTCCACGCTTCTTTGACTGGACACCTAGTCTTCTCAACGCTCCACACGAACGACGCCCCCGGCGCCGTCACGCGGCTCATCGACATGGGTATCGAACCCTTCCTTGTGTCTGCCTCCCTGTCCGGCGTCCTCGCCCAGCGGCTTGTGCGACTCGTCTGCAATCGGTGCAAGGAACCCTACGAACCACCCATCGGATTGATAGAAGGAGCCGGTCTCATTGACCGGAAAAGCGAAATCACGTTCTACAGGGGCCGGGGCTGCACGGCTTGCAACCGCACCGGCTACCGCGGTCGCACAGGCAT
>CAZBRH010000126.1:2345-5112 GCA_964494245.1 uncultured Planctomycetota bacterium | reverse complement strand
GCGAGGCGATACTGCACAAGCCGAGCGCCAAAGAGCTCTACGAACTCGCCCGCAAGGCCGGATTGCGGACGCTCCGAGAAGACGGCATCGAAAAGGCAATCAAGGGCCTAACCACGCTGGAAGAGGTTGCCCGGATTACGCTAGCGGACTAGAGCAGAGGTGGTCGGCATGCAGCGTTTCCAATACAAGGCACGAAAGGCCACAGGCGAACTCGTCATCGAGACGCTTGAGGCGGACTCGTCGGCCGCCGTTGCGAAACGTCTGATGGGAATGGGGCTCGTCCCCGTTCACATCGAAAAGGAAGACGCCGCAACAGGCGATAGCGGATCGTTCTTCGGACGAGTCACAACAACCGACGTGGTCATGTTCACACGGCAGCTCGTCACGCTCTACAAGGCCGGCCTGCCCTTTCTGTCGAGTCTCGATGCCATCGGCCGACAAACAACCAGCCCCGCGCTTCAGCGGGTCGTCAATGAAATACGCAAGGACGTCGAAAGCGGCATGACGCTTTCGTCCGCTCTGGCCAGGCATCCCAAGGTGTTTCCAGAAGTCTACGTAGCAACAGTTCTTGCGGGCGAAACCGGCGGCGTGCTCGACCAGGTGATGGACCGGCTTGTCATGCTGCTGGAACACGAGTATGAGACAAAGCAAACCATCAAGGCGGCTCTACGCTACCCCATCACCGTAATCGGCGCGATGGTTGTCGCCTTCTTCGTCATCGTCACATTCGTCATTCCGACGTTTTCGAAACTCTTCGACAAGGCAGGAGCCGAGCTGCCGCTGCCAACACGCATCATGATGGGCATCAACGATCTCCGTAAGGACTATTGGCACGTCGGACTCGCCGCGCTCGCGGCACTCGTCGCCGGGGCGGTCTGGTATCTGCGAACGCCGAAGGGACGCTATAACGTCGACAAATTTGCACTAAAGTGTCCGCTGATTGGGTCGATACTTATGAAGGCAAGCATGGGTCGGCTCGCTCACATGTTCGGCACTCTGAGCAAGAGCGGCCTCCCGATCCTGAAGGAGCTGAGCGTGATCGCACGAACCATCGGTAATCGAAAGATCGCCGAAGAGCTGGAGGCGGTGCGCCACGCCGTTCAGGAGGGAAACACCCTCGCGGGCGCAGTGGAGAAGGAGACATCGTTCCCTCCCCTCGTGAAGCATATGATCGCAGTCGGCGAAAAGACGGGAGCGATGCCCGAGATGATGGAAGCCGTCGGCGGCCACTATGACCGGGAAACCCGGGCGGCGATCGCACGGCTCACCCAGGCGATCGAGCCCATTATGACGCTCGTGTTGGGCGCCGGCTTGCTCTTTCTCGCGTTGGCAGTCTTCCTGCCGATGTGGGATATGATGCAAGTCATGCACTGAAGGGGTCCCAATGGCAAGGGGAGAAACAGTGAGGAAGGAGGTCGGTATGGCGATGTGGAGAAGGAAGCGCAGCGGCTTTACGTTGATTGAGTTGGTGGTCGTCGTGGTCATCCTGGGCATTCTGGCGGCAGTCGCCGTCCCCAAATACGTCAACATGAAGGCCACGGCAGAAGAGAAGGCGTGCTTGGCCAACCGCACCGCCATCAATTCGGCGTGCCGGTTGTTCAAGAGCTCGAGCATCATGAACGGTGGTGCCGATGCCTTCCCGACAACGTACAACGATACGAGTCTGTACGAGGGCGGCGTCGTTCCCTCCTGCCCGTCCGGCGGCACGTATACATACGACAGCGCCACGGGCACGGTGTCTTGCAGCGTTCACTCGAACTGAGCGCCGCACGACGCGAGAATCGAGCGAAGGGGTGTCACGGGGTCGCCTACCGGCCTCCCGCGGCACCCCTTTTCTCTTGCGGGGATCAGCCGCCCTATGAAGCATAAAGTCGCCGGCCGCCGGCTCCCGCTCATCGGTCTCGTGTTCCTTCTTGCCGTCGCTCCGTTCAGCGAAGGTCCCGCCGGCGACCTTCTGCCCTTGACGGCGCTGACCATCACCGCAGCAGTTCTCGCCACATCGTTGCTGCGCCAGATTGTCGAGTCGCCCGCTGACCGCATGGCCGTCCGCTCCCCCGCCCTTACGCCCCTGCTTTTCTTCCTAGTAGTATCCGCGGCATCCGTCGCATGGTCTGTCGATACGTTCGTCTCACTTGTGGGGCTAGGACGGGTATTTGCCTGCGTGTTAGTCGCCCTGCTGGTGCCCGGCTTCCTCCGCGAACCCGAAGACGCCCGCCGGCTCTGTGCTGCGTTTGTCCTTCTGGCGGTATTGCTGAGCGTGCCAGCCATCTGCCAGGCGCTCGCGGGACACAGCGACTTCGTCTCCGGCGGCGTCGTTCGTGCACATTCAATCTTCGCAACGCCGAACACATTCGGCGCCTTTGTTATCATCGCTTTGCCGCTGGCGCTTTGCCTTGCGCTTACGGCGCATACTCCAGCCGGTCGGATAGGGCTTTGGCTCGCAACGGCGCTGCTCCTCGCGGCGCTTGCGCTGTCTCAATCCCGCGGTGCATGGCTCGCAGCGGCGGCAGCCATGAGCTTCCTGATGGTTTGGCTATCTCGGACTTTCTCACGGCGGATACGGCTCCCGCTCGCCCTCGGCGTTGGAGCTGTCGTCATCGTCGGAGCGGCTCTGCTGATGACGTTCAGCCCTCAGCTTCGGGATCGCGCTCTCTCCGCCGTCCAGCCGCTGAAGGCGGCCACGTTCCGGGAACGTCTGGTCTACTGGCAAAGTGCGCTGCGAATCGTTCCGCCCAGCTTGCCGCCCGGCACTGGACTGGACACCTAT
>CAZBRH010000126.1:0-2248 GCA_964494245.1 uncultured Planctomycetota bacterium | reverse complement strand
TGGCCCGCTCGGCCTCTTCGCGCTGCTCTGGCTCCTCTGGCGCGTGCTGCGGATGGCGGCCCGCGTCCTGCGAGCGGAAGGCGGCTCGCCCGAAGGGACGCTTCTGGCCGGATGCTGCTCGGCTGCCGCGGGGGCGCTGCTCCACAGTCTGGTGGACTACAACCTATACCTGCCCGAGACCGCCCTTCCCCTCTTCATGTGTTTCGGGTTGGTCGCGGCGGCTTACAACAGGAAATTCGAAGCACCCGCGGTAGCGCCCGGATGGCTCGAAAGAAACCCCAGGCACCGCCGTGCGGCATCCCTTGCGGTTCTGGCGACCGGCACTGCGGCGGCTGTCTTTGCAGTGCGACCGTTCCTCGGACAGCAATTGATGGGCAGAGACCTCCGCAACGCCCCGCTCGCCGTCGCAGCGTGCCCCCTCTCGGCCAACTACTGGTTCCAACTTGCCCGCGCGCAGGCGTTTGCTGGCATGCCCCAGGCCGAAGCAAGTTGCCGACGCGCAATCCAGCTTAGCCCGTGCACGGCCGCTTACCACGCATTCATGGCGCAGCTCCTCCGGGAAGCCGCTAAACTCGAGCAAAACCATTCCGAAACGGAAGAAGTGGTGGAACACCTGCGCCGGGCCTGCGCCCTCGACCGCTGCGACAGGCGGCTTCGCCTGATGCTCGCGCAGGCGTGTTTGGAGATCGGCCGTGCTGGCGAAGCGATGCGACATCTCAAGTTCTGCCTCGAACTTGACCGCTGGAGACCGGACGCGGGTTTCCGCGCTCACGTCGATGACATCCTCAGACACGCCCGCAGCCACGTCACTGCGAATGCCGATGCCGCGCGGTTCGCGCCAGAGGAACCCGGCGTTCACGCTCCTTGAGCTCATCGTGGCGACGGTGATTGTGGCTATTGTGGCGGCGCTTGCTGCACCCGCACTGCTTTCGCCAGCGTCAAGCCGTCTGCGCCGCGCGGCCGCCGAGCTCGTCGGCCACACGAGGATGGCTCGAGACCTCGCTATGGCAACGCGTCGCCGCACCTGGGTCGCGTTCTTCCCAGGCAGTAATTCCTACAACGTATACATCGAGCATCCTAGCAACCCCGGCAAGGCCAACCGAATCTACGTGGCCAACCCCCTGACCGGGGGCAATCTGTCCGTCGCACTGAACACTGGCGACTTCGTTGGGGTCGCACTCACCTCCGCCCGCTTCGGCAGCGGAACCGAACTCGAATTCGACCGACTGGGTAGACCCTACGACGGCAACGGCTCCGCGCTGACCGCCAACGGAACCGTGGTGCTGACAGCCGCCGGCACCACAGCGACCGTCCGCGTCTTCGCCGAGACGGGTTTGGTCCAGGAGCAATGAGCATGGTTCCCACAGCCCACCAAGTCCCCCGCCCTTTCGCCCGCTCCTCCGCGGCGTTCACGCTCCTTGAACTGGTCGTAACGATTACAATCGTTGCCATCGTGGGAGCGCTCGGCACAGGGATCGTCGTTCAGAGCGCCCGAGCTTACACGAGAAGCAAGACGTACCAAGACAGCTTTTCCGATGCGAGCTACGCGCTGAACCGAATGGCGCTCGAACTGCGAAACGTGGCGTCGCCCGACCATTTCCTCTCCATCGGCCAGAACACGATCTCGTTCCAAGTCGCCGGCCAGACGTGCACATATGCCCTTTCGGGCGCTCAGCTTCTCCGCAACGGCCGACCGCTTGCCGCCGGGGTCAGTTCGTTCGTTCTGACCTACTATGACGCCAGCAACATCGAAACCACAAATCCGGCGTCCGTGCACCGCGTCGCTATCGCTCTCGTTGTGAGCCGGGGCGGCTCTTCGGCCCGGTTGCGCACGGAGGTGTTTCCGCGGCCATTCCGGACATCGTATATTTCATGGCAGGAAGAATGATGCGGAGTTTTTCTCACATACGGGACGACGAGGCGGGCAGCGCGGCTGTCATCGCCATCTTCATCGTGGTCATCGTCGGTCTCCTCGGAAGCTCTCTCGTCTCGACACTGGTGGCGACGAGCGCGTCCGTGGCCAGTTCTGTGCAGGCAACCCAGGCGTACTACGTGACCGACGCCGCCATCGAATGGGCCGCCAACCGACAGGCGGGCAGCGCCACCCCCGTCTCCTTCGGCAACGGCACGTTCACCGTGACGTCATCCGATGGCGCTTGGGTTGCCACCGGCAGCGTCGGCAGCGCGCAGCGTCGCATCCGCTGCGAAGCGCTCACGGCCGTTCCAAGCGGACTCGACTATGTGGTCG
>CAZBRH010000125.1:0-7710 GCA_964494245.1 uncultured Planctomycetota bacterium | reverse complement strand
CATCGGCGCGGACCGCGCGGCGATCCTGTTCGTCGATGCAATCGTCCCGATCCTTCTTGCGCATGCGCGGGCGAACGAGGATCGCGATCTCGAAAACCGGTTGCACCACGCCTACGCGACGCTGCCGCCGCTTCCCGCAAACAGCGTCCTCACGTTCATGGCCTCCCGCATCTTCGGCGGCGAGGGACCGGCCGACGAAATCGTCACCTCCGCCCGGCGCCAGCAGGGACTGCTCCAACTCTTCCGCGACACGTGCGAGACGGGGGACATCGGCTGCCGCCGCTGCCCGTTCGCCAATGCGATTGAGGGAAAATGACCCTCTGCTGTTCTGTCGAGAGCGCCGTCGGCTCGCAGAACCGGCCTACGGCCTTCGTCTTCTCAGAATCCGTCAAACCGGCTCCTTGCAGGCCCGCTCTGTGAGTGGCCGCCAATTTCTTGCTTTCGTCGGTTCGGGTCTGTATGCTCCTCGACGACCCAGGGGGGACGATCTACCTGCGCGCCCCGGCGCGACCCTTCGTTCGGCTTGCACGCGGGCGCGCAGGCCGTTATAATCGCCAAGCCAGTCGGGCAGGACGGAGAACGGGGCGAATGGGCGATCCGCCGAAGACGCCGGCATGGGAACCGGTCGCTATTCTTCTGGCGATCGCCGCGCTCCAGCCGAAAATCTGGGCTCCGCACCTTGTCGTCTCGGACGTGTTGATGTGTCTTGCCGGTGCCGCGATGGTTATTGTCTTCGTCTGCAAGGTGCGGCGGTTCCACAATCTGTGGAACCCGAAGCGATGAGCCACACCACGAGAGCTTTGTCTTTGCTCTGAGACCGGGGAATCGAGGACGCACCCTATGGGCCGTGAAACCGAATCGGAAGAACTGAAGAAGCTGAAGTCGCTTTGCAAGCGCCGGGGCATCATTTTCCCCGGCTCGGAAATCTATCAGGGCTTTGCGAACCAGTGGGACTTCGGCCCGCTTGGTGCGGAAATGTCCCGCAACGTCCGCGATCTGTGGTGGAACCGCTTTGTCCGTGACCGCGAGGATGTTGTCGGACTCGATTCGTGCATCATCGTCAACCCGAAGGTGTGGGAGGCGTCTGGGCACTTGGCGAGTTTTACCGACCCACTCGTGGACTGCAAGCAGTGCCGCGAGCGCTTCCGCGGGGATCAACTCGTCGAGGAAGCAACGGGCCGCGATGTTTCCGGCCACTCGCTCGAGGAGGTATCGGCGATTCTTCGCGACGAGGCGATCCGCTGTCCGAACTGCGGCGGCGAGTTGACCGAGGCGCGGCGGTTCCATCTGATGTTCAAGACGCACGTCGGCCCGGTCGAAGACGAGTCGTCTGTTGCTTACCTACGGCCGGAGACGGCGCAGGGCATCTTCTACAACTTCGTGCTTGTGCAGCAGTCGATGCGGATGCGGATTCCCTTTGGCATCGCCCAGGTTGGGCGCGCGTTCCGCAACGAAATCACGACGGGCAATTTCATTTTCCGGACGCGCGAGTTCGAGCAGATGGAGATCGAATACTTCGTCCGGCCTGGCACGGAGATGGAACACTTCGAGCACTGGAAGGCCGAATCGTGGGATTTCTATCGCTCGCTTGGCCTTCGCGAAGAGAAGCTCCGCTGGCGCGAGCACTCGAAAGAAGAACTCTCGCACTACTCGAACCGCACGGCCGACCTCGAATACCTTTTCCCTTGGGGCAAATGGGGCGAGCTCGAGGGGATCGCATCGCGGACCGACTACGACCTTCGGCAGCATTCCGCCGCCTCGGGGCAGCGGCTCGAATACGAGGACCCAATCACCCGCGAGAAATACATTCCCTATGTCGTCGAGCCATCGTTTGGCCTCAACCGAGCGATCCTTGCGATCCTTTGCGACGCCTACCGCGAGGAGGAAGTGCGCGGCGAGACGCGCGTCGTGCTGGGGCTGGCGACTGCCGTCGCTCCCTGCAAGGTCGCCGTCTTCCCGCTCTCGAAGAAGGACGAGTTGATCGCCGTCTCGAAGCCGCTTTTTGACGACGTGCGGAAGCGCTGGCCCGCAATGCACGACGTCATCGGCTCCATCGGCAAGCGCTACCGCCGCCACGACGAAATCGGCACGCCCTATTGCATCACCGTCGACTTCGACAGCTTGAGCGACAAGGCCGCAACCGTCCGCCACCGCGACACGATGCAGCAGGACCGCGTGGGCCTCGACAGGATGGTCGAGTACCTCGAAGACAAGCTCCGGCGGTGACGACAGGTGGCGGCTTATTCGTCAATGTTTCTAGAGTTCACGCGCCAGAACTCCGGGATATGATGGCATGTGCGGGATTGCTGGAATCCTGACGGCGGGGGGCGACAAAGGACGCGCCGTCGCCGCGATGGTGGAGCGCCTCCGCCACCGCGGGCCGGATGACGCAGGGACCTGGCAAAGTGCGCCGGCCGGCGGGAAGCCCTCGTGCGCGCTCGGACACGCCCGCCTCTCGATCATCGACCTCGAAACCGGCTACCAGCCGATGAAGAACGAGGACGGCTCCGTCGTGCTCGTCTGCAATGGCGAAATCTACAACTTCCGCGAACTCCGCCACGAACTTGAATCCCGCGGCCACCGCTTCGCGTCCAAGAGCGACAACGAGGTCATCATCCACCTGTACGAAGAGCACGGCGCCGACTGCGTCGAGCACCTCGACGGCATGTTCGCGTTCGCGCTCTGGGACGCAAAGGCCGAGCGTCTCTTGCTCGCACGCGACCGACTCGGCGAGAAGCCGCTCGTATATTACCAGGCCGACGGCTTCCTCGCGTTCGCATCCGAACTTGATGCGCTAGTCGCGCTCGACGCCGTGCCGCGCGTGCTCGATCCCGAAGCGGTGCACCATTACCTTTCGTATCTCGTCGTACCGTTCCCGCTGACGATCTACCGCGGCGTGCGGAAGCTCCCGCCCGCGCACGTTCTCGTGTTCGAGAACGGCGCGGCGCAGTTGAGCCGCTACTGGGACCTGACGCCGGAGCCGGAGGATTGCACGCTCGACGTCGCAGCGGAGCGGGTCCGCGCGGCCGTCGAGGAGGCGGTGCGTTCGCGGCTCGTGTCCGACGTGCCACCCGGCGCGTTCCCCTCCGGAGGGATCGACTCGTCCATCGTCGTCGGTCTGATGAGCCGGATGTGCTCCGAACCGGTGCGCACGTTCAGCATTGGGTTCGGGGACACCGCATACGACGAGCTCGCCTACGCGCGTGAGGCCGCCGGGGCGTTCGGCACAGCCCATATGGAGTTTCAGGTCACACCCGACGCCGTCGAGGTTCTTCCGCTGCTTGCAAGGCGCTACGGCGAACCCTTCGCCGACCCGTCGGCGGTGCCGACGTATTACCTGGCGCAGGAGACGGCGGCGCACGTCAAGGTCGCGCTGACCGGCGACGGCGGCGATGAGTCGTTCGGCGGCTACCTGCGGCACATCGCCGCGCAGGTGTGCAGGCATATCGACCGGACGGTGCCGACGTTCGGCAGGGTCATCGGGCTGCTCGGAACGCAACTGCCGCGCGGACGGGACCGGAAAAGCGTGGCGACGCGCGCGCGGCTCCTGCTCGGGGCAATGCACCTTTCGCCAGCAGAGCGCCACGCCGCGTGGCTCGCGTATTCCTCTGGGATTGAAAAGCGGCGGCTCTATTCCCCCGCGTTCGCTGAGATGGTCGGCCAGACCGATTCGGTAGACCTTTTCCGCGCGCCCTATGAGCGGTGCGTGGGCCTTCGGGACGCGGCGTCGGCGGCGATGTTCGCCGACCTCATGCGATACCTGCCCGACGACCCGCTGGTCAAGATGGACATTGCGACGATGGCCTGCGGCCTGGAGGCGCGGGCGCCCCTGCTCGATCACAGAGTCGTTGAACTTGCCCTTCGCATCCCGTCGCGGCACAAGCTGCACGGAGGCCGGGGAAAGCTTGTGCTTCGGCACGCCTTCCGGGACCTGCTGCCGCCGCGGATTGCGTCCCGCGGCAAGATGGGCTTCGGCGTCCCCGTCGCTCGGTGGCTGCGCGAGGACCTCGCGGGCTTCGTGCGCGAGGCGCTCACCGGCAGCCAGACGATCCTGCGGGAGGTGTTTTCGATGCCGGAGGTCGAGCGGCTGCTCCGCGAGCATACCGGTGGGCGGACCGACAACGGTTATCTGCTCTGGGCGCTGCTCTGCTTCGAGCTTTGGGCGCGGGAGTTCCATCCCCGACCGCCGTAGCTCCCGGCTCCCGCCCTGGCTCACTCGAAGACCCAATCGCGGTATACGCCAAACGCCAACTTCTTCTTCCGCTTGGTGATGTCCACGAGGCCCTTCAGGTTGTGCCCCCTCTGGACCGAGTTGATGCGGAGCAAGGATCGGAAATCGGCGAGAATCCATGGGGAGGTGCCGCGAATGAATTCCTTCTTTTCGATGATGCGCGTGAGGGTGCGGTAGATTTTCGCCTGGTAGTCCTCGGTGAAGGGCCCGCGCCCGCGCAGACCGGCAAGCGCGCCGCCGCCCCACTCGCTGACGAAATGGGGCTTCTGATAGATGACCGGTTCGAGTTCGGCGATGTCGAGCGAAGACGTGTACCACATCGGATACGTGTTCAGCGCGATGATGTCCACCTCGGAGCCGATGGGGTCTGAGACGTAGACGCCGTTGTCGTGTTTTTTCATGAACAGGGCGAGCGAGACAAGGCGGGTCGGGTCGCTCCGCTTCGCCTGTCGGGCGAGGTTGGCGAGGAAGGCCGTTCGGCCCTCGGCGTTTTCGGGCGTTTCGTTGGCGACGGACCAGATGGCGACAGATGCGCGGTTCCTGTCGCGCCGAATCAGCTCGGCGAGCTGGTTCTTCGCGTCGGCAAGCGTATCCTTGTTGAGCCAGTCGATCCGCCAGTAAACGGGGATTTCCTCCCAGAGGACGAGGCCGAAGCGGTCGGCAAGTCGCGACATCTCGGCGTCGTGTGGGTAGTGGGCGAGTCGCAGAAAGTTGAGCCGGAGTTCGCGGGCAAGCTCGAAAATGCGGAGCATGTCGGCCCGCGTCATTGTTCGCCCGCCTTTTTCGGATTCGCCGTGCACGCAGATGCCCTTGAGCCGAATATCGCGGCCGTTGAGCAGGAGGCGGGCGCCATCGGTTGTGATCGTGCGGAGGCCGATACGGTCGCGGACGACGTCGCTCCCGCAAGTGATTGTGACCGGATACAGGTATGGGTCTTCGGGCGACCAGGGCCGGGGGGCGGCCTTCACTCGAAGGTTCGCAACGCCATTCCGGAGCGAAAGCTCTTCGTTGATCAGGTTGCCGATGCGGACGCAGACTGTGCCTTCCGAACAACCGTCAACGGCGATGCGGCCGCGAACAAATCGCCCGTCCCACCAGATGAAGTGTTCGCGGATGAATGCCGCTGGAACGATCTCGATGCCGACGCCGCGGTGGATGCCGCCGTAGTTGAACCAGTCTGGCCCGATGGTCGGGCAGCGGTCCTTCTTCTCGGTGTTGTCGACTTCGACGAAGAGGTGGTTGCGGCGGCGGATTAGGTTCGTGATTTCGAACGAGAACGGGGTAAAGCCGCCGCGATGGACGCCGAGCTTTTCGCCGTTGAGCCAGACCGTTGTGCGATAGTTCGCGCCATCGAACCGGAGAAATACTCGCCGGTTGCGAAGCTTTGGTGCGAATTCGAACTCACGTTGATAGACGGCCGTCCCAGCATAGTAGAAAAACTCCTTTCGCTGCGTGTTCCATGTGCCGGGAACGCGGAGGGGTGTCCAATCGACAGGGAAGACCCTGTCTGCGACGGCGTCCGGCGGCGGCGACGGACTCTTCCACCGTTGCTGCCGGTCGGCCATCCCGTAAGGGTCTAGCGCGAAGCCCCAAACACCGTTCAGCGAGATAATTTGTCGCGACATTGTGTCTTGCTCCTTTACACGGTGGTCTGCGGCGCGGCGTCACGTCCAATGTCTCCGGGGACGATGGCGTCGTGCTGCCGCAGAAGATCAAGCAATTCGGCCATCGGCAGTTCCTCGAAATCGATGCCGAGTTTCGCCGCTAGGGCTGCCGCGGCGCCCGCGGCCTGTCCCATTGCCATGCAGCTGGCTTGGACGCGATATGCGGAGTTCGATTCCTGGTCTCCGGACACGCATCGGCCTGCCACGATGAGCCGACGGCTGCCAACTGGCAACATCGCCCCGAGCGGGATGGTTGGGTAGATGCCCGCGGGGATTTCGCGGAAATCTAGCCAGTCGGCCCGGTGTATGTCCACCGGATAAAAGGAATAGCAGACGGCGTCGTCCCAGAGCCGTCCGCTGGCGTAATCCTGAATCGTGATTGTTTTCTTGCCGACGATGGTGGCGGTTTCGCGGATGCCGCACTCGGTGGCGCAAAAGTCGATGGTGAAGCGCTCCATTCCCGGCTGTTTGCGGCAGAAGCGGAGCAGGCGGAGCATCGCTCTGCGGGCTTCAATCTCGGCTTCGGTCTTGCCCTTGCTGGTGCTGGCGTCCACACCGACGACATGGATGCGGTTGCCGCCGTAGTTCTTGAGGAAGAAGTGGATGCGCCCGTTGCCCCAGCCGGGGTCCGTGCGCTTCATTCGCCCTGCGGCAACTTCGCGTTCAAAGGCCTCTTGAATCGCCCCGTAGTCGAGGGTGTCCGCATCATATCCACTCACGCGAACGACGAGCGTGGCGGCCTGAAGTTCTGGATTGCGGTGGACTGCGAAGCCGGCCAACTCGGCAACATTGGCGTCGCCGGTGCAATCGATGAGGATATCCGTGCGAACGTTCCGCAGCCCCGCCTTCGTGCAGACCGAAAGGTCCCATCCGGCGCCCTTCGTCTGCACGCTCGCCGGCATGGCGTGGAAGAGCATCTCAACTCCGGCGTCGAGGACCATTTCGTCCGCGACGGCGGCAAGGACGGCGGGGTTCACGTCGAAGTGGAGACGTCCTCCGCCCTGCCCGCGCATTGTCGCAGGATCGGGAGGCGGCTCGCCGACCTCCGCGCGGGCGCGGCAGCAAAGCTCCCATCCGATGCCACGAATAATCTGCGCGCCGTGCGCGTGGAAGGATGCAGGATACGCGACGGCACCGGTGACCATCGTGCCGCCGAGGATGCCGTTCTTTTCTACGAGGAGAGTGCGAGCTCCAGCGCGTCCGGCCTGAACCGCCGCAATCACGCCAGCGGTTCCGCCTCCGACTACGACCACGTCGTGCGTCGCGTTCACAAGGTTTCCTCTGTGCGTCAGAACTCCGCCTAGACCATTGCGTCTGCATCGGGATATCCGGCCTCCGGATTTTCCGGGACAGCGAGGGGGATCGTTCCGGAGAGAGGGATTCGCTGGACGGCGCTCCGGGCCTCGAAAACGCGCAGGAAGAAGTCGGCGGTCTGTCCGCGTCGCAGGCCGATTCGTTCGATGGGGACGCCGATCTCCACCACGCGGTCGCGTGCGGCCTCGATCCCGGCAACGGGGCCGCCCCCGACGGCCTCGATCTGCGCTTCCTGTGCGCTAAATCTAACGACAAGTGCGGGCTCGCCTAGCTCAGCCAGCCAAAGCTCCAAGGCGAACTCGTCGGCCTGCCCCCAATCCGGCTCGGCTACGTCGAGGCAGAGAAACAGCCGGTCTATGCCGAACCCGAAGTCGAGGGACGTGACGGGGGGGCGCTCTGTCCCTTCCCAGCGCTCGTTTTCATGGGTCAGCCGATAGGTGCCGGCGCCGAGCCATTCGAAGAAGCTGGTGCGACGGCCATCCACTCGAACATTGAGCGGGC
>CAZBRH010000124.1:7561-7833 GCA_964494245.1 uncultured Planctomycetota bacterium | reverse complement strand
ACGGCCATCGGCAACCCGTTCGCCCTGGGACGAATCGACGGGAAGCCGACGTTCACCCTCGGGGTCGTGAGCGCGCTCCACGTAGACCGACCCCACGCCTACGATGCGATCCAAACCGACACGCCCATCAACCCCGGCAACTCCGGCGGGCCGCTCATCAACCTCAGGGGAGAACTCATCGGAGTCAACGCACAGATTCAGACACGCTTCGGCCTACGCCAGAACACCGGCGTCGGCTATGCGGTCTCGTCCAATCAGGTAAAGCGGTTCCT
>CAZBRH010000124.1:7074-7496 GCA_964494245.1 uncultured Planctomycetota bacterium | reverse complement strand
ATCTTGCTCGAGAGCAGCCCGGACAAGCAGGAAGAGCCAGCCATCGTGCGCCGCGTCCGCGAGGGATCACCGGCGGCGGAGGTCGGAGTCCGCGTCGGCGACGTAATCCGCGCCGTCGGCGGCGCGATCATCGAAACAGTGCAGGATTACCATCGCGCTCTCGCCAGATATCCCATCGGGACCGAGGTCGCTCTCCGGGTGGAACGCAGGGACCCGAAGGACGGGGCCGCCACGCAGCACACGTTCAAAATGACCATCGAAAAGCACGGGCCTGCATACGTCGGCTTCAAGTTCGACGTCAAGAGCAGCAGCTCAATGACCGTGGCCGTCGTCGAACCCGACAGCCCCGCGGCAAAGGCCGGGATGAAGGTCGGGGACATCATCGCTGGTTTCGTTGTCGCCGAGCAGGCGATGCCGCACCT
>CAZBRH010000124.1:0-7064 GCA_964494245.1 uncultured Planctomycetota bacterium | reverse complement strand
GCTTCGCTCACGCCGCGACTACTACGCCCTGTTCGGCAGGATGCGGCCGGGCATGACGGTGCAACTTGTGGTGCGGCGTGGCAACCAAAACGTCGTCCTCAGCATGGTCGTCGAAGAGCGGGAGTGAGCGGCTCAGGTTGCTGGCCCGAACGCGTAGAGTTTGTCCCAGCCCACGAGCACGTGGCCGCCGCCTGGCGCCGGTGCACAGCTTGCTGGCGAGAGATACCTGCCCGCGTTGTGCTTCCAGAGCACGCGCCCCTCGGCAGCGGACAAGCCGAGAAATACGCCCTTCGCCGCAAGAACATAGACGACATCGCCGATGACGAGCGGCGGACTCTCGAGTCGGGCGCCCGTGCGGTATTTCCAGATACGCTCCCCCGTCGATGAATGCAGCGCATAGATGTTGCCGTCCGGTCCGCCGAAGAACACTCGACCCTGCGCAAAAGCCGGCCGCGACACGACGTCCGTCTCCGCCGCATGCACGAGTCGGTCCTCCATCTCGAATACCCAGGCGCGGGCGAGGGTCTTCAGGTCTACCGCCTCGATCCGCGATTGGCTCGTGCCGTAGAGGAGCAGTTCCCCCGTGAGCACAGGGCCGGCGGTCAGCTTCTTTTCGAGCGCCACCGAGCCGGTCACTGTGCCCGTTTCGAGCGAAAGGCAGCGGATTTCGTGCTGTGTTAGGATATAGACGAACTCTTTGCGAGAGCAGGCGCCGGTATGGGAATACGCTTCGAAGCCCGCGAACATCCCGCCCGAGGGCCGCCCGTCTTCCGCGTTGAAGATGGCAAGCCGCTCGTCACAGAAGAACACGCGCCCGCCCGCGCACAGGGCGCAGCCAGCCAACGCGACCTCACCGGAACCCCGTGTCCGAGATTTCCATACCTCCGCCCCCGTGGCAAGGTCCACGCAAACAGCCAGCGCCGACGATCCCGCGAAGACGCGGTCGCCCTCAATCGCAGGGGTGCCGACCGCAAGGCCACGTAGCTCATACTCCCAGAGCTTGCGTCCGTCCCTCGCGTCCACGGCGTAGAGCTTTCCGCTTCGGTCCCCGAAGACCGCCGTGGAACCGGACACGACAATGCCGCCAGAGACCCAGCCGCAGCCCTCAAACGTCCATTGCAGCAAGAGCGGCGGAACCACCCCCGCAGCCAAAAAGCCCCTGCGGAACGAATCGCCGCCGCTCGTCGCCCACAAAAAATCCTTCCGCTCACGGTCTTTCTCTGCTGAACTCATTTCTCGCCCCCCATCTTGAGAACAGGGCTTCTCGCAGGCCGGATTCCCTGACGTCTTTCGCACAAGCATTATATCGCCGGCTGCACCGCCTGCTCAAGGCGCGAGCGCGCGGCGATGCTTGACGACTGACCGGGGGCCGCTATACTCGGCCCGAAAGGATGCGCGGGGTAAACATGGTCGAATTCGGCCGGGATACACGTCAGCTGGTCTGCGAACTCGCGGTTGCGCTGCCTTGTGTGTGGGCCGGGTACTTTTTCACGCACACGTGGAAGTCGCTTGATACCGGGCAACTTTTGCTCCTTTGCGGAGCGGCGGCGCTTTGCGTCGGCGGGGCTGCTCGTGCGGTCACGCTCCGCCAGCGCAGGCGTGGCGGCGTTGCGATCTGGTTCCTGGGCGGGGTGGTGGCGCTTGGACCCATCTTGGCGGCTCTTGCAGATGCCGGGGCGCTGTTCGCCGCTGGCATGCTGCTGGTTGTGGCCATCCTGCGTTCAGATGCGGCATGGTCCACACCGGGGGCGCGGTGCGTGCTCGGGTTGCTGTTCGCCTGCACAGCCGCGTCGTTGGGGTTCGTTGTCGCTCTACCGGTATCGGCGCAGGTAGCGCGGCTTGCGCTGGCGCTCGGCATATATGTCGGGCTGGTGGAGACGATAATCGGGGACCCGCCGGTCACGCGGCCGACGTTCGGGCTGGTGCTGGGTCTGATGATCGCGCTGGTGCTGGCGGTGGGTGCCTTCGGGCTGGCACACCCTCACGGGCTGCTCGGTGCAGCGCTCGCGGTCTGGCTCGCCGCGCGGCTGGGGATTGTGGGAGCGCGGGTGCCGCCGCGATACACTCCCGACCGCGCACGCTCGTTCGCGGAGCAGGCGCAACTTGGCACCGGACTGCTGGCGGGCGCACTGCTGACGCTGACAGTAGAAGGCAGCGTTCCGAACGCAGCGGCAGAGCTTGCCTGGGCGGTCGCCGCAGGGGCGTTTTCGTTCGTGCTCATGCGGCTCTGGCCGCTGATGGCCAGCCGACGAGAGGAGGAACAAGATTAGGGGCAGGACCGGGGGCAGGAACACGACAGGTGGTGGCGATGGAGCCCGGGGTCGGATTCGAACCGACGACCTGAGCTTTACGAAAGCCCTGCTCTACCACTGAGCCACCCGGGCACCTTACGATAGTGTATTGAGTTTCGGATTGTTTTTCAAGGAGTCAAGGATGAGCATCTCTGGGATTGAGTTTGACTTCACGAACGCGATGGCGCGCACGATTGGCGAGGAGCACGGGATCACCGACGCGGAACTGGCGGCAGTTGCCGCTCGCTTGCCTGCTGGCCACGCGGAACTTGGCCGGCTTCGGACGTCGGGCAGGGTGGCCTTCTACGACCTGCCGTATGCCGCCGAAAACGTCCGGCAGGTGAAGCGCGTGGCAGCAATGGTCGCCGGACGGTTCGACGCCGTCGTTGTGCTCGGAATCGGCGGCTCGGCGCTCGGCGCGATTGCGCTTCGGTCGGCTCTATGTCATCCGCTATATAACGAGTTGCCCACCAAGGTGCGCGGCGGTCCGCGGCTCTATGTCGAGGACAACATCGACCCGGATCGGATGCAGGGGCTGCTGGACGCAATCGACCCGCCAAGAACACTCTTTATCGTCATCTCGAAGTCCGGCTCGACGGTCGAGACGATGGCGCAGTTCCTGCTCGTGCGTTCCCTGCTTCGCGGCGACTTGTCAAAGAACGTCGTTGCCGTTACAGATCGCAAGAAGGGCGCTCTGCGGCCAATTGCCGACGCCGAATGCCTTGCGTCGCTCGAAGTGCCCGATGGCGTGGGCGGGCGGTTCAGCGTCCTTTCGCCGGTTGGTCTCCTGCCCGCGGCGCTCATCGGAATCGACATCGACGCCCTGCTCGCGGGGGCAGCCGACGCCGACCGGCGCCGCTGCTCCTCAGCCGATCCAGCGGAAAACGATGCCTACATGGCCGCCGCGGTCGAATACATCCTCTACGGCAAAGGCCATCGGATGTCCGTGATGATGCCGTATTCCAGCGCGCTCTACTCGATGGCCGACTGGTATCGGCAGCTCTGGGCCGAAAGCTTGGGCAAGACCGACGCCGTCGGCCCCACGCCCATCAAGGCCCTCGGCGTCACCGACCAACACTCGCAAGTTCAGCTTTACCGCGAAGGTCCGAACGACAAGGTCTTCTGCTTCCTCCGCGTCGCGGCGTTTCGCCACACACTGGATATCCCGCCTGCCTACGAACATGTTGAAGAACTCGCCTACATCGGCGGGCACACGTTCAACGAATTGGTGGAATACGAGCGGATTGCGACGACGCTCGCTCTGACCGACGCCAGCCGCCCGAACTACACGATCTGCTTCCCCGTGCTCGACGCCTATGCACTCGGCCAGTTCATCCACATGCTCGAAGTAAAGGCCGCAATCTCCGGACAACTCTACGGCGTGGACGCCTTCAACCAGCCCGGCGTCGAGGCCGGCAAAGTCCTCGCCTGCGGCTTGATGGGCCGCAAGGGCTACGAACCGGCCAAGGCGTGGGTCGAAGCGAAGCAGGCCGGAAAGAGCGTGCCCTCGCTTCAGCAGATGATCGATGCCCTGCGGTAGGGGCAGCAGCACTGCCTGACCGGGCCGGTCGCGCGACTACTTGAGGACGATGCCCTGGAGGGCTTCGCGCATCGAGGCCTCGTGCTCGGGGAAGTCCTCCGTCAACGCACGGAACGAGACACGAATGACGCGGTCGCCCTTCTTGATGTTGACCTCGATGACGGTGTAGGCGGCCTGAGAGACAATCTCGAAGGCGTCGTGGCCGCTTATCGTGAGCGGCGTCTTCGAGAGGAACTTCGCTCCCATCGCCGGTAGGGCATCGACGTATTCGGCGAGCGTCTTGCCTTCAAGCGGGTAGTCCTCAACCATGCCGAAGTTGTCGTCCCGCTCTTCGCGGTCATAGAACATCCTGGGGTTGCTCGGATCGGCGACCCAGCCAACGGGCAGGGCCATCGTGAGGCCGAGTTCGGGGACGTTGACGGTGGAGCTGCCGCCGGCCGGCCCGCATCCGGCCGCGGCCGCCAGAGCGAGTCCTGCCAACACCAGACACACTGCCCTTGTTCGCATCGCTCTCCTCCCTCCGCTACTGGAACTTCCTTGCTTTCACGGCGATGTCGGGCCCTCCGACGTTCATTTTTCTTTCGAGAACAAGGTCGAATACGTTCGGCGTTCCTTCGCGCGGCGCCGCAAGCTGCGGATGGCGGGTAATCTCCCCGCCCGTCGTATCCCACCAGATGACGAGGTATTTGCCTGGTTCGACATCGGGCACGCGAATCTTCAGTTCACCGAGCGGCTCGACGGGCTTGCGTTCGACGATGCGTCGATACCAGTCGTTTCCCTTGCGTTGAATCCACATCGCGCAGGCATCGCGTTTGCGAATGCCGAGAATCCGGTGGTCCGACGCACCCGCAGCCGCAATCTGGTTCCAGCCCCTGTCGGCAAGGTCGATGTCAGCAAGGAACCCTGCGACGGCGGCGTAGTGCCGACAGAGATTGCGGTCGTGGACGTATTCCCACCACCAACTCGCGGGCGTTCCAGCGGCACCCGAAAAAAGCCCGCCCCAAATGGCGTTGTGGAGGTGGATGCCGCCGGGGTCGCTTTCGTTGGTTCGATTGGCGGCCTCGAGGTCGAGGTAACCGAACTCAGCGACGTGATAGGGCTTGCCGAAGCGCGCGATGCGTTCGGCGGCACGAAGCACCGTCAACACGGCGTCCTTCTCTTCGTCCCGCACGATGTCCTGCGGCTTCGGGATGTATGCGTGGATTTGGGCGAAGTCGATGGAGTCGAGCTGCCAGACTTCGTCCCAAACGGTGTGCAGGCCGAGACTGGTAGTGACAAGGTGCCTGTGCGGGTCGTTGGCCTTGAGGTATCGGGCCATCTCATCTGTCCAGTCGACAATCGGCGCGCGCGCGGCCGGGTCATCGCCGGTGACGTAGTTCACCTCGTTCCAGAGTTCCCACGCCATGATGTTTGGGCTGTAGCCCCAGCGCGCGACGATGTAATCGAGCCGACGCTTGTATGCCGCGCGTGCTCCCTCGGACGTGAAGAAGTCAACGGGCTTCTCGCACGGCCCGTTGTTCTCCTTCCAGTATCCGAATAACTTCCGCTTCTCCGGCTTTGTGTAATCGTGAGCGTTGTCGAAGCAGAGCTTGACGTATATCCCGCGTTGCTCCGCCAGCGCGAGAATGTAGTCCAGCCGCCATGCCGCATCGAGCCGGTAGTTATCGAGCCGGTCGGACTCGATGCCCGTGTCCCACGAACACATCCAGACGCGGGTGTAGTTCTCGCCCGCGTGGCTCATCCGACGGAAATACGTGTCGTAGTCGTAGGACCGCTTCTCTTCAGACCCCCAGCAAACGTTGTGGCCGAGAAGAAAGAGCGTCTTGCCATTGCTGAACTGGAAGAACTTCGGGTTCTGCGTGTGCACCGAGACGTAGCCGGGCGTGTCGGACTCGACGACGTAGATCGGATATGGCTTGCTCCAGTATTCCCCACCTTTTGTCTTGATTCCGACGGTGTAGGTGTGCTCGCCCACCTGAGTCGGGGTGAGGCGGACGCGCCAGCGGGGCGGGCCGACGGGCGTGAGCACCTCCCTGCCGTTGACGCTGCTCCGCTCGAAGTCCTGGAAGAAGAACCCCCGCACCTTGTGCACCGCCCTGTCGGGCTGATGCAGAAGGCCGATGACCTCGATCTCGGTCCCGTCGTAGGGATTGTCGAATCGCGCCCACAGGTCGGCGGTTATTTCAAGCTTGCCGAATCGCGGGAGAGCGGGCGGCTTGTCTTCTGCTGCGGGCGGACGGTTTGTCGTCAGTGAGGCAACTGTCGGCCCACGGCGTTCCGAAAGCGAAACGATGAGGTGCAGAATCCGACGGCTTGGCGCCTGACTTCGCGTGGGCATCAGATAGAGTTGCGCCTCGTAGGCCCCCGCTCCCCATCTCCGCGCATCCTGCACAAGCACTTCACCGGTGTCCTGTCGGCCGATGAAGAGAGCGGTCTGGTTGCCGTCCTTGATGTTGATTTCGCGGGCGGCGGCGCGCCGCGCGGCCCAGGGCGTTTCTCCCTGCTCTGCTGGAAACGCGCCTACCGCAGCGTTGCCCAAAAATACCGTCTTGCTTGCAAAGGCCGGGACAGGAAACCGCACGAGCACCGCCGCCTTCGCCTCTGGGAAAAGCAGCGTTTCGACCACGTAGGTGAGCAGAAGGTCTGAAAGCCCGTCTGGGCCGGGAGGGGTAGTCCGGGCGAAGACCTCGTACCGGAGGCCGCCCGGGATTTGGCCGGTGCGCACGAGCATCCCATCGCGCTCGGCCCCCGCGCACTTCACCGCTTGGAGTTGGTCAACGAAGTCGTCTTTGACCCACGCACCGAGGAAGACCTCGCGGAGCAAGCTCACGTCGCCCGTGAGGACACGAATGACGCCGCGTTCGTCCACAAGGGCCGCGTGGCCATTGCCCATATCGAGCCGGGCATCGGCCCCAGCGGCCGCCCGGCCGCCACAGGCCGCCCCGATAACGCCCAAGATTAGCAGATAACGTCGCAGCATGGCCGTCCTTTGCGTATCAGGCCGGGGCGGCTTTTATCCCGGCACACATCATACCGGAACGCCGCAGAATGCACAACGGCGAATTGCCGCACGAAAAATCTGTTCCACCCGCCACGGGTGTTCCGGCGGCTTTTTGGAATTGCGGCAGCACGGCGCCGCCTTGGAATTCCGCTGAGCGAGGCGAGCATTTCTGTTGGCCGCTCCGCGGCCTCCAAAGGCGGCGTCCTGCCGCCGCACTCCATTTGTAAAGGAC
>CAZBRH010000123.1:5686-8055 GCA_964494245.1 uncultured Planctomycetota bacterium | reverse complement strand
GCCCCAAGGCGGTCGGAAACACCCCGAACAGCAATACATCCAGATGGACACGTCCCAGATCCTCTTTATTTGCAGCGGCACGTTCAGCGGCATCGAGAACATTATCAGCCGCCGCGTCGGCCACAAGATGATCGGCTTCAACAGGGACCAAAGCGACGTGGATGAAATGCGCCGAGGAGAGCTGCTCGCCCAAGTTGCCCCAGAAGACCTCCTTGAATACGGCCTTATTCCGGAGTTCATCGGTCGGCTTCCTGTCATCGCCGCGCTCCGGCCCCTGACCGAAGGCGAGCTTACCCGCATCCTCCTTGAACCCAAGAACGCCATCATCCGGCAATATCAAAAGTTCTTCGAAATGGAGAACTGCACGCTTCAGTTCACGGAAGACGCCCTTGTGGAAATCGTCCGCCGAGCCCGCGAGCGGGATACCGGAGCCCGAGCCCTCCGCGCCATCATAGAAGAAATCATGCTGGACATCATGTATGAGCTCCCATCCCACAAGGATATCCGCGATTACGTCATCAACGCTGCCGTCGTCCGTGGCGAACGGAGCGTATACGAAGTCTCCGCGAAAACCCGCACCAAGCGCGAACCGGCGTAAGCCCCCCTGCCCGCCCCTGTTGACGCGCCCGATCGAGCAGAATATCATCCGCCCTTGCTCAGACCAACGACACATGGAGGTCATCCTAATGACGAAGCCAGAGCTCGCTCGAACCGTTTCCGCCGTTGTCGAGAAGACGCCCGTGCTCGATGTGCACACACACCTCTATAGCCCGGCGTTCGGCAAGCTCCTGCTCTGGGGCATCGATGAGCTCCTCACCTACCACTACCTCATCTGCGAAACGATGCTTCACGCCCCGATGCCCTATGGTAAGTTCTATGCGATGCCGAAACCCGAACAAGCAGAATACATCTGGCATACGCTTTTTGTCCGAAATACGCCCGTCTCGGAGGCAACTCGCGGCGTCGTCACGACCATCAAAGCCCTCGGCTTCGACCCACGCCGGACGACGCTCAAACAACTCCGCTCCCACTTCCGTTCGATGAAGGTCGAAGACTATCTCGACTTTGTCTTCAAGACCGCAAACCTCGAAGCCGTCGTCATGACCAACGACATCTTCGACCCCGCCGAACAAGTGGTATGGGGAGAACGGGGCGGACATGTCCGCCCCGTTCTGAGAGATTCCCGCTTCCTTGCCGCAATGCGCATCGACGGGCTTCTGAACGATTGGCCCGGCGCCGCCCTGAAGCTCCGGTCCACCGGCTACAAGGTCGCTGCAAGACTCAACGCCGCAACTTGTGCCGAAGTCCGCCGCTTCCTCGGGGACCACGCCGACCGTATGCGCCCTGTCTACATGGCCGCCTCACTCCCACCCGACTTCACATACCCCGAGAAGTCTACACGCGGAGCGCTCATCGAGCGCTGTATCCTGCCCTTCTCGCGCGAACGCGGCCTCCCCTTCGCCATGATGATTGGCGTCAAAAAGCTGATCAATCCGCCGCTCGGCCTCGCTGGCGACGGCGTCGGTAAGGCGGACATCGGCTCGCTCGAGCGCCTCTGCCGCAACAACCCCGGGAACAAGTTTCTCGCCACGTATCTCTCGCGCGAAAACCAGCACGAACTCTGCGTTGCCGCTCGCAAGTTCCACAACCTGATGGTTTTTGGTTGCTGGTGGTTCCTGAACGTGCCAAGCGTCATCGCGGAAATGACGAGCGAGCGGGTCGAACTCCTTGGAACACGGTTCATCCCGCAGCATTCTGACGCCCGCGTGCTCGACCAACTCCTCTATAAGTGGTCGCATTCGCGCAAAGTCATAGCTGATATCCTCATCCGCAAGTGCACTGACCTACTCGACGCCGGCTGGCGACTTACGAGGGCCGACATTGAGCGCGACGTAGCCGCCATGCTCTCTGGCAACTTCAAGCAGTTCGTCGGGCTATGAGCCGACAACTGCAGCGTCCTCGCTCCCCAGAACGCCCTCATAGACGCCGCTGATTCGCTCGGCGGCGGAGCGAATATCGAAGATCTCGGCGACGCGCGCCCTCCCCTGCGCGGCCAGCGTTCCCGCAAATTCAGGATCGTCCAACAAGCGCTCGACCTGACTGGCGATGGCGTCGGGGTCCTTCTTCGGCACGAGAATGCCGGTTCTGCCGTTTTCGATGAGCGAAAAGATGCCCCCCGCGCTTGCCGCAATAACAGGAATCCCGCAGGCCATCGCCTCAATCACCGGAAGACCGAGGGCCTCACGGAGCGCCGGCACAACGAGAATGTCGATGGCCTTCAGGACCTCGAGTTGGTTGATCGGTGCCCGCGCGAACGTGATCCGATCAACAAGGTGGGGCTCAGCCGCGCGGTTCCGCAGCCGCTTGCG
>CAZBRH010000123.1:0-5619 GCA_964494245.1 uncultured Planctomycetota bacterium | reverse complement strand
GGATGAAGAACTCGTGCCCCTTGTCCTCGTCCAGCCGAGCTATTGTCCCGACGACAGGAAGCACCGGCCCGCCCAGCCGCGCTTCGTGGACAGGGTATTCCGCGATGTCCACTCCATCCGGAACAAGTTGAACGAGGTCGCGCGGCACGTGAAGCCGGTTAACAAGGTCAACCCGCACCGCGTCGCTTGCCACAAGGACGGCCTTAAGGAAACGACGGGACATAACGAGCGAATGGCCGGGATCGACGAAGTCGCCGATTGAGAGGACGTAGGGTTTGCGAGCTCGGCGGGCAAGACGGGCTGCGACGCCCGCCAGACGCGAACCGTGCACGTGGATGATATCCGGCGCAATTTCGGCCACGCGGCGCGCAAGCCGCCCAAGACTCAAGTAGCCCCGCAGGTTCGTGTCGAGCGCCCGCGAAACAGCAACCGGCGGCAGGTCATCACCCTTGCGCGAGGCGCGCCGTCGGTCAACGCTTGCGACACTACCGCCACGGCAAACTATCTCGACGGAACAACCAAGGCGGCGCAAGTGACAAGCCAGCGCGAGAATCGCCCGACAGATGGCCGTTGGCTCGAGCCGCCCCGTCAAGAACAGCACACGCCGCCGCAACCCAACGCGGGACAATCGTGGGGCGCCTGCATCGCTCATTCAGAAGCGTCCGAGAGCGCTCCGACTTCCACGACCCTGGCGAACTCCGTCTTGTAGAGCCGCCAGTACTCCCCGCGGGCTTCGAGCAGCTCCTCGTGCGTGCCTGTCTCGACCAGCCGGCCCCCGCGGAGCACGATGATCTTCTCGGCGTGCTGGACAGTAGAAAGACGGTGGGCTATGACGAAGGTCGTCCGGTGTTCCATCAGGCGGCGCAGGGCTTCGTGAACAAGCCGCTGGGAGTCGGCGTCCAAGGAAGAAGTCGCCTCGTCGAGAATAAGAATCGGAGCATCTTTTAGGATGGCTCGTGCGATGGTAATCCGCTGGCGCTGGCCGCCCGAAAGTTTGACGCCGCGCTCGCCGCAGAGGGTCTCGTAGCCGTCAGGAAGCGCCTGGATAAAGTCGTGTATGTTCGCCGCCTTCGCCGCTTCGATGACCTCCTCGTCGGTGGCATCGAACCGACCGTAGCGGATGTTTTCGGCAATCGTTGTCTGGAAAAGGAACGGATCCTGCGAGACAAGCGCGATCTGGTTGCGTAGCGAAGCGAGCGTGACCTTGCGGATGTCCACGCCATCGATCTCCACGCTTCCGGAGATTGGATCGTAGTATCGCGGGATGAGATCGAGGAGCGTGGACTTGCCGGCGCCCGAGTGGCCAACGACCGCGACGACCTGACCGCGCTGCACCTCGAAACTGATGTCTTCGAGAACGAGCGGACCGTCGTATGCGAAGCTCACACTCCGAAACGCAATCGACCGGCGAATCGGTGGAAGCTCGATGGCGTCCGGCGCGTCCCGGATGCCCGGCCTCACGTCGAACACCTCGAAGATGCGCTCTGACGCGGCCATAGACTCAACGAAGTCGCCATACTCCCGGATGACTTGCTTGATGGGCTTCGACATGACAAGCATGCAGCCGCCAAAGAGCAGGATGTCGGGCGCATCCATGCGCAGCCCGAAGACGCCGATAATGACAATGTAGGACCCGAGCAGCATGATGCCCGCCAGCGAAGCGTTGGCGAAAAGCTCCGTAATCGCGCGGCTGATGCCTTTGAGCTTCAGCGCCTTGAACATCCGGCGGACGAACCGATCGTTAACCTCGCGGAACTGGCGGAGCTTCCGCTCCTCGGCCCGGAACCCCTTGACGACCCGGATGCCCTGGAACGTCTCGGACATCAGCGAGGTCAACTCGGCGATCTTCTCCTGCCGCTGAAGGCCGTATTTCTTGATCCGACCCGCCAGATACAGAATCGGGAAAAAAAGGACTGGTGTCGTCACAAAGAAGATCAGCGCAAGCCGCCAGTTGATGTAAAAGGCCGCACCCGCATAGGCGAGCGCCATGAACGGCTCGACGGCCAGGTTGTCGAAAAGATAGCCGAGCGCCTGGACGCCGACGGAAACATCGCTGGTCTGGCGCGAGATCAAATCACCCGTTGCACGGTCTGTAAAGAACCGCATGTCGAGACTGATGATGTGGCTGCAAAGGTCGTTCCGCACGTCGCGGGCGATCATCGCCAGCACCCACGCGCGGAGCAGCGTTCGAACCAACACCGCCACACCAACAACCAGGGCGAGACCAACCAAGACAAGGCACAGCATCCGCACCCGGCTCATGTCCGGCTGCCGCTGCAACCGGGCATATGCGTTGCTCACCACCTGCGAAAGTTCCGCGTGCAGAGGCGAACCCTCGACCGTCGCGGCAACCGCAAGCACCTTCTCGCTCATTCGGCTGTAAATCTTTCGCAGGACTTCCGAGACATCCCGCTTGTCAATCGGCTCAACGAGCCGACTGATTGCCGGGACAAAGAGCAGGTCTTCGGACGATACGTTCTCTAAAGCAGCCGCCTCCGCCAGAATCTTCTCGCGGGGGACAAGCTTCCGCTCCTTTTCCGTGAGCGCCTCTTCCATGTCGGAGGCAAAATCTTTGCGAACCAGTTCGCGCGCCTTCGGCTCCAGGTCCTCCGGCAACTGATTCACGATGTCGTCAATGCTCATTGTCGGCGGCGGCTGCGGCGGAATCCACAGGTCCTGCTTCAGCAACTCGCGGCACACGGCCACCTGCGCGCCGTGGCACGCCGCATAGATTGCGATGAAGAGAACCATCAGCAACACATACTTGAGGTATGGTCTGGCGTAGCGCAGCATGCGGTAGCGGGTAAAAATGTCCCGCAGAGTGGGACGGTTCTTATCGAGCCGCTCACGAAACCTTTTCCCGCCTTTACCCATCAAAACCGCTCCGCGTCCCCGCGTTCAACATGCACCAAGAACATCCCGATACACCACCAGCGTTCCCTCGACCATTCTTGCCGGGGTGAACTCTTCTCGGACCCTGCGATACGCAGCGCTTCGTATTCTCTCACGAAATCCGGCGTCATTCAAGAGCGCGGCGATGGCGAGCCCAAGAGCCGCGGCATCGCCCGCCGGAACAACCGCTCCCGTCTCACCATCCAAGACTACCTCCGGCAGCCCGCCCGCGTCCGTCGCCACAACAGGCGTTCCCACCGCCATCGCCTGAAGCACCGCCGTCCCAAGCCCCTCCCGAACTGACGAGGACACAAACACATCGAAAAACCGCAGCAGTTCCGGGACATCGTTCCGCCAACCGGTAAACACGAGGTGATCGCGCCCAATGCCCCGGTCCGCCGCTCGCGCCTCGAGTTGTCCTCGCAGTTCGCCATCCCCCACGAGCAGGAACCTGGCGTCCGGCACATCCTTCATGACAACCGGAATCGCGTCGATGAAATACTCAAAACCCTTCGGCTCACAAAGCGCCCCTACACTTCCGATAACCGGCGCTCCCCTCGGAATCCCGAACTCCGTTTGGAATGACCCTGCACGGTCAGCGACGCTCTCCAAACCTGCGATGTCAACACACGAATGGACTACAGCCACGCGCTCCGGCGCGACTCCGCCGTCTACGAGTGTCCGCTTCACCGCCTCTGAAATCGCGATGTAGCGGTCCACTCCCCGACGGTATTTGAACTGCGCCAGCCAGTTTCGCCCGACGGGCGAGACCACTCTCCGAGAGACAACCCGCCGACCGCGCCCTGCCAGAAGCGATGCCGCCACGCCGAGCGTGTGTGCAAGCCCCGTGTGCATGTGCACAATATCACAGTCCATCTCGCGGAGTTTGGCCGTTAGGAACGTGAGAGCAATCGGGTCCCACTCGGCACGGATGCGAAGCCGATGCACGCTGAGGCCGGCCTTTTCGGCGCGACGGGCAAGTTCGCCGTCGGGCTGGGCGATAAGCGTGGCCTCGTGCCCGCGCTCCACCAAGCCCTGCATCAGAAGCAGGACCTGTTGCTCGCCGCCGCGGAATGTCCGCTCTGTGTTGATGTGCAGCGTTCGCAACCGCCCAGTCATGTCACGCCATTATCCACGAAAACGCCCTCGTCGCAACGTCGATCTTGACACGGCATTGCGGCGGCGACATTATTCGCGCTGCCATTAGCAAGGAGTCCTGCTGTGCGCCCGACGGTGGAACTCGTGCTCGACGCCCACGCGCTTCTCGGCGAGGGCGCGATCTGGGACTCGAACAAGCGGCTGCTCTACTGGGTGGACATCGAGGGCCGCAAGGTGCACATCTTCGACCCGGCGACGGGCGCCGACCGCACCATCCACGTCGGCGAGCGTGTCGGCACCGTTGTGCCCCGCGCCTCCGGCGGCCTGATGCTCGCCATCGAGAGTGGCTTCGCTCACCTCGACCCCGACGCCGAGGAACTGGTCGTCTTGTGCGACCCGGAAGGCCGCGACCCCGGCCTCCGCTTCAACGACGGCAAGTGCGACCCCGCCGGACGGTTCTGGGCCGGGACGATTACCGGCCGCGACAACCCCGGCCGCGCGGCCCTCTTTTGCCTCTTTCCCGACCTGACGTCGAAGCAGATGCTCGCGGGCGTCACGAACTCGAACGGCATCGCGTGGGGCCTCGACGCCCGGACGATGTACTACATCGACACGCCGACGGCGACCGTCTCGGCCTTCGACTACGACCTCGAAACGGGCAACATCACGAACCGACGGCCTGCCGTCGTCGTGCCGGACGAAATGGGCCACCCTGACGGTATGACCATCGACGCCGAGGGGATGCTCTGGGTCGCGCTGTGGGGCGGACGCTGCGTGTCGCGTTGGGACCCGGCGACCGGGCGGCTGCTTGGCACAATCCCCGTCCCGGCAAGCCACGTCTCCTCATGCGCGTTCGGCGGGCCGGGACTGGGCGACCTCTACATCACGACCGCCCGCGCCGGCCTGAGCGACGCCCTCCGCGCCGAGCCGCACGCCGGCGGCCTCTTCCGCGCGCGACCAGGAGTCCGGGGCGTCCCGGCATTCGAGTTCGCGGGTTAGCTTGCGTGCGCGCCGCTCCCACCACAGATGTCTGCCGCGATGCGGCGGACACGGGCGAGGGCAATCTTGCCGCTCCCCAGGACGGGGATTTCTTCGACTTCGTGGAACATCTCGCGGCGCGGGATCCAGAGCTTCGGAAGGTCGGTCTCGTTCAGTTTCCGCCAAAGCTCGTCAACGGAGATGGGCAGCCGGGTGTGCAGCACGGCAAGTAACTCTCCTCTTCGCTCATCCGGCACGGAAGTAACGACGCAGACGTGTTCGGCGCCGCTGACGCCGAGGATGTTGCAGATTGCTTCCTCGACGGCGAGGTGTGGGACCATCTCGCCGCCAAGTTTGCTGAAGCGCGACAGCCGGTCGGTAATCGTGATGAAGCCGTCGTCGTCGATCCGCGCGATGTCGCCCGTGCGATACCAGCCGTCCTGAATGGCCTCGGCGGTCTTTTCGGGCTGGCCGAGGTAGCCGAGCATCACGTTCGGGCCTTTGATGAGGAGTAGCCCTTCCCGTCCGGGCGGAAGAGCGCGCCCCGTCTCAACGTCCACAACCTTCGCGGCGACGTATGGGAGCGGGCGGCCGACAGTGCCCTCTTTTGTGCCGATCTGCGCGTTGCCAGAGGCGGTGCTAGTAGTCGGC
>CAZBRH010000122.1:0-8115 GCA_964494245.1 uncultured Planctomycetota bacterium | reverse complement strand
GGAATGTGCGCGAGGACTTGGCAAGACGGCTGGCGACCGACCCGAAAAAGAAGCGCTCCGCTATCCGCTATGGCTCCGGAAGATAAGTCCCGTGTCCCCAGAATTTCCGAATCATGGGACAGTCATTTTCATGCTTTGACGGGAGCCGATAGATGGCGCCCCCTGACCGCTGCCCCTCGCTCACTGCTCCCTATTGACTGCTTCCTTCCCTCTTCGCCGCGAGTTCCTCGTGGTCGGTGAAGTCGATGCGTAGCGGGGTGATGGTGACGTAGCCGTCGATGAGCGCGGCGACGTCGTCGCCGGGGAACTGTTCGCGTGGGCCAGTCACGCCGTAAATCTGGTAGTGCTTCCATTCGCCTTCGGCCGCGACGGGCCGGAAGCGTTCGGTGTAGGGCGCGACGTTGTGGCGAATCCACCGGACGCCCTTGATTTCGGCGCGTGGCCGCGCGGGGACGTTGACGTTGAGCAGGACGGGGCGGGGCCGCGGGTGCGCGGTCGCCTCGCGTGCGAGGCCGCAGGCGACCTCGGCGGCGTAGTCGAGGTCCGGCTCGCCATCCTCGGCGACAGAGATGGCGATGGAGTGGATGCCCATGAGCGCGCCCTCGATGGCGGCGGCGACGGTGCCCGAGTAGAGCACGCTGATGCCGAAGTTCGCCCGATCGTTGATGCCGGAGATAAGCACGTCGGGCTTCCGGCCGAGGAGGACGCCGACGGCGAGTTTGACGCAATCGACGGGCGTGCCGCGGACCATATGGCCGACGAGCTGGCCGTCGAGCCGGGCTTCCTTCGCCCGGACGGGCTGGTAGAGGTTGATGGAGTGCGAGGCGCCGCTTTGCTGGTCGGCGGGCGCGACGACGCTGACCTCGCCGAGCGCGGCGGCGTGCTTCCGCAACACGGTGATGCCCGGCGCGAAGATGCCGTCGTCGTTCGTCAAAAGCACGTGCACGGCGGACTCCTTTCCGCCGCAGATTACCGCAGACGGGCGGGGATGTAAAGCGCGGGAAAGACGCATGCGCAGATTACGCAGGGGAAGAAGGGAGCCGCGAGGCGTTCGGTCTTGCAAGCCGCACGTGGATCCGTATGATGAACCCCGTCCAGGAGCAGACGCATGAAACATGCGGGCACCATGCTGCCGGGGCTGGCCCCTCGCATTGCCGATTCCTTCTCGGCTGAGGAGCGGATCGTGCTCTTCTGCGGGGATTGCATGGACTTGCTCCGGACGGTCCCGGACGGCGCCATCCGGCTCATCATCACCTCGCCGCCCTACAACCTCGGCAAGGCGTACGAGAAAGTGGCTCCGCTGGATGCATACGTCGAGGGGATGTCTCCCATCCTGGACGAGTTGACCCGCGTGCTCGCCGAGGACGGCAGCTTGTGCTGGCAGGTGGGGAATCACGTCGAGGATGGGGAGATTTGCCCGCTGGACGTTGTGTTCTATCCGGCGTTCAAGCGGCGCGGGCTGCACCTGCGGAACCGCATCATCTGGCATTTCGAGCACGGTCTCCACGCGAGGCGGCGGTTCTCCGGGCGGTATGAGGTGCTGCTCTGGTTCACGAAGTCCCACTCGTACGTGTTCAACCTGGACAACGTGCGAATCCCCGCGAAGTATCCGGGCAAGGCGCACTTCAAGGGGCCGAAGCGCGGCCTGCCTTCCGGGAACCCGTTGGGCAAGAATCCCTCGGACTTCTGGCCCGTTGTCTTGCAGGACTGGGAGCGAGAGGTCTGGGACATCCCGAACGTCAAGTCGAATCACCCCGAGAAGACGGTGCATCCCTGCCAGTTCCCCATAGAGATGGTTCAGCGCTGCGTGCTGGCATTGACGGCCGAGGACGACTGGGTGCTGGACCCGTTTGTCGGCGTGGGCTCGTCGATGCTGGCGGCGCTCTTGCACAATCGCCGCGCCTTGGGCTGTGAGAAGGAGCAGTCGTACGTGGCACTAGCGGCGCAGCGGATAGCCGACCTCTACGCCGGCCGGCTGCGGATTCGCCCACTGGGAAAGAAAGTTTACGAACCCACCGGACGCGAGAAGGTGTCGCGGGTTCCAGCTCTTTGGACGTCGCCACGCGGTGAGGAGCGGTCATGATCATCGCCGGGGAGTACTCGTTCAATCGCGGACGGGAGGTTGTCGCGGAGCGATACGCCCAACTGCGCTGCGAGGTCGAGCAGGCCATCGCGTCCGTCGATGCGCAGAGCTGCAAGCGCAAGAAGAGCCGCGAAATCACGATGCCGGGGCGGGTGCTGTTCAGCCCTGTCCGCCTCAACAAGGCGTTCACCAAAGCGTTCGACGCGCTCGGCTGGAAGACCTGCCGGGTCCGCTGCGAGTATCCGACGCAATACTACGTTCCGGGCTATCGGCCCGAGCCATTGCCGAAGGGCGCGTTCCGCGAAATGGACTTCATCAAAGGCGGCCTCGGCGTCGAGGTCCAGTTCGGCAAATACGCCTTCATGGTCTACAACGTCTGCGCGAAGATGACCATCTTCCACCGCCTCGGCCACGTGGATGCAGGGATCGAGATCGTCCCGGTGAAGCAGTTCGCGGACGAGATGTCGACCGGGGTCTCGTATTTTGAGCAGTTCGTGTGGGACTTGGAGCAGCGGGGAGTTTCGGACATCGACATTCCTGTGCTGGTGCTCGGCGTCGACGCGGAAGGCCAGCAGGCGCGCTGATCCGTCATACGGTCTGCGGCTGTTTGCCGCTACTTCCTCCGCCCGAAGCGGTTCTCGGTCCCGGCTAGGAGGCGGCGGATGTTCGCCCGGTGCCGAATGATGACGAATGCGGCCACAACCACCGCGAGAATGAATACCGGCAGGCGCACGCCGAACGCGTCACGCTCCAGCACCGCAAGCGCCACGGGCGACGCGACCGCCGCCGCCATCGAGGCGAGCGACGCATACCGGAACGCCGCGAAGAGGACAAGCCATACGCCGAATGCGATCACCGCCGCGAGCGGCGCGAGCGCGACGAAGACGCCGAACCCCGTCGCCACCGCCTTGCCCCCGCGGAACCGCAGATAGAGAGGGAACGTGTGGCCGAGGATGGCGCAAAGCCCGTAGAGCACGCCGAGCAGTTCGGGCGTTTCCGCTTGAGGTGGGGGGGCATCCAGCCAGCCCAACCACCAGCAGGCGGCGCGGACGCCGAGCGGCACAGCGGCCAGCCCCTTGGCAAAGTCCAGCAGAAACGTCCCGGCGAAGAACGGCCAGCCGCAGACGCGGCCGGCGTTGGCTGCGCCGATGTTGCGGCTGCCGTGCTCGCGGATATCGACGCCCCGGACGAGCTTGCAGAGAATCAGGCCGAACGGCACGGAGCCGAGGAGATACGCCGCAATTGGGATGAGGGCGTAGACGACCAGCATCTTCACGGCAGGAACTTCTCCGGGTGCTTGAGCTTTTCGGGCAGATATTTTTCGGCAACGTAGGGCAGGCCGAACTTGGCGAAGGCCTGCTGCTCGGCGCGAACGCCCATCTGGATCATCTTCTCGAGCTCGTCCTGCCACGCCTTGTAGTGCTTGACGAAGGGGTCGTTCCGCAGCGCGTCCTGCGCCCGCTTCTTGTCCACGTCGAGCAGCGGATGCGTCGGCAGGTCATACTGTTCGATGTCTTCGACGGTGACGCCGAGGTATCGGGCGTGTGGGACGCAAAAGTATTGGTTGATGTGGCCGGCGTTGCCGCTGCCGACCTTGAGCGTCCGGTAGATGTTGCAGAAGCCGTAGGGGTCGCAGTCGCAGAAGACATAGACGGGCAGTTCGTGCGACTCGGAGAGGCGGCGGATGAAGCGCCGGCAGGCGCGCGTCGGGACGCCGCCCATCGCGATGAGGATGCAGTCGGCCTTCCGCCAGTAGTCCTGCTTCACGAGCCGCTGGAACGCGCCCGCCGTCTCGATGGCGAGGATGAACTTCGCTTTTGTCTCGAACTTCAGGTCCTCGACCGAGATGGGGATCGAATAGGCGCCGCTGCCAAACCGCGAACAGTCGATCCGGATGGTCCGTCCGGAACCCTGTTCGCGGTCAACGACGATGAGCCGCCCTGCGACCGCGCCCCCGTGTTCTTCGGGGATGAAGCCGAGCTGCTCGCGGTTCACCTCATACATTGCTTCGACGTCGTCCATCACCGTATCCGATTCGGCCTGCTCCTTGAACCGCGCGACGTCCCAGTTCTTCGAGACGTAGTATGTCTCCCGCTTCGTCGCGATGTCGTTCGTGTCGATGAGTTGCTTCGAGAACTCGATCATGCGGAGCGTCTGTGCGAAGCTCTTGACCGTGCTGACGGTGAGCGTCCTCGTCTTGCGGCTGCCCTTGAGTTCAAAGTAGCCCTTCTTCGGCGTGTAGCGGCAGTTCGAGAGCGAGCGGACGGGGATGCTGATGGACGGCTTCTGTCGCCGCAGGATGCGGCGGTGGATTTCGCCTGCGGAATCGACGATCTTTTTCGCGACGCCCCGCATGGCGCTTCTCGGTAATTCGCTCTTCGGCATGCGACCTCCTTTGCGCGGAACGAGAACCATGTTTCCGAAGTCCATGTTACGGGCGAGGCGAGCCGCTTTCAACTTTTACCGCAAAGTGGTTGCGGATACTTCGGTATCTGCCCATTCGCATCCCCCAGCGCACACCCCCTGCCCAAGGGAGTGACCATGTGCCCGCGCTGTCTTGCGGATTCCTGGGCGCGTCGTTGATAGAACGCATGAGCGAGCATATAATTAGTGTGGGACAAGATGAGAGGGCATTGAACCATGCGGTCTTTGTCGCCCGGCCGTGCGCTGACGATTGCCGAACTCTTGGTCGTCGTCGTCTTGATTCTTATCCTGGCGATGCTCTTGGTTGTTGGCGGCGGCCACGCACACTCGGCCGCGGTCCAGCTCCAATGCCAGCACCACCTCGAACAGATTGGTCAGGCCTGTTCCGTGTATGCCACGCAGTATCAGGGGTTGTGGCCTCGCTCGTATGACACGCTTTCCGCCCGGCAATGGTATTGGACGCTCGCGCCGAGGTACCTTGCGGACACGACCGTGCTCAACTGCCCGGCCACGGATGCCCGACTTTCCGAGCCGCGCCCCGACTGGGCCAACCTGACCCGGCAGGACAAGGTCGAGCTCGCTGTGCTCAAAGCACTGCGATGGCTCAAGAGCCAGCAACTGTCCAATGGGCGATGGCCGGCGAACCCCGGCGAAGGCGAAGCACACCGCGCGGTTTGGGGAATGGCCCTCGGCGCGTTTGTCCGTCTCGGCTGCACCGCGGACGAACCCCGCGAGTTTGCCCCGACTGTCGATAAGGGGCTGGCTGCCGCCGTAAGAGCCGCAAACCTGGAACTGGGAACTTCTGATGATTCCAAAGTTGCCGCATACGGGACCATCCTAACGGCGTTGGCTCATGCCTATCGGACGACGGGAGATCGTGTGTATAGAATTGGCTCCACCCCTTACAGCATCACGCAGTCTGCCGCGAGAGTTCTTGACTTGATCCGGCTGGACCAGTGGCCGCAGCATGGGGGCTTTGACTACGGGCGCGCGGGATACCCGTACCACAACAACATGTCCGCAGGCACGTGGGTGCTCAATGGCGTCGCCGATGCGCATAACGCGGGTATTTCGGTGCCGCAATCCGTTCTTGCTGCGGTGGACAAGAACCTCGGACTTTGCACCGTCATAGCCAACCGCTACAAGTGCACGAATCCGAGTTGCCGAATGTGCACGTCCAACTACGTCTTCTGCAGCGCCTGCAACCTGAAGAAGGCACGCGGCTACGTCAACCGCATCTGCAAGGATGTTCTGCAGGGGACTAAGGATTGCACAGGGACATATCTTCCCTGCGGTTGGAGAGGCAACACCGGCGGCGACTACTGCCCCCGTTGTGGCGCAAAGCTTGAGACAAGCTGGGTTGGGGACGCGACGGAACTCGTCGGCGGCAACTGCCCGGTGTGCGGCGGCGCGGTGACCAAGGCCGACGACGACTACCGAACATGGGAATACGCAGCGTGGCCCGTCCTCGCTTTGACAGGCGCCGCCGCGCATAGTTTTGACAACTATGTGCCCCATTGGACAGCCGGGGCGCTGGCCGCGCGCCTCACGCTGGGCGGCAAGCACAACCCAGCGGGCGGCAGCGGATACTCGCCGGGCGAGATAACAGGAAGGCAGCTCGACCGCTTTCTGGGCATAACCAGCCCATCGCGCGAAGCGGACATCTACAAGTTCGCCTTCCGGTCAAGCTGGGACGCGTGGACCATGTACTTCGCGACCATCGTGATGAACAAGCTGGGCGGCGACCGGTGGACCGATTGGCAGAACCGCTACATCGACATTGTGCTGGCCGCGCAGAATCCTGACGGGAGCTGGCCGCGGGATAGAATGCTCTTCATTGGAAGAAACCGAGTTGGTGATGTGGGAACGACGGCGCTTCTCTGCCAGGCGCTGATCTTCTCGCTCGATGACTGGCAGGACATACAAGAACTGACGACCGAGGGCGCGTGCACCTACGGATACAATAACCAAGTCGGACTGGATCGCCGCGCGCCGGCCGCAGACACCGTCATTGTGATGGACTACGAAAACTGGGAAATCGATCGCAATGGTCAACAAGTGGACGACCCCCCAGAGTTCATCGCCCCAAGACACGGCGGCCGCGCCAACGTCCTCTTCGGCGATGGCCGCGTCGAAACGATCGCTCCCGAAGCTGTGAGAGACGGGATGTTCACGGTGCAGCCAGGGGACTGACAATCGGACACACTTTACCTGAGAGCGGACGTCAGGCGTGAGATTCCGAATGTGGGTTTTTCCGGTGCTGCTCCTCGTTCTGGCCGTTTCTGGCTGTTCGCCAGATGACGCCACATCGCTCCACAAAGCCGCCCAAGCCGGCCGCACGGACAGGATTGGCTACTGCCTCAAGAAGGGCGTGCCGGTGGATGCCGTCGACCCCAGGGACACAGCAAAAAGAACCGCCCTCCACACCGCGGCCGAAGCGGGAAGAGAGGATGTCGTCCGGCTTCTTCTTGCCGCTGGGGCGAACCCAAACGCCCGAACGATCGATGGCGAGACGCCGCTTCACCTTGCCGCGAAAACCGGGCACCGCATCATCGCGGAACTGCTCTTGGATTCCGGCGCCGACGTCAACGCCAAGAACATCGGCGAACTCACCCCGCTGCACATGGCCGCCGTTACCGGGAACCTGGAACTAGCGCGATTGCTGCTGGCCAAAGGCGCTGACGTGAATATCGGCAAGGGCCGCCCCGTGCCCAGCCCCCTATGCTACGCCGTGCTGTCCGAAGACCTTGAACTCATCCGGTTTCTGCTCGATGCCGGAGCCGACCCCAACGGCCCGGGTCCGGAAACGGGGGAGCGGTTGCCCCTCGACCTTGCGATACGCAGCACGCGGCCCACGGAGATCGCCCCTCTGCTGCTCCAACGCGGCGCCGTCGCCACCCCTGATCCCCCCAAAGAAAACTTCTGAAGGGGCTGCGTCTTGCGGCCGCGCTCGCGGCACGCACTGCGTGGACACCAGAGGTCGCCGACACGGGGCACAACCGCCGCAGAGGCCCCGAACTTCGTGCGCCGAGAGTGTTGCGTCCGGCTGCTCAACGCCCTATAATACCGGCAACTTATACAGGGCTGCCCAAGATGTCATCGGCGCTCGACGCCAGCGTGCTTGTCCTCAACCGCAACTACACGGCGGTTCACGTGGTCGGCGTGCGCCGCGCGTTCCGACTGCTCGCCAAAGACCACGCCGAAGTCATCCTTCAGACGGGTGACGAATGGAACTCCTATGACTTCGAAAGCTGGATTCAGCTCAGCCAGTCGCGCCACCTCTTCCGCGAGGACGATGGCGATTGGATACACACGGTCCGGCTCTCGATTCGTGTTCCCAGAGTGATTCGGCTGCTCCTCTTCGACCGGAAGCCAAGCCGCGCGGTCAAGTTCAACCGCCGCAACATCTTCGCCCGCGACGGCGGCCGCTGCCAATACTGCGGGCGGCGGTTCCCGACGTCCGAGCTTTCGCTCGACCACGTCATCCCGCGTTCGCGGGGCGGACTTTCGACGTGGGAGAACGTCGTCTGCGCCTGTGCCCGGTGCAACGCGCGAAAGGGTGGGCGGCTGCCGCAGGAGGCGGGCATGACGCTCATCCAGAAGCCCTG
>CAZBRH010000121.1:3352-8164 GCA_964494245.1 uncultured Planctomycetota bacterium | reverse complement strand
GGTCCCGAACGATGCTCGCCAGCCCCGGACTTCTCTCTGCGCCGCCGGAAGGCGCAGAGAGAGGTCCCGAACGATGCTCGCCAGCCCCGGACTTCTCTCTGCGCCGCCGGAAGGCGCAGAGAGAGGTCCCGAACGATGCTCGCCAGCCCCGGACTTCTCTCTGCGCCGCCGGAAGGCGCCGCGAGCGGGACGCGGGCGACAAGCTGCGACGTCTGCCCCGTCACGAGCAGCAAGAGGTCCCCCGCCGACCGCAGATAGTCCACGCCCCGCGCCTCCCGCGTCGTCACGAGGTCCTCGTAACTGTCCGCGACAACCGGGATGCTCTGCCCCGTTGCCAACCATGGGAGCTTCCGCGCAACGCGGGCGGGATTCGTCCGCCGCTTGTCCACCGCCGCCTCGTTCCACCATACCGTGGCCAGTGAGATGAACATGAGAATGCCGAACGCCGCCAGAATCGCCATCAGAATTCCGAGGAACTTGCCGAGCACCACTTCGTGCCGCCGCACGGGCTTCGCCAAGAGCGTCAACACCGTCTTGTTTTCGATCTCCTCCGCCAGCACCGCCGATGCCGTAAAGACGGCAATGACGATGCCGCACATCAGCGTTTGGGCGACGGACATCTGGCGAATGACGTTAACGCTCGTCTCCTCGTCAAGCTGGTAGAAATTCAAAAACTGCGAGAGGAAGGTGACAACCGCCGCGATGCAGAGGATGATGATGGAGACGGGCTGCCGAATCGCCTCGCGCCACGTGGCGGCAGCGATGGTCAACGTCCGCATAGCACCTCCTGGCCGAAAAAGCGATGCACCGGCGAGCCGGAGAATTATATGCAGCGGCGCACTTTTTCGGCAAGAAAAAAAGTCGAACTGGCCGATTCCAAGCGGTAAAATGTGTTCCACGTGAAACATCTTTCTCTCTGCGAACGCGGAAGAGCCGAGTCAGCCCAGTGAGCAAGGTCCTTGCCGTTGCTAACCAGAAAGGCGGCGTGGGGAAGACAACGACCGCCGTCAACCTCGCCGCCTGCCTGGCCATCGGCGGCCACCGCTGCCTGCTCATCGACATCGACCCGCAGGGGAACGCGACCTCCGGCCTCGGCGCCGAACGGCGTTCCGCCGGCGGTGCAGACGCCGCCCTGACCGCGCCCGACAAGCCGGACACCTGGGTCGAAAAGTCGAAAATCGAGGGGCTTGCCCTTGTCCCGTCGACCGAAGCCCTTCGGTCTGCCGGGTCGCTTCTGCGCCACGAAGTCGACCGCCACCGGCAGTTGCGCCGCGCCATCGAGCGCGTCAAGGACAACTTCGATTTCATCCTCATCGACTGCCCACCGTCATCCGGCCTCTTGCCGCTCAACGCCCTTGTTGCCGCTGACGAAATCCTTATTCCGGTCCAATGCGAGTATTACGCGATGGAAGGGCTTGCCCAGATGCTCGACACGCTGGCTGCCGCCCAATCCGAGCAGGGGGCGGGCGTCGAAATCGGCGGCTTCCTTTTGACGATGTATGACGAAGAGGTTGCGCTGGCGAGGGAAATTGCCGATGAGGTCAGAAGTCATTTCGCCAGCAAGACTTATAGAACCGTTGTGCCTCGTGACCCCGCCCTCGGCGAGGCCCCGAGCCATGGCCTGCCCGTCATCGAGTATGCCCCCCGGTCGAGGGGCGCGAACGCCTATATCCAGTTGACAAGGGAGTTAGTCGATGCAAACCGCTAGACTTGGGACGTCGCTCGAAGACCTTCTCGCCCGCCATAAGACGCCGAAGCCGCAAGCGCCGCCGGAGCTTCGGTCTGCCGATGACGAGATTTTGCACATCCCTGTCGGCGAAATACGCCCGAACCCGTCACAGCCACGCGTCGATTTCGGCGAGGAGAGTTTTCAGGAACTCGTCGAGTCCATCAGGCAGAACGGCATCATCCAGCCCGTCATCGTTCGCCGTTCGGCAGGCGGGTTCGAGTTGATTGCTGGCGAGCGACGCTGGCGGGCGGCGAAGGCGGCTGGCCTCGCAACCGTCCCCGCTCAGGTGCGGAACGTCGATTCCGCCAAGGCGTTTGAGCTCTCCATCGTGGAAAATATCCAACGTCAAGACCTCAATCCGATTGAGCGGGCGAAGGGGTATCGGCGGCTGATGGAAACGTTTGAGTTGACACAAGAGCTGGCTGCGCAAAGACTTGGAATCAATCGCAGTTCGATGGCGAACGTCATGCGTCTCCTAGACCTGCCCGGCGAAATCCAGGATGCTGTTTCACGTGGAACAATCAGCATGGGCCATGCTCGAGCCCTGCTTTCGCTACGCACTGCCGAGGAGCAGTTGGCTCTCTGGCGGAAAATCGAGAAGGACGGCCTTTCCGTCCGCCAAGTCGAGCGGATTGTGGCGGCAGGAATGTCCCCTCGCAGGCGGCCGCAGCTGCCGAGCGAAGCCAACAAGCCGCCGCATATCCGGGATATCGAAGAGCAGCTCCGGTCGGCTCTCGGAACGAAGGTCACGGTCGTCCCCATAAAGGAGCATAGCGGGCGGGTCGTCATCGAATACTACTCACTGGACGATTTTGACCGCATCATCGAGCGAGTTCTTGACCGGCGAGCGGCGACGTCGCTCTGACCGCCCCATCATCTCCCGACGAAGGCCAAGAAGGTTCCACCGACGCCGCAGAGTGGCTCCGCGTGGCGTCTTGTGCCGCGGATGCTCTGCGACCCCGGAAGTCTCGGCGCACTCCTGCGCCGTGCTGAACGTTGCTCTCTCTTCGGCGGATGCCGGCGTCCCTCGGAGCGTGGCGTCACGATACCATTCTGGAATCTCCGCCGAGCTCACCGCCGCACGTGCTCGACGGCGCGGTCTTCGGCGACCACCAAAGAGGACGCCGGCTGTCTGAATCGCAAAACAGTGCTTATCTGGTCGATATTCGGCGGCCGTGCGCCGGGCGCGACGGGCATGGCCTGCGGATCGTGGGCCGCGCGCGGCGAGGAACAGTCGGACCAGTGGTGCCAAGGCACAAAACTGCGCGCGTGCGCGCACGGCTATTACGCAATGTCGTATTCCAATACCGCAATAACTCAAGCTGCTTGTCACACTCCACCACGCACTTATCGGCGTTGCATCAAGAGAGGCAGGTTTAGCGGCGACCGCAGGGCCCTCCTGGTTGGCTGGGATTCGGACAGTCTCCCTTTTTTCCTGTAACTGTTCCGAAATCTGTGCGATCGAATCTGGGCTACAATATATTGAGTTGTTGCGGTGGCGATCGCCCAATACGTTGCATTCTAAAAGAAGCCACGCAATCTTTGGAACGATTACTTGGTTTGTAGTTGACCCGCACCCGCCAACAAGGTAGATTATACTGGTCTGCAAGCAGCGGCTTCTTCGTTCGCGCACCAGGCGGCAGCCCGGCTGGGGGAAGGAGGATTTCAAATGTTGCCGATTTACGCCCTGGTGGTTGTCGTCGTGGCTGCAACGCCCTCTCCCGTCAGCGAAATGATGACGCGACAGAAGACGCTTATCCGCGAAAGCCCAAACCCAACGGCAAGGGTGCTGGGCGAACTCCCGCCGAACGTCAAGGTCCAATCCGACGAGCGCAAGGACCTCTGGTTCCACATCTCCGTCAAAACCGAGGGTGCCGACATCAAGGGCTGGGTGCATCAAGCGGACGTCATGGCGACAATGGGCCGCTCAAAAGGCCAACTCATCGAGGAAAATGACCGTCTCTATGCGGAACTCGTGATGCTCCGCGAAGCCAAGCTCCTGTTGGAAAAGGACGCCCAGGCCTCCCGCGAAGCCCTTCGCAAGGCCGAGGATGAAATCGCGGGACTGAAGCGGCAGCTTTCACAGACGCGGGCGCAACTGGCTGAGGCGGCAAAGACCATCGAGCGACTCGAAGCAGCCCTAAAGCAAAAGGACGGAACGGACGACTGATGGTGAGCCGGCTGCGATGTGCCTGGGCCGCGCACATCGCACGGCACACGCACGGATGGCACACGCGCCGCCCCGCGCTTTGCTGTGTGTGAGATAACTGCTTCTGCGGCAATAGGCGGCGTCGTTCGGGCCGTAGCGAAAGAATCTCTGCGCAGCCCATGCGACGCCCCATTGTCAGCGGCAACAGCGGTAAGGAGTCGGATGTGGCAAATCAGCCGCTGCCTGACCTTGCGGCCTTTGCGGCCGAGCACGGCCTGACCTGCATAGGCGTCGCCGGCCTCGACGCTCTCCGAGCGCGGGAACCAGAGGCGATGGCTTCCGCTCCCAGCGGCTTCCCGCTCGGCATCGCGTTCGGCGTTCGGCTGCCCGACGCTGCCATTGACGAAATCGAAAACCGCCCGACGCCGCTTTACTTCCACCTCTACCGGCAGGCGAACTTTGCGCTCGACCGCGCGGCGTTCCACCTCGCCCTGCGGCTCCAGCGCGCCGGATACCGCGCCCTGCCCGTGCCCGCGTCGCAGCTGCTTGACCCCACAGGCCGACGGGGGCTCGTGTCGCACCGACTCATCGGCCACGCCGCCGGACTGGGCTGGATCGGCCGCCCGACCCTGCTCGTTCATCCCGATTTCGGCGCGCGTGTGCGCTACGCGAGCGTTCTGACAAACGCGCCGTATCCACCGGGGCGGCCGCTGGATAGCGATTGCGGCGACTGCCGCGCGTGCGTTGATGCCTGTCCGGCGGGCGCCGTGAAGGAATCGTCGCGCGAGTTCGACGTCGGTGCCTGCCACGCCAAGCTCTCGGAGTTCCGCAGACTCCCCGGCATCGGCCAGCACATCTGCGGCATCTGCATCAAGATGTGTCGCGGAAACCACTGCGTCTGAGCGTGGCGCCCCGTCGATTTCGCGTTGCGCCG
>CAZBRH010000121.1:0-3342 GCA_964494245.1 uncultured Planctomycetota bacterium | reverse complement strand
AGTGGCCTCTGATAATATTGGGATCAATGCGAAAGACAATAAGGCAAGAAGGCCACCGCTGCAACACAGGACAACCGCGCGAACCGAGGCGCTACGCAAAAGGGGGATTACCGGCCCCCACGGCTTTCTATGCAGGCGAGGACCCCGCGCTGTATGTCGTCGAACAAGCCGACTTGGTGACACTGGACGTGGCGGCAAGTCTTACCGGCAAGTCGGTACACAACATACGCGATTACATCCAGCGGGGCAGAATTACTAAATTCGATTGCGAAGGCAATGTGATCAAAGTGGCTCCAAGGGGCGAACTGCGAGTTTCGCTGAGGGAACTGCGGTCTTTCTTGTATCTGTTGCAGCAGGGTAATGAAAAGCACCATCGCGCGGGACTCAACGCAGAACTCGGCTTCTACGATGTGCCAGAGCACCAACGAACGAAACATGTGCATCGTTTGCACCCCTATTTGGGTAAATTCATCCCACAACTAGTCGAGTGGTTTCTACGAAGGCACTTCAAGCCCGGCGACTGGATTCTTGACCCGTTCATGGGCAGCGGAACGACGCTTGTGCAAGCTAACGAAATGGGCATGGCGTCCGTGGGGGTTGATATTTCTGAGTTCAATAGCCTCGTTGCCCGCGTGAAACTGGATAGGTACGACTTGTCACGGGCGCGGCGGGAGGTCTTGGAGATCGAATCCCGCGTCCAGAGTTTTAGCAATCGATTGGTGCAGGAGGAAGACTCCAGTTTAGAGCTGTTCCCGGAAGAGAGAATGGACGCCTTGAAGGCCAGCCTTATGGCCGAGTGCAAGAGCGACTATCTCCGCGATTGGTTCGCTCCACGGGCATTGCTGGAAATGCTTTACTACAAACGCCTTATTCCCGAATACCATTACCAAGACCTTCTTCGCACGATACTCAGTCGCGCCGCGCGCTCCAGTCGGTTGATCCCTCACTACGATCTCGCGACTCCTAGGCAGCCGATTCCTGCAGCACAACCATACTGGTGCAAGAAACACAAGCGGACATGTGTCCCCATCGACAACTGCATCGAAAAGATTCACGCCTATAGCGAGGATACGGTGCGCCGTCTCGAAACCTTCGCGAGGCTCAGGACAAACCAGCCTGCCATCGTTGTGACGGGAGACTCTCGTAGTGTTGACTTGAGCCGATTTCTGCCGCCCGGCGTCATGTTCGACGGAATATTTACAAGTCCGCCGTATGTCGGCCAGATTGACTACCACGAACAGCATAGGTACGCCTACGAGCTTTTTGGCATCACACGAAGGGACGCCCTGGAGATCGGTCCCAAGAGAAGCGGCAAGTCAAGGCATGCAAGGGAAGCATACGTTGTTGATATTGCGGCGGTTTTCGAGAATTGCTGCAAGTATCTGAAACCCGACGCCAAGGTCTTTATTGTTGCGAACGATAGAATGAACCTTTACCCAGCAATCACTGAGCGCTGCGGCCTTCAAATCAAGGACACAATCATACGCGCTGTGACAAAACGAACTGAGCAGGGGGATGATCCGTACCAGGAAAGCATCTTCCTTTGCGTTAGGGTCCGGTAGCAGCCGTTACAGGTCGTAAGGAGGAAGATTGGCTATCACCTCCACGCAGCGGAAAGAGGTTCGTTCGCTTCTGGTCACGAAAATCAGGAGGAAACTAGAGGAGTACACCCCGGAGACCCGCCACATGCCCTTCCACACCCGGCTCCTCGGGCGAGACCGCATGGCGTTGTTCTCGTTCATTCAGTCTATCAACACAACTCTAGGAACATCGGTTTTCGAGGAGATTGCCGTCATAATGGCGCGTCCGCATTTCCAGCGTGCCGAAGCACAATATAGGGAACTGGATGCGACTATAAGCACCGATGCGCAAGCCGTCGTGCAGTCAATCACTGATGAACTAACCACTGGGAGCACACATCCCGACAAGCGGTCAGAAATTGAGCGCCTCAGGGTTGTGGCACGCACTGGCAGGATTCGCGCAGTCAAGAAACCGCGCGTCGACCTGTTCCTGATAGATCACGACGGAGTGGAACACTATTTCGACCTGAAGACCGCAAAACCCAACATGGACGAATTCAAAGCTCACAAGCGAAAGTTACTTGAGTGGGTCGCCTTCCGACTGCATGCAAACCCCGCGGCGCAGGTGAGAACCGCGTTGGCCATCCCGTACAATCCCTATGAGCCGGAACCGTACCAACGCTGGACACTTGCTGGGCTCTACGACACACCGGAGGAGCTCTTGGTGGCAGAAGAGTTCTGGGACTTCCTGGGCGGGAAGGGGGCGTACTGTGATTTGCTCGCTCTGTTTGAGGCGGTCGGCACCGAGTTGAGGGATCAGATCGACGCGTGTTTTGCCCAGTTCCGTTCAACTTCGGGATAAGAGATTGGCCACGGCGCGTGCGTGGGAAAGACAACGGGCCAACCGCCATTTTGGACGGCGCACCCCAGGGGATGAGTCATGACGATCGCCCGCCCCCCCGAACCTGCAACACTCGTGGTCGGCATGCTCTCTGGGGACGTCACGGTGCTCGATGCGGCGGAGGCGGAGTTGGCGGCGGCCTACGGCCCGATCGACCTGCGCTCGCCGGACATCGACTTCGATTTCACGGACTACTACGAGCCGCAGATGGGGAAGGGACTCCGGCGGCGGTTCGTCAGCTTCGCGCGGAAGATCGACCCGGCAGACTTGGCAGCCATCAAGCGAAGGACGAACGACATCGAGGCGGCCTTCGCCCGCCGCAGCGCGGGCGTCCCACGCCCGCTCAACCTCGACCCCGGCTACGTCTGCGCGAGCAAGCTTGTGCTCGCAAGCACGAAGGACCACGCGCACCGCATCTACCTCCGCGACGGCATCTACGCGGAGATCACGTTGAGCTTCCGGGGAAAGAGCTTCGTGCCGCTGGAGACGACGTATCCGGACTACCGCTCGGCGGCGTATCTGGAATTTTTCACGCGCGTCCGACAGCGGCACGTCGGCCGCAAGGCAAACGATGCGAGCACGCCCCCCGCACCTTCATCCCCGCCGCACTCGTGATCTTCATCGTAATGCGAATCATAATCCTACTCGTACTCCGCGCACCCGTGAACAGGCGGGGTTATGAATACGATTATGATTATTGACGTCTGCGTTGATAATGAAGGGGCACAGAAGGTATGCAGAGATTCTTCGCTACACTCAGAATGACATAACCCACCGCATCACTGTGAGTTCTGTCACCCTGAGCGGAGCGAAGGGCCTCTACATGCTTCGCGCCCGCTTCTTTCTCACGCGCAAGGGTCAATAGGATTAGGAGGGGGAGCAGGGGCGGAGAGGGGCGAGAGGGGCTTTGGTCTATTGTCC
>CAZBRH010000120.1:6078-8294 GCA_964494245.1 uncultured Planctomycetota bacterium | reverse complement strand
ACAGGGTTCCCGATTGCGAAGATCGCAGCAAAGCTCGCCGTCGGCTACACGCTCGACGAAATCCAAAACGACATTACGCGCGAGACGCCGGCCTGCTTCGAGCCGACCATCGACTACTGTGTGACGAAGGTCCCGCGCTTCACCTTCGAGAAGTTCCCCGGGGCGGCGCCGGTGCTGACCACGTCGATGCGGTCCGTCGGCGAGGCGATGGCCATCGGCCGGACGTTCAAGGAGTCGCTCCAGAAGGCGCTGCGGTCGCTGGAAACCGGGGCCGCCGGGTTGGACGACGTTCGCGGCGAGCTCTCGCCCGAAGAACTGCGCTCTGCCATCTCCGTTCCCGGCCCGCAACGGATGTTCTACATCAAACGAGCGTTGAAGGCCGGCCTCTCCGTCGATGAGGTATACGCCCTGAGCGGAATCGACCCCTGGTTTCTCGACAATATCCTTCAGATTGTCGAGATGGAGAACGAACTGCGCGCGGCTGGGCGGCTGTCCGCCGACCTGCTGCGGCGCGCAAAGGAGTCCGGGTTCAGCGACGTGCAGCTCGCCCGCCTGACCGGCGCGACGGAAGACGAGGTCTGGCAGATGCGAAAGCGGCTCGGCATCCGACCGGTGTACAAGTCGGTGGACACCTGCGCCGCCGAGTTCCAAGCGTTCACCCCGTACTACTACTCGACATATGAACAGGAAACCGAATTGTAGCAGGACGGTTCCGGGTGGAGCGGCGGGGACGCCTTTCGATAAGCCCGCCGAGATGGTCGCCATCCTCGACTTCGGCTCGCAATACACTCAACTTATCGCGCGGCGCGTCCGCGAGCTGGGCGTGTATTCGGAAATCGTCCGCCATAACATCTCTGCGGAAGAGTTGGCCGCGCGCAAGCCGAAGGCCATTTTGCTTTCGGGCGGGCCCGCGAGCGTCCCAGCTGCTGGCAGTCCCCGTTGCGACCGGGCGGTTTTCGACCTCGGCGTCCCCGTGCTCGGAATCTGCTACGGCATGCAGCTTATGGCCAACGCCTTCGGCGGGGCGGTTCTTCGGGCAGACAAGCGCGAATACGGGCACGCAATGTTGCACGTGACGAGGGCGGCTTCCCTGTTTTCCGGCCTCGGCGAGCGGATGACGGTATGGATGAGCCATGGCGATCGTGTTGAGCGGGCTCCTTGCGGCTTTGATGTCCTTGCGGAGAGCGCCGGTTCGCCCGTCGCGGCGATGGGCGATCGCTCACGGCGACTCTACGGCCTTCAGTTCCATCCCGAGGTCGCCCACACGCCCAAAGGGAACGCGATACTCCGGAACTTCCTTTTCTGTGTTGCAGGCTGTCGCGGGCGCTGGAACATGGCGTCATTCGTCAAGGCAGCGATTGGAGAACTGCGGGAACGGGTCGGCGGAGATCGCGTGCTCTGCGCGATGAGCGGCGGCGTCGATTCATCGGTGCTGGCGTGCCTGCTGCACCAAGCGATCGGCGACCAGCTTCAGTGCGTCTTCGTCAACAACGGCCTGCTGCGCAAGGACGAACATCGCCAGGTGGTCGCGACGTTCCGCGACGCAATCGGTCTCCGGCTCAAGACGGTCAACGCCTCGGCCGAGTTCCTGCGGACGCTCCGCGGGGTTCAGAGTCCGGAGCGCAAGCGACGGATCATCGGCCACACGTTCGTCCGCGTGTTCGAGCGCGCGGTGCGAGACCTCGGCCCGTTTCGGTATCTCGCGCAGGGAACGCTCTATCCCGACGTGGTCGAAAGCAACTCGGCGTTCGGGGGGCCATCGGCCGTCATCAAGACACACCACAACGTGGGAGGGCTGCCTGCACGGATGAAGTTCAAGCTGATCGAGCCGTTCCGGCACCTCTTCAAGGATGAAGTGCGCAAGGTGGGATGCGAGCTTGGTTTGCCGGAAGAAATCATCTGGCGGCATCCGTTCCCCGGGCCGGGCCTGGCCGTGCGGGTCATCGGCGCGGTGACGCCGGGGCGGCTCCGCGTCCTGCGCGAGGCCGATGCGATCTTCATCGAGGAACTGCGCGCGGCGGGGCTGTATCGGAAGGTGTGGCAGGCCTTTGCCGTGCTGCTTTCCGGGAAGGCGGTGGGGGTGATGGGCGACGAGCGGACATACGCGAGCGTCATCGCTCTCCGCGCCGTCACAAGCCGCGACGGCATGACAGCCGACTGGGCGCGGCTCCCGCACAAAGTCGTCGCGCATGTTGCGAACCGCATCATCAACGAGG
>CAZBRH010000120.1:0-6068 GCA_964494245.1 uncultured Planctomycetota bacterium | reverse complement strand
AGCCGGCTCCCCCACGACGTCCTCTCCACGATCAGCTCCCGCATCATCAACGAGGTCAAGGGCGTGAACCGCGTCGTCTATGACGTGAGTTCCAAGCCCCCGAGCACAATCGAATGGGAATGAAAGAGTTGCGTGTTCCGAGTTCCGTGTTCCAAGTTCCGAGTTCCGAGTTTGCTGTTCCGCCAGCAGATGTTCGAAACCCGAAACTCGGAACGTTGAACTCGGAACCGTGAACCCACGACACTGCAAGCGGAGCGAGCTATGGCCAAGTACGTGTTCGTGACGGGCGGCGTCGTTTCGTCGTTGGGCAAGGGCATCACGTCGGCGTCCATCGGTTGCCTGCTTCAGTCTTATGGCTTCCGCGTCAACATGCTCAAGATCGACCCTTATCTGAACGTCGATCCCGGCACGATGAGCCCCTACCAACACGGCGAGGTGTATGTGACGGACGACGGCGCCGAGACAGACCTCGACCTCGGGAACTACGAGCGCTACCTCGACAAGGACATGGGCCGCGCGAACAACATTACGACGGGCGCGGTCTACCACACAATCATCGCGAAGGAGCGCCGCGGGGACTTTCTCGGCGGCACCGTCCAGGTCGTCCCTCACGTCGTCGACGAAATCAAGTCGCGCATCCGCGCCCTCGCGCCGCGCCACGACGTCGTTGTCACCGAGCTCGGCGGGACGACAGGCGATATTGAGGGACTCCCGTTCCTCGAAGCCATCCGCCAGTTCCGGCTCGAACGAGGGCGCGAGAACGTCTGTTATGTCCACGTGACGCTCATCCCCTACATTCGCGCTGCCCAAGAGATGAAAACAAAGCCGACGCAACAGAGCGTCGCCAAGCTCCGCGAGATCGGCATCGAGCCCGACGTTATTATCTGCCGGACCGAGTTCCCGCTGACCAAGGAAATGAAGCGAAAAATATCCCTCTTCTGCAACGTCCCCGTTGCGGCGGTCATTGAGGAGCTGGACGTCCGGGACTCGGTTTACGAGGTGCCCGGCGAACTGGAGCGGCTCGGCCTCGGCAAGCTCCTCATCGAGCGGCTCTGGCTCAAGAAGAAGCGCTATCGCCCGCACGGCCTCGACACGTTTGTGGAGCGGCTCCGCTCGGCGGAAACCGAGGTTGTCATCGGCGTCGCCGGCAAGTATACGCAGCTCAAAGACGCCTACAAGAGCATCTGGGATGCACTCATCCACGCCGGCGTAGCGAACGACGTCCGCGTCAACATCAAGTACATTGACGTCGAACGCCCCGACCTTGCCGAGCAGCTCGCAGTGACCGACGGCATCCTCGTCCCCGGCGGCTTCGGCGACCGAGGGATCGAGGGCAAGATCGCCGCAGTCCGCTTCGCCCGAGAGAACAACATCCCCTTCTTCGGCCTCTGCCTCGGCATGCAGGTTGCCGTCATCGAATTCGCACGCAACGTCTGCGGACTGACCGGAGCGAACAGCAGCGAGTTCGACCCCAAGACCCCGTATCCCGTGATCGACCTCATGCCGGAGCAGCGGGGCATATCGAATAAAGGGGCGACGATGCGGCTCGGCGCCTACCCGTGCGTCCTCAAGTCAGGGACACTGGCCCGAAGGGCATATGGCAAGTCGGCCATCTCGGAACGACACCGGCACCGCTACGAGCTCAACAACGATTTCCGCGAGACGCTTCTGAAACACGGGTTGGTAATCTCGGGCGAGTATGCAGAGAAAAAGCTCGGTGAGATCATCGAGATTCCGGGGCACGCATGGTTCGTCGCGACACAGTTCCATCCGGAGTTCAAGAGCCGCCCCGTCCGCCCACATCCCCTGTTCCGCGAGTTTGTCAAGGCCGCACTCGCGCGGCGGCGCAGTGCCGCAACCACAGCTGCTCCCCGTCCGGGAAGATAGGACTTCGGCTCCGAACCGCCTTCAACGCTTACGCTGGCCCCCGCGCCGCCATCGGAATCGAATCCGAAGCGGGCACGCCGGCGAATGCATCGAGTTCCCGCTGCATCTCTGCGCGAAGCTGCTCCGCGAACTCCTGCCTGCGGCCAGTGACGTATCGCTCTGGCAGCGCCTTGACGTCAACCTCGATGCCGGGCGCGGAAAGCATCGCCCATGCGTGTGCCGGCAAGGTCATGTCGCCGTACCAATACACCCGGTCGCGGTTCGCTGGCGTAATCGGTTGGCCGCCGATCGTCCGGTACCGAATGAGCAGCGGGCGGACAGGAAACTTCTCGCCGTGCCGGCCAGTCGCCGCCGCGAAGACCGCGCTCTTGAAAGGCAGGAGCGCCTCGCCGTTCGAGCTGGTCCCCTCCGGATAGAAAAGGACGCTCGTTCCGGTGCGTAGCTTCCGGCGTATTTTTTCCATGCTGCGGCCGATGCTGAAGCGATTGCGCCGATCCAGGAACACCGCCCCGCTGAGTGCGATGAGCTGGCCAACAACCGGCCACCAGGGAATGCCCTCGCGCGAGACGAACGAACCAGGCACGAGCGCCATCATCACGAGTGTATCGAGGTATCCCGTGTGGTTGGACACATAGAGCGCTGCGCCGGTTCCGGTCAGCCCCGGCGGGCAAACGCGAATCTTGACGCGCAGCAGCCAGAGCATCAGCCGCGCCCACGTGCGCGCCACTGCGCCAATCCGACCATTCCGCCAGCGCGGAGCGGGCGCCATCCAAATTGCGATGGCGAGCAGCGCGAGCGGACATGTCAGCAGAAGGCCGAAGACAATGCGAAGAACCCGCATGCGCCAATCCGCGGTGTCATCAACCGCCTAGCTTCTTGACCCGCTTGACGCCCGGCGGCTGCGGCATGTCAAACAAGCGGTCATCCAAACTTGGAGGACTGAAAAATTTCCCTGGCTGGTTGTCATAGCCCTTGAGCAGACGCTGCCCGAGGTCAAAGACATAACGTCCCCCCGTTTCCCAGTCCACCTGAATCCGCAGGGGCATGTGCCTGGCCCTGTCCACCCAGAACGTCCAGACCTGTTTCGCGTTCCGATCCACGAGCTTGTTGCCGTCTTGCTCGACGAGATCCTTCAGTCGTTCCGGCTTGAGCGACAGCACGAGCTTATACGCGGGGATGCTCTGGGGCTTTCCTTCTGCGTCGGGGTACTCGAACGCCGCCTCCTGAAGCGCTTCGACATTGAAGAAGCGGTCGAGCGCCTTCACCATCTGGTCGGCGGCAGCAAAAACCTGGAACAACGGATGGATGGGGGCCTTTTCGTTAAGGTCAGACCACTCGATGGTCGCTGCTTGCTCGTCATACACCCAGTAGATGTCGCCGTCCGTCCCGTGCACAAGGAACGGTGGCTGGCCGAAGTTGAGCCGGAACTTCTTGTCGCGCTTGAAAAAGACCCGTCCCTCGAACTCACGAGTCTTCCCGTCGGGATCAGTAAACCGTTGAACGAGCCAGACCCAGAACTGGTTGTATCCGGCGAATACCTGGCCGACCTGGCGGGCCAGCTGCTCGGCCGTGACGTCTGCCGCCGGGGCGGCGCAGGGCAGCAGCACAAAGAGTATGGCCGCCGCGGCCAGCCGCCTCCCGCTCACATCGGCGCCCCCAAAACGGTTCCCTCGAAGACCATCTTCTCGCGGACGAAGCCCTGACAATAAAACTCGCAGCGGCGGCTCCGTATCTTGACGGCCTTGGCCGCAATGACAAACGTGTCTTTCGGCTCGACAAAACCCCGGAACTTCACGCCCTCCACGCCCATAAAACCGATAAAAACACCCGGCGGGTTGCCGATGCTCTCCATGTAATAGTAAGACGTGAGTTGGGCCGCCGCCTCGATCTGGAGAACGCCCGGAAAGAGCGGCCGACCAGGAATATGGCCGCGCACCCAAAAGTCATTCTCTGAAAGGTTCTTGAAGCCGACGGCAAGCTGCCTTTCCATGTCGAGCAGGGCAATCCCGTCCAACATCTCCATCTCGAACCGCTGCCGGTTGTGCGCGCGGATGTCCTCGATGTCGCGCACCGGCTTCGACACATCAATGGATAGCGGATCGACCAAGAGTTCCGGGGGCATGAGGCCTTCCTCCTCTTCTGTGGTTCCGTGTTATCCGCTGGTTGCGTGCGAATAACCAAGTGCGGCAGATGATACCAATGCCGCCGGAGCGAGTCAAACGGAAAAGCACGGGAACAGTGAGGCATCAGTTGCGCGCATCTTCCTGCCGCAGCCGTTGTAAATGGCCGCGCACCGTGTCGGAGGCGAGCAGAAGTTGAGCAAGCACGGTCGGAACGGATGTCCCGTTGACCTGATTCCCAGACATCCATGAGCAGAGGAGATCAAACGAGCTTCGGAGGGAACTGAAACTACCGCAAGCATTTGCAGGCGTGCCGCGAAGGACATTACCACACTGCCTGCGTGAGGTTCGGGCAGGTATTTCAAGTCTCAAGGACCCAAGACTTGCGGCCGCACGTCTTCACTTATCATCAGTTGCTCCTGGCGCGCCCGGAGGGATTCGAACCCCCAACCCTCGGTTCCGAAGACCGGTGCTCTATCCAGTTGAGCTACGGGCGCGCAACGCTGCCGATGCTTGATATTACACAGCTTATGCTTGGATTGCAAGGACTTACGCGATCGCTAATCGTTCCAAAATCTGTGTGATTTTGGGAAAAAGGGCTAAAGCGGGGGCGGGCTCCATGTCGATACAAGTAGCTAACGAAAGAAGTGTGCGACAGGGGGCAACCCCCGACGCACATCTGGTTTCGACTTCCGAGACCGGGCAACGACCCCGTATTGAGGCGTCGGTGTCCGCGATGCGGCAGTGTTCGGTGTTCTGTCCACCAGCACCAGCGAGAGCGGCGGATCGTGGACTGGAAGGTGGACGCGGTTCACCAGGTTCGGGTGAAGTGTGGGGGGTGCGGGAAGACGTGGACGTGTCATCCGGAGGGGGCGTTGAGGGGCTGCACCGGACGCAGAGGATGATGGGGTTCGGAGTAGTGCTTCTGGAACGGCCCCACAGGATGCACCGTCGATACATGGACTATCCGGCCCCTCCCGTGGGCTGTTCGTGGTCTTTGGGATACCACATGCGGATGCTGACGCTGCACCTTTTGGACACTTGGGATCAAGTTGGGGCAGGTTCCCAGACCACGAACAACACGGCGGAGCGGATGATAGGGTTGTTGTTGAAGATTCGGTCGAAGACGATGCGGGGGTTTGTGGTTCCCGAGAACATCCTTCGGCTTGTGCATCTTGCCGCTTATCTTTGGGAGAATCGAGCGGACTGCGATCTCAAGGCCGTCTGCTGACTTGGGGGGAAAAGGGGACTTCGTCTCCTGCTCCAACTTCCCACAATCTTCGGAGCGCTTGCTTTTGGAACGATTATTTGACCGGACCGGCAATCACGCCTACAATTAGTTGTGGCGGGGATGTGTCGAGGGCGGGCTGATGAGACGCTTCGCTTGGGTGCTGTTTGCGGTAGCCGTCGCATGGACGGTCGCCGTGTTCGCGCTCAGGAGCCGATCGAAGGGCTATGTTGCGGCTCCGCCGAGTCCCGAGGCCCTGGCGGCGAGGGCGTTCAAGGGGGACGACCGGGCGCGGACATTCGCCATTGCCGAGATGTCGAAGTTGGCGGAGAAGCATCCGAAGGAAGCCATTTCCGTGCTCTGCAAGGTTCTGGCAGAAGACCCGCAGCCGTTCTTCCGCGCCCGCGCCGCCGAAAGTTTGGGCCGGATCGGCGACAAGTCAGTGTTGCCGGAGTTGGCGAAAGCGCTCCAGGATGAATCCGAGACCACGTACAGCGCGGTCTGTTGGGCGATTGGCCGTATTGGCGACCCGCAGGGCGTCGAGCTTTTGCGGCCGAATGTGGTTCAGGAGTCGGACGAGTACCGCGCCATCGAAGCGACGTTTGCGCTGCGGCTCATACGGGGGCCATCGTCCGAGGATTTGCTTCTCAAGCGGATCGTGGATTACCCGATCTCCGTCGTAAGTCTTCGGGCCGCATACGCGATCGCCGAGGTGGGCACAGAACGAACGCTTGACCGGCTGATTGCCTATCGGGCGACGCTGCCGGAGCACCGGCGCGACGTCCTGGAGCGCTACCGGTTCGTCGACTTCGCCCTCAAGGTGGTGGGGGTCG
>CAZBRH010000119.1:2416-8439 GCA_964494245.1 uncultured Planctomycetota bacterium | reverse complement strand
CCGCGTTGAACAAGTCGTTTTGCAACTCGTGTCTCAAACTCGTCCCATCCACGCAGGTTGAGCGTGACGGCAAGATATTCCTCGTGAAGGAATGCCCCGACTGCGGCAGGACGGAAACGATGATCTCCGCCCACGCCGACCGGTACAAGGACAAGCGTAGTCTCGACACGGGCTATGACTACCGGGGCTGTGGGGTGAACTGCGACGTCTGCCGACATCAACGCACGCTCCGGTTCGCTTTTGTCGATGTGACGAATCGCTGCAACATGAACTGCCCAATCTGCTGTGCAAACGTGCCGGGGATGGGCTTCGAGTTCCACCCGCCCCTAGAATACTTCGACGGGGTGTTCCGACGCCTGGCGGAGTATGAGCCCAGGCCAACGATCTGCCTGTTCGGTGGAGAGCCGACCGTTCGTGACGACCTCTTCGAAATCATCACGATGGCTCGCAAGCACGGGCTGCGGCCTCGCGTCTTCACCAACGGCATCCGATTGGCGGATGAGGAGTATTGCCGCAAGCTGCTCGAAAGCCGGGCGCACATCCTCTTCTCTTACGATGGCAAGAATCCCGAAACCTACCGCGTGCTCCGCAACAGCGACAAGTACCTTGCGCTCAAGCAGAAGGGACTTGAAAACATCGAGAAGATGCGGCACCTCCGGCAGCGGCGCAAGATGACGATGATCTCGTGCATCGCGCGCGGCCTGAACGCCGAGGAGATACCCGAACTGCTGGAGTTCTGCCACGAGCGGCGCGACTTCATCAACTGCATCTACTTCATGCCTCTGGCGCACATGTGGTCGGCGGACAAGTGGGACTACAATCCCGAACGGATGACGACCGAGGACTGCGAGGCGATGGTCGCCGACTGCTTTCCAGAGCACAAGGTGGAGTTTCTGCCGCTCGGGTTCGTCGCCCAGTTCTCGAAAATCCGCGAGTATCTCGGACGCGAGCGGCTGCCCTATGGCGCCGCGCATCCGAACTGTGAAAGCATGTACTACCTTGTGTCGGACGGGAAAAAGTGGGTGCCGGTCGCCCACTATCTGCGCGGGCGGCTGATAGACTTCGGGCGGGCGCTGATGAAGGTCGAGCAGCGCCTGATCGCGCGGGACAAGCGGTGGGAGACATCATTCGCCGGCCGTGTGCTCAGCGCCATCCGCCTGAAAAAGCCGTGGCTCAAGGTATCGGGGCTGGCGCGGATACTCTCCTGTTTTGGTCGGCATATCCGTTTGGGGCGGCTGCTCAAGGGCTGGGGCCCCGTCAAGGTCTTTCACGCGCTGGCCATGCCCCTTGAGCTCGCCGTCGGCTGGCGGCCGCTTGAAGCGCTGGCCCGGCACACAAGGGCGGAGACGCTCTTTCAGGTCATCATTCTGCCGCTCGAGGACGATTACGTCATCGAAACCGAGCGGCTCGAGCGCTGTCCAACGGTGCACGCCTACTTCGACCCGGCGACGGGAGAGGCGCGCTTCGTGCCCGTCTGCGCGTGGCGCAAGCACAACAAGACGATTCTGCGCGACGTTCTGACGCACTACCCAGAAGCCGCCGGGTCGTAGCGGCGAAAGGAAGACACCCGAAAATGGAAAACGAGAAAACGAGAAAGACGAACAGGGCGTTCTGCGAATCGTGCATGACGCTTGTCCCAGCAGCCCCCGAGGAGCGAGACGGCAAGATATACCTCGTGAAGGACTGTCCGGATTGCGGCAAGACGGAACTCATTATCTCGGCCGATGCGAGGCGCTACTGGGCCAAACGGGAAATCGATGAGGACTACGCCTACAAGGGCTGCACCACGAACTGCCCCGGTTGCAACCACGGCCGCGCAATCCGCTTCGCCTTCGTAAACGTGACCAACCGCTGCAACGTCAACTGTCCCATCTGCTTCGACAACGTGCCGGGTCTTGGGTTCGAGTTCGAGCCGCCAATGGAGTATTTCGAGAAACTCTTTGGCGAGCTAGCGTCATATGACCCAAAGCCGACGATCTGTCTCTTCGGCGGCGAGCCGACCGTTCGTAAGGACATCTTCGACATCATCAAACTCGGCCGTTCGCTCGGTCTCGGCGTCCGCGTCTTCACGAACGGCATCAGTATGGCTGACGAAGAGTATTGTCGGAAGCTGCTCGATACGCACGCGCATTTTCTTTTCTCCTACGACGGCCCGAATCCGGAAACCTACAAGCAGCTTCGCGGCAGCGCCAACGTGCTCCGCCTCAAGGAAAAGGCCATCGAGAACATCCGCAGGAACAAAGACCGCCTCCACGGCCGTATGACGATGGTCAGCGTCTTCGCAAAAGGCCTCAACGCCCACCAATTCCCCGACGTGCTGCGGTTCTGCCACGAGCGGCGCGACATCTTCGACACCATCTACCTCATGCCGCTCGTCCACGCGTGGAAAACGGAGGACTGGGACTACAACCCGGAGCGAATCACAACGGAAGACGTCGAGAACATGGTCAACGAGCTTTTTCCTGAATACGACCTCCAGTTCCTCCCGCTCGGCTTCGTTCATATGATGGCGGCAGCAACGCGCTCCATCGGCAAGGAAGTCCTGCCCTATGGTGCGCATCCGAACTGCGAGAGCGTTTACTACCTCGTCTCAGACGGTAAAGACTTCGTCCCGCTTGCCCATTTCCTCAAGAAGACGGAACACGAGCTTGGCAAAGAATTCTTGAAGCTGGAGGCGAAGTTGGCGGCGCGTGAGAGGAAGGCGGAAAGCGGCGCCGTGTGGCGCATGCTGGGCGCCGCCGGGCTGCGGAAGCCGCTGTTGCGGGTGCGAGGGATGCTTTCGCTCCTCTTCTTCTTGCGGCGGCACGTCCGGTCGAGCCGCCTGCTCAAGGGGAAGGGCCTGGCGAAGGCATACCACGCGCTGGCGCTGCCGTTCGCTCTCACGTTTGGTCGGAAGTCGCGCCGGGCGCTCGCGCGGCACACGAACATGCAGGGGCACATCAAGCTCGTGGTCCTGCCGCTTGAAGACAACCACGTGCTCGAAACCCATCGGCTCGAACGGTGTCCGACACTTCAGGTGTATCTGGATCCCAAGACACAGCGGGCAAGGTTCGTCCCGCTTTGCGCCTGGAAGCTCCACAACAAGCAGATTCTGCGGGAAATCTCCGAGCACTACGCGGCAGCCGCAGCAGCCCCCATCGCCTCATGACCGCCCGGCCGCACGCAGGAAGAACGGCCACAACAACAACGGGACGGCGACCGCTATCCCAATCCCATACGACGGCTCTTCTGCCGATGCGCTGCCGACCCACGCGAAGAGGACGCACACAGGCACCGTCCCGAGCAGCAGGGCCGCGGCGAACCGCGCGAAGCTCATTCGCGCAAGACCAGCCAGCACGGCCACCACCTCGGGCAGGATCGGCAACGCCCGGCTCACGATGACGCCCACCCCGCCCCAGCGGTCGAAGAATGCGCGAAACCGGTCAACCTCCTCGTCGTCGGCGATGAGCCGCATCCCCTTCCGCCCTGCCAGCCGCGCCAGCCCGTGCCCAATCAGTCCCGCCGACGCCGACCCCACAACCCCAAGCGCCGCTCCCAGCCATATCCCGTAGATCGCCCCGAGAGCCGCCATGACCCCAGTCGCCGGAATCGGCAAGATCAGGTCTGCGAGCAGAAGGCCAATCCCTGCCAACCACGCGACTGACCGCGTCTCCGAAAACCACTTCGTGCATCCCTCGCGCCCGAACCACTGGGCGAACGATTCGCCCCACAGCGCGAACGCCGCGAGAACCACGAGAGCCAGCACAACCGCGATGCCGAGCACCTTGAGGGCGAGTTTCATAACGGCTAGTTTACAGTAGATAGTGCTGGCGGTTGCGCAAGGTCCGAGGCGCCGCTACTGCGTAGTCTCGCTCTTGGCCTCGGGCTTTTCTTCGGGCATGCGAACCGCTCCCGCGAGAGCATACGTGGTTGCCTTCAGAATCGCACGCGATGTCACGGTCGCGCCGGATACGACATCCACCCCACGCACGTCGCCTTTTTGGACGACCCGCTTGGGCATCTCCTGGATTGCCGTCCGCGGCCGGTTTTCTTTTGTTTCCGTCACCACGACGGATGCTATCTTGCCGTCTTTTACAGACACTTTGACGCCGACCGGCCCGACGTAGCCAGCGCTGGCCGATTCGAACGTCCCATCCGTCAATGTCTTGTTCTCTATAGCTGCGAACACCACTTTTTCGATTTCTCCGAGGCCCGCAAGCGCCTGCCGCTCCAGTTCGCTGAGGCGCGTCCCGCTGCGGCCAGGCAACACGGCTTGGTAGGAGCTTGCCGCCTTCGCATACTCGCCCAGGGCGCGGTAGGCATCGCCGCAAATCAGATTGCCTTCCTTCACCTTCCCCTCGGCAATCAAAGCAGTCCCGCGCTCGATCTCTCTTGACAGTTTGAGGCGGTCATTGTCGGCTCCGAACGTCGGGACTAAACCCAGTCCGAACGCAATGCACGCCAAAGCCGCAAGAACGGAGACTTTTGTGCGCTTGGAAGTCCAACGCATACAAGTATCCCTCACGGTTCGATGCGAAAACGCCGGGGCTTCTGCCCTGTCGAGCTGATGATAGCAGATTCCAGATACCTTGGCAAACAATACACGCTGGCAGTCTCTGTTTCCGGACAATGCGCGACCTATGGCGGGGTGAGCCACGCCGGGTGTATAATCGCCGTGTCGGGCGATTAGCTCAGCCGGTTCAGAGCGCCTGCCTTACAAGCAGGAGGTCGACGGTTCGAATCCGCCATCGCCCACCATTTCATGCTGGCTTCGTCAACCTTCGCCCAGAGCGAAAGAGCGCACGAGAACGTGAAAGGAGCCCGACGAATGGAGCCATCCCGCGACGACGCCTGGCGGCTGTTCTGCGAGTTCAACGAAAGCGACGCGCTGCGCAAGCACGCGCTCGCCGTCGAGGCCGTGATGCGCTACGCCGCCCGGAAGCGCGGCGCCGACGAGGACAAGTGGGGCATCGTCGGCCTCATCCACGACCTGGACTTCGAGCGGTTCCCCGACCAGCACTGCACGAAGACGGGCGAGATTCTCCGCGAGCGCGGCTGGCCGGAGGAGATTATCCGCGCCGCCGTCTCGCATGGCTGGGGCATCTGCTCGGACACCGAACCGCAGAGCGACATGGAGAGGGTGCTCTTCGCCGTGGACGAACTCACGGGGCTTGTCGCCGCCACCGCGCTCGTTCGGCCGACAAAGAGCGTCCGCGACGTCGAGGTCAAATCCGTCAAGAAAAAGTGGAAGCAGAAGCAGTTTGCTGCGGGCGTCAACCGCGAGGTGATCGAGAAGGGCGCCGCAATGCTCGGCGTCGAACTCGACGAACTGATCTCCGACACGATCGAGGGGATGAAGCAGGTCGCCGCCGAAATCGGACTCGGCGGGCAGGCGGGACTGTGAAAGTTGTCCGTCTGTGCTATGGCGCACAGATTCTCGGGAAGACGGATTCAGGCGGCCGGAACCGGCGTGGGCCGGTTGGCGCCGCATCATCCAGACAGCGTTGTGGCGCAACAGGTTCCGCTTGTGTGGCGGTCACGGGGCCCCGCTAATTCCGACGACCAAGCGACGCCCGCCCCGATATGTTCGCCACGGGAGCATCCCGGCGTGAGGTTGCTTGGCCTCATTCAAAGGATCTATAATTCGCCAGCGTCGTTGCCGACTTGGCGCGCTCTGCCTTAGCTGCCTTCAACTGGTCGCCAAACTCCGCGAGCTTGAGCCTATACCCCTGCACTTCGGCGTCCGTCACGGCCTCCATTGCTGCCAGCTTCTTCCGTTCTGCCTCTACCAGCTTGGCGATGTCCACGTCCTCTCTTGCCTGAGGTTCATACATGCGTATCCGTTGCGTTGCGCTCACGAAATCGGCGATGCGCTGATTGGCGGCCTCAAACTCGCGCTGCGCGGCGATGATTTGGTCGACTTTAGCTTCGGCCTCACGCTGCATACGCTCGAGCAGATCTTCCATTGGCACAACCTTCAGTTGCGGAACCGTTCTTCGGGCGCCCACTACGGTGGTATAGGATGCTGTGCCAGTAACAAGAAG
>CAZBRH010000119.1:0-2406 GCA_964494245.1 uncultured Planctomycetota bacterium | reverse complement strand
CGTCATGCTTATCCGATCCCCGTCGGCGAGGCCCTTTGTGGGGGCAACCAACCAGATGCCGTCGCCAAGCAGGCAATTATGGTCGTCGACGATTTGCGTGATTTTCACTACCGCATCTGGCCAGTGGCCAACCTGCCCTTCGCACAGGTCGGCGACGTTTAGAACCGGTCGGGCAAATCGTTTGCCCATCTTCCATTCGGCAAGCAGTTTTTGTTGAGCACTCTTTGTTTGTTCTGCGCGAGCCACTTGGTCCCACCAGTTCTTGTCGTGCGGGCGACCATCGTGCCCACGCATGATTGCCGCTTCAAGCCGAGCAATGTCGGCTTGCAACGAGCCAATCCGAATGGCGGTTGCTCGCGCCATCCCTTCGATGTAGCGTTCAACGATAAGACGCTCCGTTGGGGATAGCTGCTTGGGCCCCCGGGGCACTTGGGTGGCCACGGCGCTTCCGTCCAGACGTCGCCAACCAGGCAGACCCAATTCGTTGCCCAGTTGCTCGTAGTCGGACACAATGCCTTTGGCGAGGCCGCAGTTTACGGCCTCTTGTGCAGTCAGAGTCAGTATCTTTCCTCGTGCTTTGACCACAGTGCCCTTGCCGTTTCGCTCAAGCATCTTCCGGCCGTTTTCCTCTCGCAGGGTAAGAGCGAAATCCTGGTCGATCATTGCCTCCGGCAGAAGCGTTGGGTGCCCCCCGTTTTCAGCGGCCATGCGGCAGGTTGCGCGCCAGATTGACTGCAGTTTCTCCTTGAAGTCATCGGGTAGGTCCACAGGCAGACCATAACGTCCGGGGATGAAGGAAACCGCGCCACCGATGATGGCCGTCTTGGTGACATAGATCTCTTTGCAGGTAAGGGCAATAGGCGCACCAGCAGATAGTGCGCTTCTGACGAGGGCGACAAAGCGCGTGTTCGTAGTTTCCGCGATTGCCTTGATGACTTTTTCTGCCTCGAGTGTGCTGCCTCCAGGCGTGTCTAGGTCAAGAACAACAGCGGAAGGCGAGAGGCGACCAGCCTCCTGCAGCGCGGACCGCAGGTGGCCGATCGTGAAGTCTTCGCCGATTTCTCCTCTGATCGGGATCATGAGGTACGTGTATTGATGCTTGGGCTGGGGTTCGGCCGCCGGTCTTTCTGCGGGCGCAGGAAGGCGTTCGGGATCTTCGTTCTGTTTCTGAAATGTCCACTCGTCTTTCGGTTGGAAGCAAGTGCGCCCGGTCTCAATGCGAACGAACATCACCTGCTTACCATCGACCTCTGCATCATTTACCCAGCGTCCTCGAATTACTTCTCCGGTCTTCTTGTTGGTGAAGGTATCTGCGTGAGTCGGAACGACGGGGAGCGAGGCAAGCAGAGCCAACGATACCGCGGCGACAAACAGCGGGTAATTTCGACCGCGTTGTGAACCGGTCGCTCTCTTTGGCCACGCCCCGACTGTAGTTCTGTGCCTCATTGTTGCACCCCCTCTGTAGGCCGGGCGGGGCGAACCTGATGAGGTCTGAACGCGAAACCTCGCCCGAACGTGTCCCGCGGTTGGCTGAATCGGTCAAGCTTCTTGTGCAAGCCACATGGACCAGCCGCGAGCCCGTCACGCATCAGGCAAGCACCCGCACCAGCCGTCCCAGTCAGAAGCAGCATAATCGAGAGAGAGGTGGGCGTCAAGGCCCTTCTGCACGATTATCCAACGCCGTTGCACAGTGGTAGACGTGATGTTGTCTTTATTTCGGCGGCGTCGGCTTATCAGCCATGCGTCCTGCGGCATTCCTCCGAGCCAACCGTGAAGGCGGCTCGAGTTTCGTCGCTCTGGGCGTAGCCGATGCGCGAGGCCCTTGCGCGGATGCACGTCTCGCCCGGCGGCAAGCGCAGCGGCTGCGTGTAAAGGAGCCACCGGGGCTTGTCGCCCTGCTCGAACGTGTACGCGACCGACGCTCCTTCGGTTGCACAATGGATTTGCAAGAGCGCCGGGGCGGACAACGTCGCACCGCCCGACGCGGGCTGCACCCCGGGCCGCCCCGCGCAGATCGGGATGAACACCGGCGTAGCGGTCTTGGGCTGCTTCCCGTCGGGATACCACCGCCGGACCATTTCGCTTTCGGGCAATTCCCCCATGTCCCCGGCATCGTCCAGCCACCGATTCAGCGCCTCGCGCAGCCGCTCGAGCTCCGCCCGCCACGCGGGGTCCGCGGCGAGGTTCCGGACCTCGTGCGGGTCGGCCTCGGTGTCGTAGAGTTCCTCGGGCGGCCGGGGCCGGAATATCAGCGATTGGGTTTCGTCCAACTCGCCGGCGAGGTGCAGCCGCCACATCTCCTGCATGATGGGATGCCGGTTGAGGTACGGAACCCAGAGGAGGTACGGCAGTTCCGGGTGGTAGTGACGGATGTACTTGAACCGCTTGTCGCGGATGGCGCGGACG
>CAZBRH010000118.1:6894-8709 GCA_964494245.1 uncultured Planctomycetota bacterium | reverse complement strand
ATTGCAGGTTGCAGCTTTCGTTCTGCCCTCGCGTCTGCACGCCGATGAGCAGGCGGAGCGCCCGTGCCGTCGCCCCCACGGCGGGCGTTTCATAGAGAAAGAACGCGCAAGTCAGGCGGTCCTGCTCGTCCTTCGGGAGCGACCAGAGCAGGCCGACGGCGTCCGGCAGGGCGGCTCCGGAGGCGGCGTAGTCGGGGCCTGCTCCGCGCGGGCCAGCGCTGCCGAGGAAATCCGCCGTGATCCGCTTTGAGCTCTCGTTTTCGGGCAGGACGGCGAGGAGTTGCCCGGCCAAGCGGATCGCGAGCCGCGCGTCCCTCGTCTCCCTGATAAGCCGTTCGAGCGCCTCCGGCGTCCCGGCGGCATTCGGGAAGCGCAAAACCGCCTCATGTAGGGCCTCCCTTGTGTTTTTTCGCAATCAGTGCCGCCGCCTCGCGTTCGTGGGCCGCATAGATGTCTGCACCGGCCACTTGGATCAGCCGGGCGATGCTGCGGACGGCGAAGGGCCGCAGTTCGCACGTCAAGTTCTCTGCGCATTCTCGGATCGCGCGCGTGCCGGAAGCAAGAATCGCCTGATGTGTGTCCACGGCGTCCTTCAACTGTCCCGCGGATTCTTGGGCCTTTGCGAGTGCGAGGAGCGCCGTTGCCGCCTGATCGTCCGTTCGGGCGCAAGCAACGCAAGCTTTCCACCCGGCGACCGCGCGAACCGGGTCGGCTGCCTTGTCCGCCCCGCGCGCTTCCGCCTCGCTTACCTGAAACACGCGGTCGCGTGCGAAGAGGCGGATGGGTTCTCCGCCATACTTCGCCTCGGTCGGGGCGTGCTCGGCCAACTCGCGATAGAGCTTCAACGCCGCTGCACGGTCGCCGCCCGCCAAGAGAACTTCGGCCTCGATAAACTTTCCCGCGCCCTCCGGCTCGTCCCGCTGCATCCGCCGCGCGTTCGCCATCACCTCGTCCCAGTCGCAATACAGGTTGACCTGGCTGTTCGCGCACGTCACGGCGAAGGTTCCGACGCTTGTCCGGAACGCGATGAGGTTCCCTGCCTCCGCCGGTTCCGAGAGAGGGATTGTCCGCTCCGGGTCCGGGCGGCCGCCGTCGAGCCGAACGCACTGGATCGACCGCTCTGTGGGGATGTAGAGCGCGGTGGCCGACATCGCGGGGGCGCCGACCATCAGGCCGCCGAGGCGGTGGCGCCATCGCACCGCCCCAGTGGAGCGGTCTCTTGCAGCGATGGAGCAGGTTGCAGATGTCGCCTCTTTCCTGCCGCCTGCTTCGTCCGGGCAGCGAACGGTCAGCGTTTCGTCTTCGGCCAGGTAGATGTTGGCCTCGTCCACGCCGAGGAATTGCCGGCTCCGGCGCGTCAGGCCGACCTCGGCCTTGTCGCCGTGCTGCGCGATGAGTGCTTGCAGGTCCGATGGAAGCCGGAGTTGCGCCCGCTCAGCGGCGGTGATCTCGACGGCGATGGGGGCGTTCGGAATGGAAAGAACCGTCCGGCCGCTCGCGGTGTCGATGCCGTAAAGCGCATCCGCGTCCGTCGGCGCCGTGTAGAGGGTGCCCGCGTAAACGGCGGGCAGCGAGTGCCACCAACTGACGTAGCCGCGCGAGTATTTCAGGTCCTGCCGGATGGCAGCGTGCACCTGATTATACCGCTTCAGCCACAAAATGCCGCCGCTCGATGCATCCACCGCGCCGATCACGCCGCAGTTCGTCTGCACGTAGATGGTCCCGCCGTGCTCCGTCGGAACCGAGCCGTCGCAGTGCCTCCCGACGACCCTGCCTTCGTTCGGGACGACGGCCAGAGCCGTCTCCCAGAGCACC
>CAZBRH010000118.1:4824-6866 GCA_964494245.1 uncultured Planctomycetota bacterium | reverse complement strand
AGGCAGACCAGCGTCGGATGATTCCCGCCCCACGGCCGCCAGATTTTCTTCTCTTCGCGGAACTGGTAGGCGTAGAGGCGATTGCCGACGGCGATGGGCGGGGCTTGGCTGTTCGGCGTGATGCGGTAGCTCATCGCGATGTTCGGCTCGACGTAGTCCCAAAGCGTCCTGCCCGTTCGAGCATCGAAGGCCCACAGTCGGCGGCCAATCTCGATGAGGAGGTCCTCGGATCGCCGAGTGAAGTTGGCGAACGTTCCGTAGACAACGGAGCCGGCGATGGCCGGGCCTATCGCCCTGCCGCGGCTCGTCCAACGCGCGGCGAACCGCCAGCGCTCGATGCCGCTCAACGCCCAGATCGCGACGAGGTGGCTGTTCGTGAGCACGTAAACCGTGTCATCGGTTGCAACCGGAAAGAATTGCTGCGGCGACGCGGGGTTGGTCGAGTCGTTGAACGGGTCGGGCAGGCGGAAGCTCCAGAGCTTGCGGAACTTCGAACTCAGTTCGGGGATGCGGGCGTCGTTATGCTCGTTGCCGCCCTGCATGGGCCACGCTCCCTCGGCGCGAAGCTCGTCGGCGCGGAACGGGGTCAGACGGTCGAACTCCGTGGCAAGGAAGTCAGCGATCTTCCACGTTCTGCCTGCGGCCTCAAATTCTTCGGCATCCTTGGGCGGGTTCCGGAGGAGCTCGGCGAGCTCCGCCGTCCGCCCCGTCCGCTTCAGGCAGATGGCCTTGCGAATCCAGGCGGCGGCGCGGTTGACGTCGGGCGCTGGATGGTCGTCGATCCGTCGCAGGGCGGCCAGTGCGGCGGCGTATTGCCCGCTCTCCAGGTAGTAGTTCGCCAGCTCGTAGCAGGCGTCGTCGCCGGACGATGTCGGGAAATACCTCTGGACGATGTCGCGGAGTGCGACGGGGTCAGCGGCGTCGCGTGCCGCTCGGAGCTTGCGGTCTGCTTCCGCGTCCGCGATGGCGGTGTAGGCCTCGAGGCCGTCTTTCGGGAATTCGAGTATCCGGTCGCGGCAAAAGGCACTCGCCATCACATACACGTTGTCGCCGACGCCGTAGAGCGCGTCGGGATACTGCTGGAGCACGGCGTCGTACATCTGGATGACGTCGTTCCAAGTCTTGTCGCCGGCCTTGCCCGCCCAGAGGCCCTCGGCCAGTTCCCCTGCGCGGGCGATAAGAACATCTGCGGCCTCGTTCGTTTTGACCTGTGCGAGGCACCAGATGCGCAGTTCGGCGGGCGGCTCCTCAGCAGCCCAGGCGAAACTGCCCGCTGCGATGAGTATGGCGGCTAGCGATGCCGCGACCCTGTCTTGCATTCTGCCCGCGTTCCTTCCGTTGTCGAGCTACTGGCCCAAATCGATCTCAACTTCGCCCGCTGCGGCTCCGGGACGTGCGCGATCCGGGTATATCTCATCGATTCTCGAAAGCGAGCGCGCATAGCGTATCCACGCGAGGGCTGATCGGGCAAGCGCCGAGCCGCTCGTCGCGAGCGGCGGCAAGTTCCTGAACGCGGCGTCGCCTGCCGCCCGCGCCGCTGGGTCGGCCGCCTCGCGCCACGCGAAATCGAACAGGACGAGAGCCGGCCGTTTGTCGGCCTTGTCGCTGGCTAGCGCCGCCTTCGCCGCGCCGAGCACCGCGTCACGGATGCCCGCGTCGCCCGTGAGTTCGTAAAGCTGCTCGTAAGCGTCGGCGGCCGGGGCCAGGTCGGGCGAGCATTCCTTCGCGGCCCCAGCGAGCGCGTCGGCCCTCGCCTTTGCCAGCGCGAGCGCGGCGTTCAGAAACTCGCGGTCGGCGGTCACGGCGAACCCGCACAGGAGCGTGCCGAGCCCTGCCGCAAGGGAGCGCGCCCCCGCGACGCCGGCCACGCCTCTGCCGAGCACGTGCCGGGCGCAGAGCACCACCGCCTCGCGGCTTTCGGGGTCGCCCGTCAGGCAATACCGGTCCAAGATGCCCTGCGTCCAGCAGTGATCGAAGGTCTGCGTGTCCGGATTCCCGAAGTTCGTCGATGGCGCGGCTCGACGTGCGCCCGCCGCCGTCCC
>CAZBRH010000118.1:4561-4782 GCA_964494245.1 uncultured Planctomycetota bacterium | reverse complement strand
GAGAGCCGCTTCGAGATACGACGCATCGCCCGTCCGCGCGAACTGGAGCACAAGCGTGTGCGCGAGGTCGAAGGCATTGTGGCTCCAGAGGGTTTGGGATGAGCCGCCTCCGCCTCGTAGTTGGAGAACGCCCTCGACGAAGTCTCCGTAGCGCAGCGAGCCGTAGACGTTCGCGTTGTCGGCCCCCTTTCGCTCGGCAAGCAACACGTCGAGCGACTTGC
>CAZBRH010000118.1:4223-4453 GCA_964494245.1 uncultured Planctomycetota bacterium | reverse complement strand
CACGCAATACCAGAGCGGGTCGCACGTCGCGCGGAGCGGGTTGCGGAACGTCGCCCAGTCTTCCGCGTGCCGCGGCTTATGCCCCGAGAACGAAAAGCCGAAGGCGTATCCGAGCTTCATCCCCGGCAAGAGGCGGACGGCCGGCGCCGGTCTGCCCTCGGCGTCGGCGGGGTGGCAGCGGACGGCAGCGCCGTAGAGCGGCCCGACGCGGAGCGCCGCCGGGCTGCGTT
>CAZBRH010000118.1:0-4193 GCA_964494245.1 uncultured Planctomycetota bacterium | reverse complement strand
CCCGGAACCAGCGTCCCACTCGCCGAGGTATAGACCCTGCCGTAGCCAAGCTGCGCCGTGTCGCCGAACCGCGGCACGCCACGGACGACGCTGGTGCCGGCGCGGGCAGCCGCCCCTTCGGCGGCGAAGACATCCGGGCTGCTGACGAGCAGCGCCGCCTCGTCGGGCTTCGAGCCAACCGGAATGGCGCCGGAAATCGGCGAACCGTTCGTGCCGAACAGGAAGCGCACCTGCGAATCCACCGTCGGCCTGCGGCTGACACGTGCCGTGACGTCGCCAAGCTCCACCGCCTGGTTCGACGAGTTGAGCAGCGTGTATTCCAGCGCAAGCTGGTTGCTGTTTTCGCCTGCGGTGATGCGAAGCACGAAATCGACCAGCGGCCTTCCGGCCTCGTCCGCATGCCTTCCCGCAACCTTGACCACAGCATGCATCAGCGTCCGGTGTTCCAGTTCGACTCTGATGCCGGGATCATTGGCGGCGCTGTATACCTTCCCCGCGGCGTCGCGCACCGTCAGAAATCCACCATCGCGCACAACGAGCGTTTCATCCGTGTAATCCCGCGATCCCGTGTCATCCACCCAGACCCTGCTGATGAGGTCAAAGTTCTTCTTGCGGACAACGAAGCGGATGACGCCAGTGTCCACGGTGATGGCCTCGCCGCTGTCCTCGGCAACGAGGGTCGAGAAGAACCTGCGGTCGGGCCTTTTCGGAAGGCGCCGGGTCGCCTCGCGGACAAAGAACCCTTCGATGGTCGGATGGGACATGTCGGTCTGGAACTCGGCGAGGATCCACCGCACGCTGCCGTCGGGCCACCACGCGAGCGGGCGGAACCGGCTTTTGAGCTGCATCTGCATTGCGTTGACCACGTAAAGCTCGCTGACATCCTGGAGCATCCCCCTTGGGAAGGGGACGCCGCCGACGACCCGCTCCTGGTATCGCTCGCTGCCGAAGCGTTCGGACACCGTGAGGCGGATATTGAACCGGCCTACGATCGGGCTGTTGATGATCCCCGTGCCGAGAACGTCGTCGGCTGGAGACCGCGCAGCCGACAGGACGAAGGCCAGAACGGCGAACAAGAGCAGGAAGCGTTGCAAGACGCCGAGACGGATCGGCATGTTCCGTTCACGAAAGGCGTGCAGGCCGGGCGCGATGTTCATTCTATGGCCTCCGCTCGCAGCGGTCAAGCAGCGTCGTCAGGGTTTTTCTCAGAACCCGGCGCAGGACAATTGGCCATGTGCTGTGTAGAATAGGGCGGTGCAGCGTCCCGGCCGTCGATAGGTGAATCCCCGATGTCGAATGCCTGTTTTCGTTCGCCAGTGGCGTTCGGGTTTGCCGTGTGGTTGGCGCTGGCGTCGCCGGGCGGCGTTCAGGCGGCGGAGCCGGAGCCGCTCAACGTGCTTCTGACCGTCGAGGAGCGGGCGAACGTCGGCCGGGTCGCACAGCCCGTCACCGCGGGCATCCCGCTCCCGAAGGGGCTGATGAAGGACATCGACCGGCTGCGTATCGTGAGCCGCGAGGGAACGGATGTCCCCGCCCAGTTCACCGTCCTCGGCCTCTGGCATCCCGATCGCAGCGTGAAATGGGTTCAGGTGGACTTCCAGGCCGACGTCCCGGCGGGCAGCACACGCTACTTCTATCTGCGGAACGACGGCGAGGGGACGACAGACCTGCCCGGCGTCCGCGTCGCGGGTTCCGGCGCGCCCTCCCACGTTGACACCGGCGTCCTCGCCGTCGAACTCGGCCGCGGGGCGGACATTCTGGGCCGGGTGTTCCTCGACGAGAGCGGGCGGCGCGGCTATGCACCCGTGCTGGAAAACCCGAAGTCGGTTGAAGCCGATAAATACATGGTCGCGCATTCGGCCCGCATCTGCGCCTTTCGCAATGCGGGTGGGCCGAACCTGACCGATGCTGCCGTGTCCGATGTGTCCGTTGAACTCGCGGGGCCGCTGCACACCGTCGTCAAGCTCGAGGGCAGGTTTGTTCCACTCGCGGGTAACTCCGTCTTATGGATGAGCGCGCAAGCCGACACGAACGCGCCTGCCCGCCTGAACCATGTCACCCGCCTTCACTTTTACAAGGGCAAGCCGTTCGTCAAAATCGTGCACACCATCGAGAACCTCAAGGATGACCCCACGACCCTCGTCCGCTACGACGTCGCCATCTCGCCGAACTTCTCCGATGCGGGCGCCGAGATCAACTACCGCTTCGGCACGGACACCGACCGCGCCGCTACCGGCACAGTCGGACGGGGCGGGATGAGGGCCGTGCTCTGCCAGGATTCGAGCGACCATTGGTTCCTGTCCACCGGACTAGCGGCGGCTCCCTTCCGCGAGGAAGGAAGGGGCAAATCCGCCAACCCCATCAACCTCGGCTACGTCGATGCGAATGACGGGCGAGTCGGCGTCCTCGTCGGCATTCGCTACTTCTGGCAGATGTGGCCAAAGGCGCTCACGGTCCACCCCGGCGCGCTCAAGCCGCAGACCCCAGAAGAGGGGAGACCCCTGATGTTGGCGCATCTCCTGCCCGGCCACGCCCAAATGGCCGCGCCGCCCCAAGTCACTTTCACCCCCGGCCTCTCCCGCACGCACGAACTCGTCCTCGGCTTCCACAAGGCCGATGCGTCCGAAGACCACATCCTCGACGCATGGACGTTCCTCCAGCGGCCCCTCTTCGCCGCCTGCGAGCCGGATTGGTACTGCCAGAAGACGATGGCGTTCGGGCGGATCGTTGACGCGAACCCGAAGTCCTACAAGCCCGAACACCGCCTGAGAGTGCAGCGATATGACGATTACGTCGCGCGGTCCATCGACAAGATCGAGAAGGTAAAGGAAGCGCGGGACGGGGTGGACTCTTATGGATTTTTCCACTTCGGCGACGTCGTCGATTCGGTCAGCCGGGATGCACAGGAGGACGGCGCCGCCGAGGTCCTCTGGAGCAACAACGCCGAGGACTATCCCCATCTGCTTGCCGTGCAGTTCGCGCGCACGGCGGACCTCAAATACCTCGACCTACTTGTGGAGCATGGCCGCCACATGGCCGACGTGTGCACGTTCCGCCGCTTCCCGAGGAACAGCCGACTCGACGGGACGAGCCGCCCCTGGCCCGCCGCCGAGCACGTCCTCGCCGACCCGAAGGAGTGCGCCCACTACGGCTTCTATCAGGTCGATGGCCTGTTCGACTTCCATCACCTGACCGGCGACCTGCGCGCAAAGACGATGGGGCTGCTCGCCGCCGGGCGCTGCCGCCGCACCCGCTACGGCGGCGTCCGCGAAGTCCCCATCGACCGCGAGCACAACGCCGCACTCGCCGGCGACATCGGCCGCGCGATGATGGGCGCACTCGCCGGATACCGCGAGACCGGCGAAGATGACTTCCTCGCCGTCGCGTCCGAGGTGCTCGACCGCAACCGCCTCCGCGTCGCCGATTGGCAGTTCGCCCAGGCGCAGGGCGGAGACCTCGAAGTCGGGGCGCTCGTAGAGCTGTATGAGCTCTCGCTTCGGGACGAGTACAAGGAGTTGCTGCTTTCGTGTGCGGCGAAGGCGTGGGAGGACGTGAAGCAATCGGCGCGGCCGGCGATGGCGCGCTTCTGGGGTTTCGCCGCCGCGCACGCCGAGAACCCGCGCTACATCGACCGGATTCTGACAACGCTGGACGCGTTCACACGCCAAGCGCCGGCGAACCAGCTCCCCGGTTTCGCCCAGGGCATGGCGCTCCTGCCACAGGGCTTTTGGTATCTGACCGACCTGCCCCAGAAATAGGATGCCCCCGCTGCTCTACAACACTCCGATACAACACTCGTCCGATACGTAGAGCAAGCATTGCGTCCCCCGGAACTGGCGAACTGCATTCTTGTCTTCCAACAAAAGGGCGACAACCATAACTGACTGTTGCCCTTCTGCCTACGGGCACGCCCGGCAGGAGTCGAACCTGCAACCTTCGGTTCCGTAGACCGGCGCTCTATCCAGTTGAGCTACGGGCGCACAACGCTGCTACTCACTTATAATACAAGCTTTGTGTCTAGATTGCAAGGACTTACGCGATCGATCATGTCGCGGTTGCGCATCGGCTTCCGTCCATTGCAGTCCGTTGCGGTCCACGATTGTCTGCCCCATGTGACCAAGTAAATGAACAAGCAAGTGGAGCCATTTGTCTTGATCACAAGTTGAAGTCATGCAGCGGGATAGGTTGGGGGA
>CAZBRH010000117.1:901-8734 GCA_964494245.1 uncultured Planctomycetota bacterium | reverse complement strand
CTGTGATGACCTCGACGCCGGCCTCGCGTAGCGCGCGGTAGGCGTTCGGGCCGCAATTGCCGGTGAGCACGACCGTCGCCCCCTTGTTGGAGACGAGTTGCGCAGCTTGGACGCGCGAGCCACCGGCGGCGACATTCTCGTTCTCGACCGACTCATTCTCCATCGTGTCGGTATCGACGAAGACGAAGTGGCTGCACCGCCCGAACCTCGGATCAACGGGGGCGTCGAGTCCCGCCTCAGCTGCTGTGACTACGATCTTCATTCGTCCGCCTCCTTCTTCTCTAGTTCGTTGATCCGCCGGCGGACGGCGTCGAGCGCTCGCGAAAGATGCTCTGCCTGCGCTTTGAGCGCGCGGACTTCCTGGTCGGGCGACGGCGGAGCAGCCGTCGGCGGCACGTAGCCGACCCAGGCAGGCAGGCCGTAGCTGGCGCGCATCCAGCCGGGCAGCCCTGTTGCATAGAAGCGGTTCCGCCAACCGCGGCCCCGACCGAGGCCGAGACCAGGACCAAAGCCGACGCCAATCGCCGGGTTCACGCAGCCCGGCGCCGGGTAGCCGGCGCAGTAGCCGGCGCCCCGTCCTGTCATTGGGCCCATTCCTGCGGGGCCTGTCCCATCGCCACGTGGCATTGTTGGCTCCTTTCTGCGGGCACGAGCCCGCCCTCAAGTGAGTTGCCCATGTCGCCAGCCGTGCCGCCCTCCGTCACCCCACCCTCCGGGACCGGGCCGGCCGGGTGGCGGGGAGCAGACCACCGGCCCGCCTTCAATCACGAGGGCCTGGCCCTGAATAAGGACTTGGGCGATCTTCGAGCGTGCCGACGCCAGTATCCTCGTTACGGTCGGTCGGGAGACCCCCATCTGCTCGGCGGCGGCATCCTGATCGCAGCCCTCGCCGTCAACGAGGCGGATCGCCTCGAACTCGTCCAGCGTGAGCCGCGTCCAGAGCAGTTCCCGGGCGGGAACCCCCGCGGGCTTGTAGACGGTGACCCGGGGCTGGCCGGCGACGATTCGCTGTCTTGGTGGTCTTGGCACGGCGACCTCGTTATGAACCTACGTTCATAATATCCCATGTGGTTCGCGCTGTCAAGTCGAAATCGCGCGAAAATTCGGCCCGCCTGTTTGCTCCACTGCCCGTTTGCTGTTTGACGTTCTTTCAGGCGGCTGCTAGGATATGCTCGCGGCTATGCACGACGACGTTGTGCGGAAAGCGCTGGACGAGTTCTACGCCCGGTGTGGGAAGCCGGGCCAGTGTGCCAACGGAGGTGAAGCATGCGATGGGAAGAGTTGACGGCGCCGGATTTTGAGCGGGCGGTGAAGGAGACGGGCGGTGTATGTGTGCTGGCGGCGGGCTGCATCGAGCGGCATTTCGACCATCTGCCGCTCGGGACGGACATGCTGAACAGCCACAAGATATGCTGCCTTGCGGCCGAAAAGGAGCCAGCGGTCGTCTTCCCGCCATACTACTTCGGACAGATCCACGAGGCGCGTCCGTTCCCCGGCACGGTCGCACTGCCGCCGGTGCTGACGCTCGAACTCCTGATGGCCGTTTGCGATGAGATCGGACGGAATGGCTTCAGAAAGATTATCATCTACAACGGGCACGGCGGCAACAAGCATCTCCTGAACTATCTCATCCAGTCCGGCCTTGCCGAGCGGAAGCCGTATGCGCTCTACCTGCCCAACCGGCCGAACTCGCGCGACAACCGCGACCTCTGGGAAGGCCTGCTCGAAACCGAGATGCACGGGCACGCCTGCGAATGCGAAACGAGCATCTCGCTCGCCAACTATCCGCACCTCGTGAAGATGGAGTATCTCCGGGGTCGAAAGGCCGAGCCGCTCGGCCGCTACCGCAACATCCCCGGCGGCGGCCGCATCAGCGCCCGCTGGTACGCCGACTTCCCCGAACACTACGCCGGCGACGCGACCGTCGCCACCGCGGAAAAGGGCCAAAAGCTGCGCGCGACCATCGTGAACTTCCTGGCCGATTACATCCGCGCGGTGAAGAACGACGACGCCGTGCTCGACGTCCTGAGCGAGTTCTACGACCGGTGCGACCGGTTGCGGGAGAAGCGGGACTGAGTCGGCGGCGGGCTTACGATTCCGGATGAGCGTCCAGGAAGTCCCGCCGCCTCGACAGCGTTGCTGGCGCCTGGCCGCCCATCGGCAGGAAGCGGACTTCGTGCGTCCGCAGGGTCAAAAGAACTCTTGCGTATCGGGTTCGCGGTCAAGCGAACCTCCCGCGTCAAGGTAGAACGTCCAAAGTTTCTCCGTGTCGCGCCAGCGTTGACCGGGCGTCAGCGCGTGCCACTTGGCCCATTCCTCGTCGGCGAGCGCGCACACTGGGTTTTCCGTCTTCACGCCAGTTATTGTTGCGCGCACTGGACGCGCCCTCAAGCGTCCCCGCGTGTATCACATCACAGGCGGTGGATGCTTCGGAGCGTCACCACCCGAACCGTGCGTTGAGACCGGGGAGCTTTTCGGCGACGTGGTCGTCGCGCGGGTCCTCCTTGCCATAGCCGTTCCACCAGCGGTTGTCGGCATAGACCTCTTCAGGCGTCAAGCTTTCGACGTGGCCATCGACCATGCAGAGGTTGGCCTTGCCGCCGTGGCGGGGCGCGATGAAGCTAGGGGCAGTTTGGTCAGCATACAAGTCTCCGTCATACAGGGCAGCGGTGCGCGTCGGGATATAGGTGGGGTCGAGCGTGTAGCCGTGGTTGCCGATGCGGACCCTGCGCACGTCGAAGGAGAGCATGGACTTGTCTTGGTCGAACGGGATGGGCTCGTAGGGCGGCTGGGTACCCGTGCCTGACGAGTCGCCGAAGGCGATCGTTTGCGACGGGGCAAGAACTTCCTTCACGGGAAACCGCTCGAACGATCCGTCCCTCAGTGTTCGCGTGCTGCCGAGGTATTTGTAGTTGTAGCCGTAAGAGTTGTTTCGCCCGACGACCCAGTCGGGGCATTCGGGGCACTGCTGCACCTTCGTGCCGATTTCGAGCATCTCGTGGAGCTGCTGGAACCACCGCTTGCGGATTTTGCCGTCGTTGTGGCCGTCGCCGGGAGTCGAGTCGAACTTCCATTGATGCGAGGGGTAGTGGCCCCAGACGTGCTGGTAGAGCGCGAGTGCGACGCCGAGTTGTCGCAGGTTCGAGATACACGAGGCGGAGCGCGCCGTCGCTCTCGCCTCGCGCAGGGCGGGCAGCATCAGCGAAGACAGAATTACGATGATCGCGATGACGACGAGCAGTTCGATGATTGTGAAGCAATGTCTGTTCGGCTTTCCATACGGCACGGTCTTTCTCCTTCGAAGGCGGGGCATGCCTGCCGGATTGGAATCGCACCCTTTCAAGGGCACCCATTACACTATAACGAAACAAGCGGGTTTTGGTTCGTTGCAGCCGGAGAACCGCGCGTTCACTCCGACGCGCAGACCGTATCTTGCGGTGTGTGCGCTAAGACACGGGGCGTTGCCGAAAGGCAACGCAGTGCCTAACGTCTTATTGCTAAATGAGTTGCGGCGCCTGTCGCGTCTGGTTTGCTGGTCGTCAAGTCTACTGGGATAAACATCTAATCGTCGGCTCTGACCGTCGGCGTAGGATTGTGTCCGACATAACACTCTGTCTCGCAAGCGCTTGCGTGTGCGGCTGTCGGCGGGTCTGCGACGTGGCACGCTGTTTGCTATCTCCTTGTGTGAGTCTTGGAATCGTCTGTTTCGGTTCTTCGGAAGCGGCCGTGATTGAAAACAGGTCGAGGTGTTCCCGAGGTGGTTGCCTCTGACTGGCTGACGGAACCTAGGGCCGTCAGTAGGTCAGCCGGGAGGGGTCCGGGGCGGCGATGACGGGAACGCAATTTGGACCTTGGTTGGACCGTTCGATGATGGGAAAGGAGCAGACGATGAGCACGACGAGAAGAAGCAAGCTGGTCGGCGCGAGTGTTCTGACGGCCGCGCTGACACTGTCTTTCTTCGCGGTCAAAGGTCAGGCGGCAGACACCATCCAGCCCATAGGGCCGGTCGGCACCGGGATCACCATTGTTGTTCCCGCCGGCACCAACAATGCGCCCGGGGCTGGATTCAGCCAGGGCAACCCTTTCAAAGACGATGTGTACCTGAGCACCATCACGTTTGCCGGAGGAACTTTGAAGGCGTTCTCCTCTGGCAACGTGTTTATTCAGGAAGCTCTGGTAACCGCTGCTCGCCATACGCTCAACGCGGAATTCGGAGACAACGACAACGGCGCCGATGGCGATCCCAATCCTTTCGTCCAAGCCGGCGCGACCGCCGAGGGAATAAACATCTGGGGAACAAATCACGATGTCATCCGTGAAAGCACGGTTCCTGCCATACAGGATGCCGCCATTGCTGCTGCCCTCCGCACCCCCAACCTCCTGGGCCTTGTTGATGGCGAAGACGGGAAAATCAATAATGTCACGGAGAACTACACCTTCCGCGTCATGTTCGAAAGGTCGATCAGCGACAACAACTGGTCCGTGCAAGACTACCTGCCGGAGATCGTCTTCTGGGAACGCGGCGTCAACTCGGACTTCAGTGTTCGCGCGATCCTCGACGGCAGCAAGATTGACAACCCGGTTTACGCTCCAAACACCGTAACGGTGTTTCGCACAGACCTGCTGGCCAGCGGCATCTGGATCGACACGGTGGAGATCAATCGCTCGGATGAACCCGCGAACCCGCCGCAGCAACTCGGGTTTGTCGGCATCGACCTCACGAGTTTCGGTGCACACGCGGAAATCGGCTGGATGCCGATTATCGGGCTGGAAATCAGCGCCCTCAACCTGAGCGGCCCCGACCTCGGTCTTGCGATCTTCGACAACGGGCGCAGTTCGCTTGGCGACCGCGTCTGGCACGACCTGAACGGGAACGGCATTCAGGACCCCGGCGAACCGGGAATCGCTGGCATCACGGTCAATCTGCTTGATGGCTCCGGCAACCCGACCGGGCTGAGCACGATAACCGACGTCAACGGCCTGTATCTCTTCAGCGACCTCACACCCGGCAATTATTCTGTCGAGTTCGTCAAACCCGCTGCTTACGACCTGTTCAGCCCGCAGCACGTGGGCGGCGACTCGGCCGTTGACAGCGACGCGGACACGCTCACCGGCAAGACCGGAGCGACCACACTGCTCTCCGGCCAAACCGACCTCACGCTGGACGCCGGAATGCTCAAATATGCCGTCCTCGGCGATTACGTCTGGCTCGACCTCAACAAGAACGGCATCCAGGACCCTGGCGAACCGGGCGTTGAGAGCGTTGCCGTCAACCTACTCGATGGGTTCGGAGCCCTGCTCGCCTCCACGCTTACGGATGAAAACGGGCACTACCTGTTCAGCGAATTGCTGCCCGGCTTGTACGAGCTCGAATTCGTGCTGCCGCCGGGCTACGAGTTCACGACAGAGGGCGCTGGTCTGGACCCGGAAATGGACAGCAACGCGAACGCATTCGGCCGCACGGGGCAGTTCTGGCTCCTGTCGGGACAGAGCGACCTGAGCTGGGACGCCGGGCTGGTTCTCGAACAAAACGTTCCAGAGCCGGCTTCGCTCGGCCTGGTTGTTGGCGGCGTGGTCGCTCTGCTCGCAAGAGGCCGCCGCCGGCGCGAGTAGCATACGCTACACACACGGACTTCTTCTCGTCGTAAGGGGCGAGGTCGCTGGCGCGGCCTCGCCCCTTTTGCATGCCTTCCAAGCGATTTCGAGAGATTACAGGCAATCAAGCGGCGCGTGTTTCGGTAGTTGGCGGATGCGCCTGTGAATGTCCTCGAGCTCTGGCGCTCCGCTTCGCGACTCGGACCACTCGGTCGAGTTATAGACGCACGTCACTCTGTAGATGTGCCGGGCGCGCCTTCCCGCCAACTCAAACATAGAGAGATACAAGGCCTGGTCATCCAGATTGGCCCAGTATTGCCCCGTCTGGGGATCGATCAGATTTTCCTCCCGCACGTGTTGGAGCAACCGCGCCCGGAATGTGTGCAGGTGGTCGCATCGCCATGTCGCCTCGCGGAAGCGATTCGCTTTCACCACCGCCCGAGGCCATGGAGCCCAGAAGGATCTGGGGCTCCGGTAATGCCCGTTCCGAAAACGGAGCGGCGTGTTGTATGTCATCCAGACATCCTCGTTCGCATAGACGCGGTTCAGAAAGCGCAGCACGCCGGGGTCAGGCAACCAATCGTCCCCATTGAGTTCGACGACGACCGATTCGGGGGCGGCCATGCGAAAGCCCGTGAGGTTGTTGACTGTTCCGCCGAGCCGCTCGTTGTTCCGAATGTATTCGACGCGGTGCTCCGGATGCTCGCTCAGCCAACGGAGGATCGCTTCGTGCGTCCCATCATCCGATGCATCGTCGATGAAGATGTGCCGCAGCAATGAGCGGTCATAGCGCTGGAGATAGACAGAATCAAGGCAGCGGATCGCCCACTCGCCCGCGTTCCGCTCGCTGGACACGATGTGAAACGAATGATCCTCTCGGGGGCGAAGCAGGGCGCACCGGAGCGACTCCATCACGCGCCCCGCAGTGCGACGCAGATGCGAGAACCGTCGGCGGAGTCTCCGGAACCGTTGTTGGGGAATCACAGGGGCCTTCCTTGCTTCCGTCAGCCGCCCGCGCTCGGCGGGTCGCCGCGAACCCAACATCGGCCGACAAGCGGCGCGAGCCGCGCGGCAAACTCCCGCAGGGTGTCGCGCGAATATGGCTCCACAGCGTTCAATGCCGGGTCCAGACAGTGGCCGGGCTTGAACGGCTGGAGCACGTAGTCCTTCGCGCCCCGGATGGACTGCGCGATGTCGAGCAGGTCGTCGCAAGCCAGAAAAGCCGGGCAAACGGTCGTTCGGAATTCGCAGCTTATGCCAGACTCGATCAGCATTTCGACGGACCGGCGGATCGCCGCGACGTCGCACTCAGTCCCTGCCGCGCCATAATACCGTTCGTCGAACGGCGCCTTGATGTCCATCGAGACGGCATCGAGCAGTCCACGCTGGATGAGGTCTTGCAGAACCTCCGGCCTCGTCCCGTTCGTGTCGAGCTTGATCATCGCGCCGTGCGAGCGGAGTTCCTCGATCAGAGCAGCAAGATTCGGATGCAGCGTCGGCTCGCCGCCTGATATGACGACCCCGTCGAGCCAGCCCCTGTGGCGGTCAAGGCAGCTGGTTACGGCCTCGACAGGGACGGACTCCAGTTCGCCGTCGTTTGTGATGAGGTGTCCTGCGTGGCAGAACGGACAACGGAGATTGCACGTCGGCAAGAAAACCTCGCACGCGAGCCGCCCTTCCCAGTCGATGAGCGTGTTCTCAATGAACCCTCGGATGGGAGGGAAACGCCGGGGCACGGAACACATTCTCCTTGTGGTGCAGTTGCCGACCGCATTGTATGGGCTTGTCAACAGTGGCGCAATAGGGCGTCCGCTACTGGGGCGAAACCTGTTTTTCGAGCACGGTTTTCGCTTCTCCGGTTGCCAGAGCAAGCGGCGTGTTGCCATTGGCGTCGCGAGCGGCGGTGTCCGCCCCTTTGGCCAGAAGCAGAACAACGAGTTGGGCGTGGCCGTTGCGGGCGGCCAGGTGGAGCGGCGTTTGGCCATCTTCCAGTCGGGCGTCCGTGTCGGCCTCGCATCCGAGAAGGAGTGTCGCGACGTCTATATGGCCGTTGGCAGCGGCCCAGTGAAGAGCGGTGTAGCCCTGCATCATCCGGGCATTCGCTCCGGCGCCCCGGCCCAAGAGCAGCTCCGCCACGTCCGCGTGCCCGGTCATTGCGGCGCGGATAAGCGGCGTGATGCCCATCCCGTCGCGCGCGTCGACCTCCGCCGCGGCGTCGAGCAGGAGCGAGACAACGTG
>CAZBRH010000117.1:0-891 GCA_964494245.1 uncultured Planctomycetota bacterium | reverse complement strand
TCGCCCGACGCTGCTGCTTCGTGAAGCGGGGTGGCGCCGTCCTGCTTCCGCGCCTTCACGTCGGCGCCGCGCGAAAGCAGCACACGGACGGTGCTCGCATGCCCTTTGAGCGCGGCGAGGTGCAGCGGGGTGGATCCTTCCGCGGCACGAGGGTTCGCGCCTACGCCACGCGCCATGAGCAGTTCGGCGATGTGGTCGCATCCGAATTCGGCGGCGACGTGCAGTGCGGTCGAGCCATCGTTGTCCACCGCAAGCAGGTCCGCACCGTGCAATAGCATGCATTCCGCAACGTCCTGCCTGCGTTGCCGGAGCGCAAGGAACAGGATCGGCTCGCCCTGCAATGTCCGTACGTTCACGTCTGCCCCGCGCTCAATAAGGAGCTGGGGCACATGGGTATAGCCCATCTGCACGGCGAGGAGCAGCGGCGTTTCGCCGGCGGGCGTCTTCGCGTTCGCATCCGCTCCGACGGCAAGGAGCGCGGCGACAACATCCAAATACCCACTTCTCGCGGCGAAATGCAGCGGAGCGATTCCGTCCCGCATCGGCGCAGCGAAGTCCGCCCCCTTTTCGAGCAAGGCGCTGGCGACTTCCTTCGCGTTGCGCCGGACGGCGCGGTGAAGGAGCGGTTCGCCGGCAGCATCCTTTGCGTTCGGGTCGGCGCCTGCGGCGAGCAGGGCGCGGGCGATGGCGCCGCGATCCTCGCGCACGGTGCAGGCGAGCGGCGTCAAGCCGTCCGCGGTTTTCGCCTCCGTTCTGGCTCGTTTGGCCAACAGAAGTTCGACCAAGGATGCGTGTCCGGACTCGGCAGCTAGATGGAGCGGCGTCGTCCCGTCGCGGGCCGTGGCGTTAGGGTCGGCGCCGTGGTCGAGGAGCCGCGCGGCAACGGTCGGG
>CAZBRH010000116.1:0-8836 GCA_964494245.1 uncultured Planctomycetota bacterium | reverse complement strand
CAACCTGATCAACCAAGAGCGCGAAAGCCACCAAAAACCGCCCTACGAATACGACGAAGCCCTCGCTGCCGTCGCACGGGCTCACAGCGCCGACATGCTCGAAAACCAATTCCTCGACCACGAATCGCCCCGCACCGGCCGAGTCGGCCAGCGGATCGCCGCGGCGAAAATCCGCGTCATGGCCTGCGGCGAAAACATTGCGATGAGCCGCTCGCTTGAGAACGCGCACGCAAACCTGATGCAAAGCCCCGGCCACCGCTTGAATATCCTGCGCGACATCTTCACCCACTGCGGCGTGGGCATCGTTCGTGCGAGCAACGGCCTTTACTACATCACCGAGGTCTTCGCGGCGCCCGCTCCAAAAGTTGACCTCGCAACGGCCGTGCCAGAAATCCTCGACAAGTTGAACCGGGCACGCATCGCCAAGGGTTTGCTTCCCTTTCGAGTCAGCCCGGCACTCAATCGAATTGCCGCGCAGCACGCGGTGCGGGTTGCCCGGGCAGGTAAGGAAGTTCCCGCTGACCTCAGCTCGCAGGCGCTCGATGCGGGCGTCAAGCACCGCCGCCTCGCCACCGCATACCTGATGACCTGGCAGCCCGAAGAGATCGCGCGCGCGGCTCCCCTCTTGCAACCCCGAACCGGCTGGATCGGGCTGGGGCTGGCCGAGAACACCGCACACGAAAACCTCGGACTCGGCATCCTCTGGGCCGTGGTCGTCTTCACGGATGATTGAACGTCCCGCCAACTTCTCGGAGTAGCCGTTGCCCGCTGACCTGCACGTCCACACGAGCCATTCGGATAGCACGCTGACGCCCCGAGTGCCTTGCACACGGCATCCGCACCGTGGCGATCACGGACCATGATTCAGTGGACGGCGTGGCCGCTGCCGCAGAAGCTGGGCATGCCGCCGGCCTCCGTGTGATCCCAGGCGTCGAGATGACGGCCTACGACGACCGGACGGAGGTGCACATCATCGGGCTGTTCATCGACCCGTGCAGCGAGCCGTTCACGGGCGTCCTTCGCCGCACGTTGGAGGCGCGGCGGCGTCAGATACACGAGATCGTCGCATTGCTCGGCAAGCTCGGCGTCGCAGTTTCGGCGGACGACGTCTTCCAGATTGCCGGTTGCGGGTCTCCGGGCCGTCCGCACGTTGCCCAGGCGCTTGTTCGCAGCGGCCGCGTCTCCTCCGTCGCCGACGCCTTCCGGTACTACCTCGCCAACGGCGCGCCGGCCTATGTGCCGAAGCACAACCTGGGGCCCAACGAAGCAGCTGCGGCCATCCACGACGCTGGGGGCGTCGCCGTCCTTGCACACCCGGGTGTCGGCCTCGGCGTCGCCGCCATCGAACGGATTCTCCAGTGCGACATCGACGGCATCGAGGTCTATCACCCGCTGCACTCCGAAGGGGACACGCACCGCTTCCTCGACATGGCCCGCGAGCGCGGCTTGCTCATCTCAGGCGGGTCCGACAGCCACGGCGGCATCCGGCCCGAAACGCAAATCGGCGCCGTCTTGCTACCCGATGAACTCGTCGATAAACTCGAAGCGCACGCGAGACGCTGATCCGATGAAGCACGATGGCACCCCCTGACCGACCGGAGCGGAAGCATGAGATTCCTTTCCAGACTCAAAAGCACGGCTGAGGGCATCCGCCGCGGCGTCGCCAAAACCCACGACCGCCTCGCCAAAGGCCTGGCCCATGTCCTCTCGTTCACCCGAAAGCTCGACGACGACCTCTGCGACGAGTTGGAAGAGCTCATGATCAGCGCGGACATGGGCGTCGCCGCGACGACCGAGATTGTCCAGGACCTCCGCGCCGCCTACAAGGAAGGCCGCCTCAAGAGCACCGCTGAACTCAGGGACTACCTCAAAGCCGACCTGAAGCGGACGCTCGGCGAGGCCGAGACCGGCATCCGCATGGCCGACCAACCCCCGACCGTCATCCTCGTCGCCGGCGTCAACGGCTCCGGCAAGACCACCTCCATCGCCAAGCTCGCACGCCATTTCCACGACGACGGCAAGAAGGTCCTCCTCGCCGCCAGCGATACGTTCCGCGCCGCCGCCGTCGAGCAGCTTGACATCTGGAGCAAACGCATCGGCGTCGACATCGTCAAGCACCAGACCGGCGCCGACCCCGGCGCCGTGACGTTCGACGCCCTTGATGCCGCCATCGCGCGCAAGGCCGACGTGCTCATCGTCGATACCGCCGGCCGGCTTCACACGAAGAAGAACCTGATGAGCGAGCTCGAAAAAATCCGCCGCGTCATCCAGAAGCGCATCCCCGACGCCCCCCACGAAGTTATCCTCGTCCTCGACGCGACGACCGGCCAGAACGCCATTCAGCAGGCGATGCTCTTCAAGGAATTTTCCTTGCCAAGCTCGACGGCACCGCGAAGGGCGGCATTGTCGTTGCCATCAAGAAGCAAGTCGGCCTCCCCGTCAAGTTCATCGGCGTCGGCGAGCAGCCCGAAGACATCGAACCCTTCGACCCAGACAAATTCGTCGAGGCACTGATAGGATGAGCAGCAGGTCCGCAGAAGACCAGTTTGCCGCGTGCGTCGTCACGTTCGGCGGGCTCGGCAACCTACCCATCGCTTCAGGCACATGGGGAACGCTCGGCGCCGCGGCCGTCCACGGTCTCTTTGCATGGCTGGTCGGAACAGGGAATAACCCTTGCTTCCTTCCAGCCCTCGCACTCGTCTTCACGCTCGCCTGCATCGCCTACGGCCCCTGGGCAGAGCGGCACTACGCAAGGAAGGACCCCTCGCCTGTCGTCATCGACGAGGTCGCCGGCTACTTCCTCGCCGTATCGTTTTTCCCGCTGGCCGACCAATGGCAGATCGGGATTCTCATCTTCTTCCTCTTCCGCATCTTCGACATCATCAAGCCGTTCCCAGCGCGGCGGAGCCAGAAGCTCGCGGCGGGCTGGGGCATCGTGGCCGACGACCTCATTGCCGGCCTCTACGCTGCTCTCCTCACCTACCTGGCTCTGCTGCTCGTCGGCGGTTTGAGCAGCCCAGCGTAGATGGCCTCAACCTGCTCCGCCTGCTTCGCAGGGTCGAAGCGGCGGAGGGCGGTCTGGCGCGCGGCAGCGCCCAGTGCGCGGCACCGGTCCCGGTCGGCGGCAAGCTCGATCATTGCCTCTGCAAGGTTCTCCGGCGTGTCGTCGATCACGAGGCCGTCGGTCCCGTGCGTGACGAGTTCCGGGAGCATTCCACGTCGTGCGGCGATGACGGGGCGGCCGAGCGCCATCGCCTCGCGGGCCGCCCGGCACGACCCATCGGTCCCCGGCATCAGAAAGACTTTCGCGTCGAGCGCATGGAGCGCCCCGACATATTCGTCGCCCGAGAGAAATCCCGCGAACACGACGGTCTGCTCAAGGCCGAGCTTCCGAGCGGGCTGAACCGCAACGGCCTCTACGTGAGTCCCGCGGCCGATAAGGACGAGCCGAAAGTTCGACAGTCGCTTCGCCGCAATCGCCGCCGCCTTCAACAGGATGTCGAACCGGCGATGCCGCTGAATTCGCGCCGCCACACCGACCACGAACTCGCCGGGGCCGATGCTCCAGCGGGTGCGCATGTCGGGCAGCTCGCGCGCAGGATCAAATCGCACAAGGTCGATGGCGGTGTCAACAATGTGCAGCCGTTCGCGCGGGATGCCGAACGCCGCGGCGTCGCCTTTGAGCGCCGCGCTCGAAAGCTCGATGAGCGCGTCCGTCCGCTTTGGGAAAAGGAACTTCGTCCGCGTATGGAGTTCCATCGGAACGGCGGCATGGTTCGTTCGGACGATCCTCGGCTTGTGCTTCGACCAGAGCAGGGCGTGTCCGGCGGTCACGTGGTCGTTGATGAGGTGGCAGTGGATGACGTCATAGCGCTCGCGGTTGATGAGGCGGGCGAGGCGGATGAAGTCGTGCGTGACGGTGAGCCAGCTCCAGTGCTTGCGGAGGTGCAGCCGCGTGTATGTGCGAAGCCCGAACCGCGCGGCCGCGGCTTCGATCCCACCGGCGCCGGGAACGGGGGCGGGTTGGTGGGCGAAGGTCACGTCGTGGCCGCGCTTCGCCAGCTCCGAGGCGAGGCGCATCGCCGGCTCCGCCGGGCCGGTCAGCTTGTAGTTGCTGAACATATGGAGCACCTTCATACGGGCTTGCCCTGTCGCCTGCGTTCTTCGAGGATTTTCGCGCCGCCGTGGCGGAGCGAGTGTGCCCGCCGCGCCCGGCTCATCCGGTCGATCCGCAGCAAGAACTCGCGCCGATCGAACTCCGGCCGGCCCGCCGCATAGGCGCGATAGAAGCGAAGCCGGTCGGTTCGCGACGGCGGGACATAGACGTCGTCGAGCTGGCCGAGGTTCTTGATCTTGAATCGCAGCGACGGCTTCTGCCCGGGACGGATGTCGCCGACGTCCACGAGGAAAAACTCGCTGCGGCCGTCGTGTTCCCGCACGAGGATGTTCTTTCCAGAAAGGTCGCGGTGACGGAGCCGATGCGAGTGGACGGTGCGAATGAAGCGTGCGAGTTCGTGGAGGAACTTCCTCCATGCCGCTGTGGCCTCGCGGCCCCGCGGCCGCCCAAAATCCGAAATATACTCGACGACCTCTTGCGCGTTTTCGACGTATTCGGCGATGAAGAACGACCGCTCCCCTGCGTCCACCATTGCGAGCGGGTTCGGCGTCGGGATTCCACGAACAACGCAGGCGTTCGCGCCAACCCACGCGCGCCGTGCAGGGGAGCCGACGACGGCATCTCCGATGCGCCGCAGCAGCCCCGCCCGAATGAACTCTTTGACGCAGAGCGACGGAGGGCAGCCCTCCGCGACCAGTGCCACGCGCGTCACCCGCGTGCGGCCATCGCATTTGAGGACGCTGCTCCCCCCCACCGCGGTCTGTTCCTTGTGCCGTTCGATGGCGGCCAAGACCAACTCCTTCGGGAAGTTCGCCCGCCGCCGCACGGTCATCCCACCGACGCGCTCGCGCCGAAAGCCGGTAGATTTCTTGGTGCAGCGCTTCGTTCGGCTCGCGTATCGTCGCTCGCGCAGATGCTTGACCAGTCGCTCAACCGAGCGAGCGAATCTTGCCCGCTCGGCTTCTGATGCGCTGTCGCCCAGGTACTCGCGGACGAAGGAGAAGCGTTCGTCTTCCCCAACTCCGCCGCCAAGCGCAGCGAGGAAATGGGCCACGCCGGCGACGCGCTCCCTCTGGGACGCCGTGCCATGAACACGGACGCGGTGCAGGTCAACGAACACGAGTTCCGTTCCCGCGACAAGGATATTGCCGCCGTGGAGATCGCGATGATGCACACCCGCATCGTGGGCTTTGCGGACAAGTCGTGCGGCGCGGCTGAGCAGACCCGGGTCGCGGCGGCGCGCCTCACCGAAAGGAACGCACGCCTCGACGGCTTCAGAAACGAGCACGGCCTCGGCGAGCACGCCGAAGATGCGCCGCTCTCCGAACGCGACGGCGCGGGCAGCCGGGATACCCCGTTCGGCCAGAGCCCGCGACACTTCCCACTCGACCGCGGCCCGCGAGGGCAGCACAAGGTATTTCAGCCACTCCTTCCACGAGCGCACCTTGTGGAGTTTCACATAGACGCTCCGCCCGCCGAGCTCCATTCGATAAACAGACCGCGAAAGCGAGCGCTTCACCTGCTCCGCGCCCACGGCCTCGGGCGTGGCCAGATTGGGAACGAGGCGCTCGCGGAGCGGCTGGTCGAGCCACCCCTCGGCGACCCATCGCATCCCGTCGGCCTCGAATCGAACAAGCTCGCGGCGGGCCGCGTCTGCGTCGAGTTCCCTGTTTCGGATTTCGGATGCCGTCATCACGGTCGCCCGGTCGGAAGTTCGCCAATGGAGCCCTTCCGGTTCATTTCCCAAAGTTTTGCGTAGCGAGCGAACGTGCCCATCGCTGTCAGGCCAGAGAGGAGCAGCCCGTGAAAGCCATCGAGGAAGCCGAGCTTGAGCACGTAGAGCGTGAGGAACTTGAGCGGCGGCTTGAGGAGCAGGTGCCACCAGCGTGCCCGCACGCCGCGGCGGAAGAGGTCGGCTGCTGCCCAGGTCGAATACCGGTCAAACTTCTCGAAGTAGCTGCGGAGGTCGCGGTCGGTGTGGTGTTCGAGCGGCGCCTCGATCTGGCCAATAGAGCCGTCCACAACGATGGCCTCGTGCACCTCGCGGGGCGGGCAGCGGCCTCGGTCTCGGCGAAAAAGGCGCAGGGGATAATCGCGTCCCCAACCGCAATGCCGGATAGGACGGCCAAGGAACCACGTCTTGCGGCGGACGCGGTATCCGTCGTGCGGGCCGGCCGCCGCAACGATTTTCTGGATGGCCCCCCGCAGTTCCGGCGTGATGCGTTCGTCGGCGTCGAGCGAAAACACCCATTCGCACGAGGCCTGGGGGAAAATCCAGTTCTTCTGCTTCGCCGGGTTGATGTATTCGTGTTGAACGACGTTCGGCGTAAACTCGGCGGCGATTTTGCAGGTCCGGTCGGCGCTGCCGGAATCGCAGACGATGATTTCGTCGGCCCAGGCGGCGGAGGCAAGGCAGTCACGGATGTTGTGCTCTTCGTTCTTCGTGGTCACAACGACCGAGACCGTGCCGGGACGGGCGAGGACGCTGCGCACGCCCTCCCAAGCGGGGCGGAAGCACTGGCGAGGTTCCCGTGGCTCGTCTCCCACCGCTTTCGCTTGCCTACATCGTAAAATCGTCGCCGAGATACCGGTCCCGAACCGCATCGTCGGCTATCACTTCTCCGGGCGTGCCCTGCATCAGGATGACGCCCTCATCGATGATATACGCGTGGTCGGTGATCGAGAGGGCGTCGCGCACGTTGTGGTCGGTCAAGAGAATCCCGATGCCGCGGTCGCGCATGCTGGCGATCATCTGCTTGATGTCCGAGACCTTCTTCGGGTCCACGCCAGAGAAGGGCTCGTCGAGCATGACGACCGAGGGGTTCGTGAGGAGTGCGCGCGCGATTTCGAGCCGCCGCCGCTCGCCGCCCGAAAGGTTCAGCGCGAGCGACCCCGCAAGCCGGTCGAGCCCAAACTCGGTCAGCACGGCCATCCCGCGGTCGACGTGCTCGCTGCGCGGCACGCCCATGGTCTCGATGATCGCCACCATGTTGTCGAGCACGGTCATCCGCTGAAAAACGGACGGCTCCTGCGACAGGTAGCCCATCCCCAGCCGGGCGCGGCGATACATCGGAAGATGCGTCACGTCCTGACCCTTCAAGAAGACCGCACCGCCGTCGGGCGAAATCATCCCGATGGTCATGCGGAAGGACGTGGTCTTCCCCGCTCCGTTGGGTCCGAGAAGCCCGACGACTTGCCCGGGTTCGACACAGAAGCTGACGTGGTTGACGACGGTCTTCGGGCCATATCGCTTGACCAGATTCTTGACTTCGAGCAGGGGCATTCGTCGGTTCCTAATTGATGAACTTCCAGCGCGGAATGGGCCAGAAGACGAAGAAGGCCTCGCCGATAAGGTTCGGCTGCTTCACGACGCCCCAGCTCCGGCTGTCGAAGCTGTTCGCGCTGTTGTCGCCCATCACGAAATACTCGTCTTGCCCAAGCGTAAACGGTTCCCCAATGGCGAAGCGCTGCTGGTCGCGATCCGAGGTGTAGAAGATGTCGCGCCAGAGCTGGACGTCGCGCACTTCGACATCGCAACGGGCGGCGCCGAACTCAGCCCCGCTCGTGGCCGTGTAGGGGTTCCGGTATGGCACGCTGGCGGCCTCGGACTGCTCGGGCCGGTCATCGTCGAACCGAATCAGCGTTCGGCCGTTGATGCGAAGCGTCACCCGCGCGTCGATGTTGGCAAACTCCAATCGGTGCTCGGCGCCCGGAGCGAGAGAAAGAGCGGCCCTGGCAACCTCGTTCCCATTGCAGAGCAGCCGGGCCGACGGGGCCACGCCCCCCAAGTCCACGTAAAAGGAGTATCGCGTCTCGTCTTCCCGCAAGTGCCCGACCAAGTATCCGACCCCGCCGAGATGGCGAAAGCGGAACGCCAGCTTGAGGTCCCCGACAATGTTGAATCGGTGCCCGCGCCGCCGCATCCCCTCCGGGTCCGTCTCGACGCGGTCCTCGATGGGGTCAAGGTAGAAGACGGTGCATTCGGCGTCGGAATGCCCCGCACCGAAAAGCAGAGCGCCGTCCCTTCGCGTGACCACCCCGCCCCGGCTCCCCCATTGCCGGAAGAAGTCCACCCCATCCCTCTTCAAAATTCGGTCATTGGTGACAGGAACGAGCAGGACCTCTTCCACGCGTTCTGGCTTCCGGGCGATGCGGCCGTCGATGAAGATATCCCCGTTTTTCACAAGGACGGTCTGGCCGGGCAGGGCGACCAGCCGCTTCACGTAGTTGACGTAGTTCGCCCGCTCAGGGCAATCGATGGTCCCGTTCTCCGCCGGCCGGATATCGTCCGGCACGGGCCTGTTGCTGTAGAAATCCCGATAGAAGTCGATCCGCTGCTGGTCGATCTTGAAGACGACGACGTCCCACTGCTTCGGCGGGTGCAGGTCGAACTGGAACTTGCTGACGAGGATACGGTCGCCCCCGACCTCGCTTCCGATGAGCGTCGGCTCCATCGAAGAGGTAGGGATGCGGAACGCCTCGGCCACGAAGTGTCGGATGATCATAGCGAGGATGAAGGCGATGGCCAAGCTCTCCGCATATTCCCGGATGGTCAGGCGCGTGATCTTCATCCGCACTCCAGAGAATCAATCAAAACTGGCGGGAAGCATTGTAGCGCCCGACACGAGGCATCGCAATGTGTTCAGCAGGAAGGTTTGTCCTTAGGTTCGGTCGCCAGCCGTCTTGCCAAGTCCTCGCGCACGTCCTCCTTTCCGCAAG
>CAZBRH010000115.1:272-8921 GCA_964494245.1 uncultured Planctomycetota bacterium | reverse complement strand
AGCTTGGCCGACCGCAGCAATCGGTCGAAATCCAGCTCCGCAACCGCGGGCGTGCTTGGGATTCCGAAGAGCTCCGCCAGTTCTGGCCGGATTTCGCCTGTGATGCCGAGCCGCTCGCCGCGGAGCGACAGCGCCGCCGAGCGGCCTATCTCGAGGTTCGCGTCCCCATATGCAGCATAGACCACGTCATCGGCGACGCCGAGTTGTTCGAACAATGTGTCGAGTGTTCCTCGCAGGGACGCAAAACCGCCGTCATCAAGCAGCGCGAGGCAGGTCTTCTCCGACGGCTCGCCCGATGCCGAACAGTAGATACGCGACAGCTCAAAGAGGGCAACGGACGGTGTCCCCTTGTGCAGATTGACCTTCTTGGCGCGGAGCAGGAGCGGGATGATGCTCGTCCGCAGCGCCGGCTCTTCGCGACTGACGGGGTTGCGGATGACGTTGACCTCGGGCGACCAAGTTGTGAACCGCACAGCGAGGTCGATGGGCACGAAGCTCGACGTCCGCGCCTCGCAGTAGCCCATAGCGGCGCAAAGTTCGCGCACCCGCGCGGCGACGGCATCGACGACCTGCACGGGCACGGCACGGACACGCATCCGCGTCTGCTCGGGAACTCGCCCGTAGCCGTAGGAGCGGGCGATCTCCTCGATGAGGTCGATCTCGCGGGTGACGTCCGGCCGGAACGTCGGCACGGAGAAGAGCAGTGTCTTGTCGTCCTTGTCGGAAACGCAGCGAAAGCCCAGGGCTTCGAGGAGTCGCCGCTGCTCGGTGGGCGGGATTTCCGCCCCAATGACCAACGCAGTCCGGGCCGGGCGGAGCAAAACCGTCTGCTCCTGCGGCTCCGGCTCGCCGACGTCGATCATCCCCTCGGCCACTGTGCCGCCGGCGAGCTCGGCGATCAACGCCGCCGCACGACGCGAAGCCCAGTCCACCATCTTCGGGTCCACGCCGCGCTCGAACCGGTAAGAAGAATCGCTGTGGAGCCCGAGCGCTCTCGATGTTCGCCGGATACTCGCTGGGAGAAAACGGGCGCTTTCGAGCAGGACGGTCGTCGTCTCGTGACTGATTTCCGTCTCCTTGCCGCCCATGACCCCCGCGACAGCGGTCGGAACTTCGGCATCGGCGATGACGCACATCGCAGATGTGAGCGTGCGGACGGCGCCGTCGATGACGACAATCGTCTCGCCCGGTCTTGCGCGGCGGACGACGATTCGTCGCTCACGCAACCTATCGAAATCGAACGCGTGCAGCGGCTGACCGCATTCCAGCAGCACGAAATTGGTGATGTCAACGACGTTGTTGACCGGGCGAAGGCCGGCAGATTCGAGTCGGCGCTGGAGCCACATCGGGCTGGGCGCAACCCGAACACCGGTGATGAGCCGAGCCGTGTATCGCGGGCAGAGATCCGGCGCTTCGAGCACAACGCTGGTGAGGTCATTGACATTCTTGCCGCTGCATCGAAGCGACACTTCGGGCAGGCGCAGCGCGCCGCCTGTCGCCGTGGCAATCTCACGCGCGAGGCCGATCATCGACAGAAGGTCGGGACGGTTCGCCCCCGCTTCGAACCCGATGATCGTATCACCGCCGGCGGAACCGACCGCCTCGACCTCGATTCCAAGCTCGGGCAGACGCGCCGCCAGCTCATCGGGCGACAGCGTCAGGTCCACATACTGCCGGAGCCATTCGATGCTCGCCTTCATCGCGCGAACCTCCAGGGACGCAGGATTATAGGCGCCTGAGTCGCAAAGTCAACGTCGCGGATAAGGCGCGAGAGACAGGCGCCTGCTCACAAAGCAGCCCCCACAGGGTGGCCGATCCGGCGAGCTCTTGGACAAGCTTCTAGGCCGATCTTGGGGGCCGGCGGACTTTCTGCGGCCGTTGCTGGCGCCTGCGGGGAAGAATTCCGCACCCATCCGCAAAGATTTCCTCACCTTTTCGCACATGCTGCGGCGCCTGTCCGGCAGGTCAGCAACCTGCCCGTTAGTAAGTGGCTAGCAGAACAGACGTTGTGTTGAAGGTGCAAATCGCGGATTATTTCCTTTGGTTTTGGCACGGGATGTGCTAGACTCAAGTCGGTGCGGTGGCCGACGCCAGCAGGCCAATGCGGGCCGACTTACCTTCCGGATTCCGCTCTTCCGGCCCGTGGGTCTGTAACGGAAGTAGCCCACCCCCGAAAGTCCTGGCCACTCCCCCTGGGACTTTCAAGGGCTCGTCGCGTCCGCCGCACCGCCCCCCTCCATAGAAAATGCTGACGGGCCAGACAGACAGGCGAACGGTTGGCACGAAGGGATCGCGAGCCGGGGCTATCGGCGAGAGCGTTCTTGTTCGGGCTTGCGGTTCTTGAGCCACCAATCCATCGCCGCCAAACTCGTGTCGGAATCGCGCGGCTGCTCGCGGTCGGTCCGCTCCCAATCGCCGAGCCATTCCATTGCTGGCGAATCGAGCTCACGGTTGTGGGAGACCACGCGCTCGGCAAGCCGATGCTTGATGTCCTGATGAGCCGGATCGTCGATGAGGTTGTGGACCTGCTCCAGGTCGTTGCGGCGGTCGAAGAGCACGTGCTCGCCGCAGCGCGCCAAGCCCAGCTCGAACTCGGGCGTGAAGATGCCGCTGTATCCAAAGCGGGAATGGTGGATGAACGCCTCGTCGGTCCATTCGGCGTCCTGACCGCGGAAGAAGGGCGAGGCGTCGCGGCCCTGCTCGCGCCCGCTGCTCGGAAGCCCTAGCAGGCCGAGCAGCGTTTGCTGGAAGTCGACCATTCCGATAATGCGCTCGACGACCGTGCCCGGCGCAATCGCGGCCGGCCAGCGCAGGAGCAGCGGCACGCGATACGCCGTCTCGTAAACCATGTTCTTCCCGTAAAGCCCGTGCTCGCCCATGTAGTCGCCGTGGTCCGTCGTGAAGACGATGAGCGTGTCATCCAGGATGCCGCATTCGTGGAGAGCGTCGAGGAGGCGGCCGACGTTGTCGTCGATGCATTTGACCATCCCGCAGTAGGCGGCCTTGCGTTCGCGCAGGGTCGCCTCGCGGTTGGGCTTGCCCCAGCTTGACCCGGCAGCGACGGGGGCAGTCTCGACCCACGAGGGGTGGTTTCGATTCCAGAACGACGCGGGGATGGGCATTTCGTCCGGCCGGAACATGCTCGCATAAGGTTCCCGGACCGCATACGGCTGGTGCGGGTCGGGGATGCTGAGCAGGAGGAAGAAGGGCCGTTGGTGCGGGTGGGCGATGAAGTCGATGGCGCGGTCCGTGAACCAGTCGGTCGGATAGGCGCCGAGGCCGACATTCTGGCTGAACTCGACGGCGCCGTTGCCGTTGTCGATAACGGACTTGGGGTGCCCGCGGTTTTGCATGAAGCGGCAGTCTTCGAAGCCCATCGAGCGCTCGCGGGGTATCCAGTCGTAGGCGGGCTTGTCGTGTCCGTCGAGGTGCCACTTGCCGATGTAGCCCGTCTTGTAGCCGTGGTTTGAGAGGACGTGCGCGAGCGTGATTTCGTCCCTGTTGATGGAGATGGGGTTGCGGTATGCGCCGTGGCAGTGAGGATATCGTCCGGTGAGCATGCAGCCACGCGACGGGGTGCAGACGGCGCTCGTGGCGAAGAAGTTGGTGGCGACCGCACCTTCGCGGCCGATGCGGTCGATGTTCGGCGTGCTGATGATCGTGCCGCCATACACGCCGAGCGTCCAGGAACTCTGTTGGTCTGTGAGGACGACGAGGACGTTGGGCAGTGTCTTCATTCGTCTTTCTTTCGCTGTGGTAGAAGGGGCGGCTCCGGCCAGCCGTAAACGAACTTCTTGATTTCCGCCGCCTGGGCCTTGTCGAGGCCGAGCGCCGGGGCGGCTTCGTCGAATTGTTCGGCCGGGATGCCGAGCTCGCGGGCAATGACGAGTGCGAAGAAGAGCGAGCCGGTAAGTCCCGGATGGACGCCGTCGAAAATCTTGCCGCGCTGGGTGAGGCGCCACTTCGCCGCCGGCTCCTTGTCCTTCGTCCATTCGCGCCAGCGCTCCCACGCCGTGTCCATGCGGATGACGGGGACGCCGAGTTCCTTGCCGAGCGTGAGCATTACCTCGTTCGTCGCGTCGATGTGTTCCTTCTCAATTCCACCGGCCCAGGTCGCGCCGGGGAGTTTCTCGATGGTCGCCGCGATCCAGACGAGCTGCACGCCCTGCTTCTTCGAGAGCTCGGCCATGGCGCGCAGCGCCTCCGTCAGCTTGGCCCGCGCCGCCTCGTCGGGCGTCCTGAGGAAATCCTGAACAATCAGAATCGCGGGCAACTCTTTGACGCCGGCGTTGCGCTTTTCGAGCACCTGGCGGCAAGTCATTCCGATCCAGCCGGTGATGGCCTGGCCGCCGTTGCCGAGCTTGGCGAAGCGGAAGGGGACATCGGCGGCGCGGGTGGCCTCGACGAGCGCCTCGAAATAGCCGTAGCTGCCGGCAGCCAAATGCGCCGCAGGCGGCGGGTCCGGCGGCTTGTAGTCCGGGTTGCCGGTCGGGCGGCCGGCCGTGATCGAGTCGCCGACAAACACGACGAGGGGCTTCTCCGCTGCTGGCGCGACACCAGCAACCGGCATGACCAGCAACAGGACCGCAACACCCAACAGCCGCAAGGTCTCCTCCTCTCCGATTGCTATCTGGCGGAGAGCACCCGCAGCGCGATCCGGATGGGGACGTCGCCGGTGGCCGGGTGCTTCTCGTAGGCGATAAGCGACGTGCCCGCGCCGTCGGACGCCACGGCGGGCTGGGACGCAGGGCTGGCCAGCGTGCCCGAAAGCTTCTGCACACCGCCCTGCACTTGGCCGGACTCCGAAATGCGCGCGACGCACACGACGTCGGACGGACAGGCGTCCTTCGTTTCGCGCGCGAACTCGTACCATGCGGCGACAAACGCCGAGCCATCCCAGGCGACATCCGGGTCGAGAATGCGCTTGTCACCCTTGCCGGTTTCGCTGCCGAGCAGGAACGAAAGCGTCCGCGCACCCTTCTCGTCAAACAGCGCGGCGTTGGAGGACCGAGGCCCGTTGCCGCGCCCCTGCGGTGAGTCGTTCTTCCATGCAGCGAGGAACGTCCGCGGCCCGGCGGCCATCGCAATCGGCTGGCCGTTCCCCGTCGGGCCGTGCTCGCGCGAGGCCGGGTCCTTCCTGTCGAACGTGTAGGCGAGGGCGGGCTCCGGCACGCCATCAACGAGGAAGCGTCCGCTCGCGATGGGCGCTCGATGGTTATCGACGGGCAGACCAAGTGCCACCCAGAGGACGAAGGTTCTGCCGTTGCCGACGGACGCGGCGGCGGGCGCGTAGCAATGGTAGAAATCGCCGGAAGCGACCTTCGCCCCATCGGGGTCAAGCACCTTGCCCTCGGGCGAAACGCGGGCGCTGCGAACCTCGTACCACTTGCCCGACCGGTAGTCCTGCCACACGATCACGAACGCCTTGCCGTCCCAAACAACGCAGGGCTTGGCTTGGTTGTGCGCCCCGCCGGCAACAAGTATCCCATCGGGGTCGAGCACCTTGCCCTCGGCAGACACGCGCGCGGCATAGACGTCCCAATCCTTTCCGTTGCGGGCATCCTGCCAAACAACAAGAAAAACGCCACCGCCAAAGACAGAAACAGCTCGCTCTTGCAGGTCGGCCGCGCCGGACACGACAAACGGCTCGGCGTCCATCGGCTTACCTGTCTTGTCCACGCGGCAGGCGACAATGTCGCCGATGAACCGAAGCCCTTCGCGGAGGTCGCCGGGCGCCGTTCGTCCGGATTGCCATGCGACGAGGTATGCGTTGCCGCCGAACGCGACACACGGGCCGTAGGCGTCGCGGTTCTCGTGCAAGGGCAGAAACGTCTCGGGCGAAAGCTCGCTGGCCGTCGTCATCGGTGCGACGGCGAGCAGGAACGCGATGAACGCGGATCGTGGAACCACGCAGGGACTCCTTTCACTTGACGCGGCGGAAACGCCACGCGATGTTGGGCGAGTGGACCTTGCTGATGAAGCTGCCATCGTCCATCCAGCGCCCGCTGCCATAGAAGGGAACGCGGACGGGCTTGCCCTGGTCGATGAAGCGGGCGACGCCGTATTCGCCCTTCCCGCCGCCTTCGGCGGTGAGCGCCCAAACTTGCCGTTCCCGAAGGTCGAGGCGGAACAACGTCCACGTGTCCACACGCCCCACGTAGAGAAACCGCCTCTCAGGGTCGTCCGGTCCGAACATGACGCTGCCTTCGGCGTAGAGGTTGACGCCTTCGAACGGCCCCGGTTCGTTGCGGCCTCGCTGCGGTTGGCCTTCCTGGGCGATGGGGAGAACGCCGCGGAACGAGCCGTCCTTGAGGTCCCAATACCAGACATACCACCGCTTGGGGGCATAGGCCGTCGCATAAAGGCGATTGTTCACTTCATCGAGGGCGAGCGACGCCCCCCACTGGCTTTTGATTTGCTCCTCAAGTCGGAGTTTGGGTCCGTTCTCCGTCTTGCCGCCGGGGTCGAGCAGAAGCAGCTCTCCGCCCTGCTTCAGGACGAAGAGCTTGTTTTCGCTGTTGACGGCGATGCCGAGCAGACCCCGCGTGTCTGGCAGCAGCGTGCGGACTTCCTGCTCCTTGAGGTCAAGCCGCCGCAGCACGTGGCCGTTGTAGCCGTCGGTAAAGAAATGGTAGCGCTGGTCGGGTGAGGTTGCTGCCTGTGAACGAACCACATAGTCCCAGCCGCCGAAGCGCGCCCGGCTGAACGGCCCGTCGAGATAGCCCCGAGCACCGCCGGCGACCGTATGGCCGCGTTCGCTTTTCGGGTCATAGGAACCGAATGTATACCGGCCTGCGCCCGGCTCGCGGTAGATCGGGCCCAACAGCCCGGCGGAATAGTATTCCATCTCGAGTCGCGGGCCGTTCAGGTGGCCCGGTGCCTCGCATCCGGCGAATCGCTCAATCTGCCACCGCGCGTCCGGGTGCCAAACGGGGACGGCAAACTTGCGTTCGGATGCTGGTTCGTCCTGCGCGCGAGCGGAAGGCAACGCAAGCGTGGCCATCGCCATTGCAACGCAGAGCGTGTTTACTATGGCCTCGCATCTTTTCACGCACATTCAGACTTCCTCCGACCAGCGCTTCATTTTACTTCGACGGATACGACGTTGCTGATCGCGCTGCGGTTATGGGCGGCGTCGAACGAGCGCACGGCCAAGTACCGCATGCCCGCGGGGACGGTCAGCGTCATCCGGTGCCTCGTGCCGGCGCCGCCCGGCTTCGGCTCGCCAAGCACGTTCGTGGCCATGTTCCAGTAGGTTACGGCGTTGCGTTCGTCGCGGTAGTTCACGTCGAGGTAGTCCTTGATGGGCTTCGCATCGTGCTTGACCTGGAACCGCGTCGGTTCGCCGGCTGGCTCCGTCCACGAAAGCTCGACTTTGCCGTCGCCGAGCGCCCGTGCCGCAAGGTCTCGGATGGCGGCCGGCGGCTCGCGGTCTTCCCGAGCGCGCGCCCCGACACCGAGCGCGAGGGCGGTCGTGCTCACCGAATCGCTCTTTGTGCTCTCCGTGATCGAGGCGTAAGGTGGCGCCGTGCCCTCCGGGACGGTCGGCGGGTGGACGTAGTTCCGGCTCAAGCCCCACCACAGGACTTCCATCGCCTTCTTGCGCAGCATCTCGTCGCCGGTGAGGAGGTATCCCGCGGCGATGGTGCTCGGCCACCACTTCGTGTACCAACTGTCGGTGCCCGACGCCTGGTAGGTGTCCCACTTGCCACCCTTCCAGTTCGGCACGTAGTCGGGGATCGGGAAGTCGAGGAAGATGTAGTAATAGACGCATTTCTGGACGGGATCGAAGGCGTATCGGACGCCAAAGTAGGCCTCTGCGATGGCGTAGTCCATCGCGTCTTCGGCGGCGAGCTGGGCGTCTGGGTCGCCGCTGTCGGCGAGCACCTGTGCAGCGATGAAGTTCGCCATTCCCTCGATGGCTTCGGGCCACGTGCCGACGCATTTGGGCTGCCACTCGCCGTATTTCGGGTGCTTGCAGCGCCCGCCGTCGAGAATCTGCGTGCCTTCCTTCTCGAAGAGGGCGACGGCGGCGGGGCTGCCGCGGTCGGGCTTTTTGAACTCTTCGAGCTTGTCTTTCGTCCACGTCGAGATGACGCCGTGGTTCGTGAAGCCGCGCGGGTCGCGCTGGTTGGTCTTTGTGGCGACGTTGACGAAGTGGACGAGCGCCGCGCGCCATTCGGGCGTCCGCGCCACGTCATACGCGCGGCCGACGATTTCGTAGAGCCGAGCGAACGGGCGCGACCCCCACCAACTGAAGTTCGCCCCCGGCTTTGTCTTCGAGTATGTTCCGTACACGGCGTTTGCGTGCTCCGCGGCGTCGAACGCCGCCTCCATCGTGTCGATGTGCCCCGTGAGCAGGGCGTAGTTGAAGAGGCCGACGCCGTAGGCGTGGCAGTTGCACCATCGGTCGCCACCCCACTTGGCGACGCGGCGGCCACCTTCCTTGCCGAACGTGAAGTCGTCGGTTCGCCAGAGATATCGGGTGCGATGGAGGCGGTTCCACGCCGTCGCTCGGTCGAGGAAGCCGCGCTGGCCGGTGCGGACGTATTGAATCGTGAGGCCGCGTATCTGGTCGCACTCGGTCGTCCCGTGCACGTCCATTGATCCCCTGTAAAGGTCGGGCTGATGGTTGCCGCCGCCCGGCAG
>CAZBRH010000115.1:0-261 GCA_964494245.1 uncultured Planctomycetota bacterium | reverse complement strand
CGTCCTTCCAGTCCATCGCCTTGTAGGCGGCGGTCTCGTCGGCAAGCGAACCAAAGCCCTTGCCAGCGCCCAGCCCGTCGTGCTCCGAATACCACGCGCAAGGCGCGAGCGCGTGAAGCGGCCCGGCGAGCGCGCCTGCGTCGGTGTCGCCGCCCAGCACGATGTCGATCTCCGTAATCTTGTGCGTGCCTTCCGAAAGCCGGATCGGTCCGCCCGTCAGGGTCTGGTCGACGACGATTTCGCCGTCCAAGACGGCGATGG
>CAZBRH010000114.1:6206-9020 GCA_964494245.1 uncultured Planctomycetota bacterium | reverse complement strand
CCGGTGCAAAACGGGGGCAGATAACTTTCGTTCGCCTTGGGGAAAAAGTTGTCTGTCCCCGTTATCCGTTTCCCCGCGTTGCACTTGCTTTTCACGCCCCGGCCCTGGCCCGCGGGGCGAAGGCGGATGACGGCAGACCGCGAGTATTGCGAATCGGCGAAAGCGGTGTACAATCTGCGGAGAACTGGCGCCTGCGTGCGCACGGGGTGCGAGGCAGGGCCAGACCGGCCGATGATTCGGATGCGTGGCGGAGCGAGAGGGCGCTCCCCGCGTCTCAACAACGTCCTCGTGAAAGGAGCGTCGGAATGAATACGAGTTGGTTCTCGTTTGTATTGCTCGCCTGTCTAGGAATTCTCGTCGGCTGCGCCGCCGCGCGAAGCTCGTCCGCCGCGGACGCCGAGTCCGCAGGCGCCATCGCGCTGAGCGCGAAGGACCTCTACGCGGGCTTCGAGGCGCGGAAGGTGACGCTCGACGAGAACGCCGGGCGGCTCGCGCTCGACCGCCGTGTCTTCGAGTTCAGCAAGGAGCGTCAGGGTGTCGTCTGCACCGACCCGATTGACCTCGGGCAGCGCGAGGGCATTCTTGGAACCGATGCAGTTGTTGCTAGCGCCACGATTGAAGTTCTGGCCGACGTGCCCGCCGGGGCCTCCGTCACCGTCGAAACGCGGACGGGAGCGAACATGCTCGACACGACCGCCTGGTCGAACTGGAAGAAGCTCGACGGCCTCAAGGGCGAACTTTCCAATCTGGCCGGCCGATACGTCCAGGTGCGGATCGTGCTCGGCGGAACGAAGGACGCTTTGCCGGCGCTGACGGGACTTGTGCTGCGGCCAACGCTTCGGGGCGTTGCGGGTGCGGCGTGGGCGCCGCTGGCCGTCGTCAAGGCCGATGTGCAGAAGATCGTCCGAAGCCCCATCCAGTTCCACTACGAGCGGCCCGACCAGAAGGACCTCGCCGCGTTCCGGAAGGCCGCCAAGCTCGATGAAGTCGTCGCAGGCGCGAAGGACGACTTCGAGAAACTTGTCAAGTTGATGGACTGGGTCGCAAGTTGCCGGAACGTGCGCGGCTCGAAGCACGAGATGAAGGACGGCCGCTACGCTTGGCACATCAACTATAACTTCGGGCTGGAGGATGGGAAGCCGACGATCTACGGTCACTGCATGAGTTATTGCTCGGTGATGGTGGATGCGGCGATTTCGCTGGGCTACGTTGGCGCGCGGCACATGGCAATGGTCGGGTTCCGCGAGGCCTCGCACGAGGTCTGCGATATCTGGGTGCCCTCGCTCGGCAAGTGGGTCTATTTCGACCCGTCGCTCTCGCAATACTATTTCGATTTGGAGACGAAGACCCCGCTGAACATCATCGAGATTCACGACATTGTCGCGGCGAACTTCGTCCCTGAGGGCAAGGACATGCACTGGTGGATTCAGCGGTCGAACCGCGAGGCGCAGGACCAGGTCCGCAAGGTGGGCGGCCAGAAGCCCATCGGCTCGCGCCTCGGCCCGTCGAAATACGGCGAGCCGATGCCCCGCGACTACAACTGGGGCTGGAACCACGGATACCTCTGCGCCGGGTTCATCCAGATGACCGCACGGAACGATTTTCACACGAACCCCGACAAGGCGTCGAAGCGGCTCGGCTCCTACCCCGGCTACGACGACCAGCCCTTCTGGGTCGATGCCAAGACGCCGCCGACGAAGGGCGGGCATAACTGGTACACGCGGAAGCGGGATTTCTACTGGACGCTCGACCAGGCATCCGTCAACCTCGTCCGCACGGGAAGCGACGAGATTCGCGTCGAGCTTGGCAACAGCATGCCGTTCTTCAAGGAATACCGGATTACCGTCGGCGGCAAGGAGGCGGCTGCGGTCGCTGCCGCAAAGGGCGTATATGTCTGGAAGCTCAGCGCCGGCGAGAACACCCTCGAGGTCGTCCCCGTGGACGAGTTCGGCAAGGTCGGGCTTGGCAGCACGGTGGTGCTGAAGCTAGGCGGCTGAACGCGAGGGCGGAACGGTGACGGGGCGCCGCTTGCGCTGCGCAGGTCAGCGGGATTTCCTGAATCCGCCGACGAGAAGGCCCGCAACGAACCCGGCGACGCCCGTCACCAGGAGGAGGACGGCGAGCGGCATCGTCACCGTCGCAAATAGGACGTGCGTATCCACGTGCTTCGTGTTCTGAAGCACGAGAATGGCAATAACGGCGAGTGCCAGAACGACCACGATGACATAGACCTTGCGTCTGGTCATCGGCGCTCTCCTTTCTCCGGAGGTCTTCCGGTTTTTCGTTCGGTGCGAGGGCGGCGCTTCGTTTGCAACGGCCCTGCCGCGGCCAGTCTATCGCGGGCGGAACAGGCGTGCAAAGATGTTTTTCCTGTTTTTCCCGCAACAAAGCCGCGCCTCGTGCGTCTAATAGGATAGTGGGAACGTGCTGACGCGCTCTTTCAAGGAGGAAGAAGCGATGGAACGGAGCAAGCGGTTCAGCGGAGTGCGAGTTGGCTGCGTCGTCGCGGCCATGCTCGCCCTGGCGACGCCTGCGTTCGGGCGGATCAAGCTGGTCACTCTGCCGGTGCGCGAACGCGTCGAGATTCAGCTCGACAACACGAACGCGACCCTTGTCGAGGAGGAGCGGATCGTCACGCTCCTCAAGGGGGGCAACCAGGTCGATTTCTCGTGGTCGAACACGGCAATCGACAAGGGGACGATCCAGTTCCGCGTCGTCGATATGCCGCTCCGCGACAAGGCGGCGAGCGACCCGGCGTCGCTCGTGCGGCCGGACGGCAAGGTCGAGACAATCCGCGTCATCCACGTCGCCTAT
>CAZBRH010000114.1:2387-6196 GCA_964494245.1 uncultured Planctomycetota bacterium | reverse complement strand
GAGAACGCGCTCGTGTGGGACGTGTATACCGAGCAGCCGGTCGCCGCGCGCATCCGCATCAGCTACCTTGTCTCGAACCTGCGGCGGTCGTTCAGCTACCGCGCCGTCGCCGAGAACGACGAATCGACGCTGACCCTGCGGAAGTACCTGCGGCTCGACAACCTTTCGGGCGAGGAGTTCGGCGCCTCGGGCGTCTGGGCGGGATTCGGCAACTACTTCCACCGCGAGATCGGCCTGAACGAGGCGAAGCAGATGCTCATCTGGAAGTTCTCGGATGTCCCCATCAAGAAAACCTACACGTTCGACTGGTGGACCTGCCCGCCGGTGCCGAACGAGCCGGAGCAACGCTACGTCGAGATGCGCTACGTCCTGACGAACGACGAGAAGCACAACCTCGGCGTCTTCCCGCTCCAGTTCGGGAAGGTTCGCATGTTCCAGAAGGACGGCCGCGGCGGCGAGGCGTTCATCGGCGAGGACTGGGGCAAGTTCACGCCCATCGACGACGAGATGAAGCTCTACCTCGGCCTCGCGCGGGACATCGTCGTCAAACGGAAAGTGGCGAAGAACGTCCGCAGCGGCGTCCACGGCAACCTATACCATCAGGAGTTGATCCTCCAGTACACGCTTGAGAACTTCAAGACGTCGGCCGTCACGCTCGATATCGTCGAGGACATGAACCGCCTGCGCGACGAGTTCTGCGGTGCGAAGGGCCGCGACGCGGAATGGGAGATCGACCGACGCGATACGACCCTCCCCGAAGCGCAGATCGAGCGCAAGGACTCGAAGACGGTCGTGTTCCACGTCCCGCTCGAAGCTGCCCCGAAGGGAGAGGGCAAGGTTCAGCCGGTTGTTGTCACCGTCCACATCTTCATTCGGAACGAGTGGTAAGGGAGAACAGAAATGAAGACAATGAAAACTCTTTGTGTGCTGATGCTTGGCGTTGCGGCGGTCGTTTTTGCGTTGCCGGCTGCCGCGAAGAACGTGGACCTGGCAACGGTTCCGCCGCGCGACAGCGTCCAGCTCACCATCTACAACTCCGAAGACCTGACGCTCGTGCGCGAGGTGCGCAGCTTGACGCTTCAGAAGGGCATCAACCGCATCCAGTACTCGTGGGCCGGGACGCTCATCGATCCGACCTCCGTGGACATCCGCCCACTCGAAAGGGAAGCCGACATCGAGGTGCTCGACACGACGTTCCCCGGTGATAAGCCGCAGCACCTCATCTGGAACATCCAGTCCAAGATCGAGGGGCAGGTGCGGTTCGAGGTCACGTATTTCACGAGCGGGATTTCGTGGTCGGCCGACTACGTGCTCATCACGAACCCGGCGGAGACGGAGATGAGTTTCGACGGGTATGTGCAGGTTTACAACCGTTCGGGCGAGGACTACGAGAACGCGCAGGTGCGGCTGGTCGTCGGCGTCGTGAATCTGGTTGAGAAGATCGCCGAGCTGGCGCGCCGGGGCATCCGGGTTCCGGCCCCGGCTACGCGAGAGTACGAGGGCCTCAAGCGGGAGGAGCTCCGCAGGTCGCTGAAATTGGCGGAGGTGGGGGGGAGGGATGAAAGCATGGAGCGGCCGGCGGAGATCATCAAGGAGGGCCTCTCTGAATACTTCATCTACACGATCGAGGGGCGGCAGACGGTGCCGAATCAGTGGTCGAAGCGGATGGTCAGCTTCGTCGCTCGGCAGGTGAAGTTCGACATTCTCTATCGCCTGCGGCCGCACCAATACGGGCCGCGTCCCGTTCGCTTCTTTCTGCTCAAGAACGACGCGGAGCACAAGCTGGGGACCACGCCGCTGCCCGACGGCCTCGTCCGCACGTTCCGCGACAACGGGCGCGACGGGCTTTCGTTCCTCGGCCAGCAGAGCGTCAACTACGTCCCCATCAAGGCCGACATCGAGTTGAACGTCGGCACGGACGACGAGGTCGTCCACGAGCGCAGGAACATGGGCGTCGTCCGATTGAACTTCACGTACCAGGGCAATCCGCCCTATGTTACCGGCTGGGACGAGACGCACACGTGGAAGGAAGAAGTGCGGAACTACAAGGCGAAGGCCATTCGCATCGAGGTCCGCCACGTCATCGACGGCGACATCGACCTCGACGCCGAGATGGTCAAGCTCCACGACTACCGGACGGTCGAGTTCACGCTCGACGTCAAGCCGCGCCAGAAGCTGCTCTGGCACTACAAGTACACCGCCCACATGGGCCAGAACGCGAAGCAGAACCGCATCAAGCTCAAGTGAACCGGGTCGGATCGCGGGAGCGCCGGGGGCGGACGCGCGGGCGGAAGATTCTGGCTACTCTGCTGTCTTCCTCTCCCACGCTCCCGCGCGTTCCTGCCCGCGCTCCCAGCTCAGGCCGCCGACCTTGTGCGAGAGTTCCTGCGGGGCTTCATCGCGCCGGATGAGCCGCGCCCACGTCAGCACCCGCTCGCCATAGCGGTCTCGGATGCGGTCGGCGGCGCGGATCATCCCGTCGTATTTCCGCCAGTAGCGGCCTTCAAGGAGCCAGAGCTGCGAGCCGGCTCCATCGACCGCGAGGCCGGAGACGCTGACGCCGAGGAGCCGCACGGGCACGCGGCGCCCCTCGCTCCTTTTCCGTTCGCGGAGGAAGATGTCGCGCGCGGCCTCGTAAATCTGCTTGTCGCGGTCGACGTGGCCGGAGAGGGTCTTCGCCCGCGTGATCGTGTTGAAGTCATGGAAGCGGATCGTGACGGTGACGGTCCGGCCGCGGTGCCCGCCCTCGCGGAGCCGCCGGCCGACCTTCGCCGAGAGTCCGAGCAGGACGCGGAGCAGATGGTCGTCGTCGTTCGAGTCCCGCAGCAGCGTGTAGCTGTTGCCGACGGACTTGGGCGGCGGGGTATCGGCCTCGGGGACGACTGGCGAGGCGTCGCGCCCGTTCGCCGCCTCGTGGATGAGCCGCCCGACGACGCCGAACATCTTTTCGAGCACCTCGGGCGGCACGGCGGCGAGGTCGCCGATCGTCTCAACCCCAAGCATGGCGAGCTTCTCAGTCGTCCGGTCGCCGATCCCGAAGAGCTTGCCGACGGGGAGCGCGTGGAACCGCGTCGGGACATCGGCCTCGGAGAGCATCGTGAGGCCATCGGGCTTGTCGAGCTTCGACGCGGTCTTGGCGAGGATTTTGTTCGGGCCGATGCCGACCGAGACGGTCAGGCCGAACTCGTCGCGGATGCGCTGCTTGAGCCGGCGTCCGGTTTCGAGCGGGCCGCCGAAGAACTTCGCCGTCCCGGTGATGTCGAGGAAGCTTTCGTCGATGCTGTAGCGTTCGACCACCGGCGAGAACTCGCGGCAGACGTCGTTCATCCGGATCGACGCATAGACGTACTTCTCCGGGTCGCCCTCGATGAAGACGCCGCGCGGGCAGCGGACCTTCGCGATGCCGAGCGGCGTGCCCGCCTTGACGCCATACTTGCGGGCCTCGTAGTTCGCCGCGGCGACGACCGTCCGCGTGTCGCGGCTCCCCGTCACCATCACCGGCCTGCCCCGGAGCGACGGGTCGCACGCGAAGAAGGCGTCCATATCGACGTGCAAGATGATGCGTTCCATCTTTCTCTTACCCGCCGAACGACACATACGACGCGGCCGTGTCGAGCCGCGCTCCGGGTTTGCCGATTTCGTCGAGCCGACGGATGCGCCCCTTGGCCCGCCGATCGAGGATGCGGCGGACGGTGATTGGCCCGAAGCCGGGGACCCGGAGCAGCGCCCCGCGGTCCGCGCGGTTCACGTCCACCGGGAAGAACTCGGGATGCCGCCGCTCCCAGACTTCCTTGGGGTCTGTGTCGAGC
>CAZBRH010000114.1:0-2372 GCA_964494245.1 uncultured Planctomycetota bacterium | reverse complement strand
GGACTCGAACGGAATCTCTTCGGCTGTAAAGCCATACTTGCGCAGGAGCCAGTCGCACTGATAGAGCCGGTGCTCGCGGACGAGCAGGTCGTCCGGCCGGCCGAGCCGGAGCTTTTCGCCGGGCAGCCCTGGGTCGCCGAGGCCGCGCTGGTAGGCGCTGAAATACGCGCGGTGCAGCCCCAGCCGGTTGTATAAGCGGGATACGGCCGTGACGATTTCCGCGTCGGTCTCCGTGGATGCGCCGACGATGAACTGCGTCGTCTGCTTGCCCTTGCCCTTCTCGTGCGGCGATCCCGCCGCTGTAAGCCGGCTGATGAGCTTCATCGGCCGGACGATATCGCGGTCGAAATCCTTTGTCGTCGAGAGTGCGGCGAACGCCGACCGCGTCGGGACTTCGATGTTGAGCGAGACGGCGTCGGCGAGCGAGATCGCGCGTTCGATCGCGGCGTCCGACGAGCCGGGCAGCACCTTCAGGTGGATGTAGCCCCGGTACCGGTGCTTGCGGCGGAGCATCTCGGCGACGGCGATCATGCGGTCCATCGTGTGGTCCGGATTACGGACGACTCCGGAGCTCAGAAACAGCCCGTGGATGCCGAGCCGCCGGACGAATTCGAGGAACAGATTGGCGACCTCCTCGGGTTCGAGCGTGCAGCGGGGGGCGTCGCGCGTCGAGCGGAACGGGCAATAGCGGCAGTCGTTCACGCACGAATTCGAAAGCAGCGTTTTGAGCATGACCGACACGCCGCCGTTCGGGAGCGAGACGGGATAGAGCCAGACGCCGCCCTCGCCGCGGCGGCGGTGGTCCTTGTTCGTCCGCGTGCCGCAGGCGCACGCGAGGTCATACCGCGACGCATCGGCGAGGAGTTGGAGCTTCTGTCGCGTATCCATTATCGGCCGACCATTTCGCGGAGCCGCTGTGCGTTCCTGACCGCGTTGCAGCGGTAGTCGTTATTGAAGTAGGCGTAGGCGTCGCGTCCGCTGCGGAGCTGCTGACGGATTCGATTTGCGGCCGGGCGGAGCATCGCGTCGGTATAGGAGCCGTGATACCGCTTTTCACCCGGGCCGTGGAACCGCAGATATATCCAATCGGCCGTGGCAACGTCCGGGTGGTTTTCGATGAGGTCGTGGACGACGAGGGCGGCGTTGTGTACGCGGAGCACGGCGTAAACGTCTTCGCAGAGCCATGTTGGGTCGCGGAACTCTACAGCCCAGCGGAGGTGCGCTGGGCAGATGTTGAGAAATCTTTGGAGCCGCCCGGGGTCGGCGTTCCATCGCGGCGGTAGTTGGACAAGCACGGGGCCGAGTTTGTCGCCCAGTTCGCCGGCCGCGTTCAGGAACGATTGGAGCAAGTCCTCACAATCGGCGAGCCGCCGGCGGTGGGTGATGCCCGTATAGAGTTTCATCACGAATGTGAAGCCGTCGGGCGTGCGCCGCCGCCACGACGCGCACACAGTCGCACGGGGCATGTGGTAGTAGCTGGTGTTGATTTCGACCGTGTCGAAGTGATGGGCGTAGTATTCGAGCCACGCGTGCGGCTTCACATCGGGGGGGATAGAACGGCCCCTGCCAGTCGTCATACGTGAAGCCGGAAGTGCCGATGTAGGCCTTGCCGGTCATTGCCGCTTTCCGAACATCCATGCGGATCCGTTTTGCTTCTCATGGTGCAGGCATCGTGGGGAGGGCGTATGGTCTGTGCCCGCTTTTTCTTCCGTCAATCTGCGGCTGTTGGCGTTTTGGTTCCAGCTTGGTCAAGCGTCCAACTGATCGTATACGTGTTGAGCGAGACCTGGTAGCGGTTCCCGTCCTGCGTCAGCACAAAGAAACGATGGACAGGGAAGCTGCCTTCGCGGGTGACCCAGGTGTAGAGAACTTTGGCTACGGTGTGAACGCGACCGGCGTAGCGGAACTTGGCCGGCCGGACGGTCCGTCCGCGGAAGATGCCTATTACGTCAATGGGTTCGGACATGGCTTTTTATCAGCATGGGGGCTCGGGAGCGTGGGAGCACGGGAGATCCTGAGCCACAAGCCGGCCACTTGCTCCCAAGCATCCACGCACCTAAACCGCCTGCACCTTATAGTTCTCTCAGCACGCCGACGACTTTGCCGGCGATGATCATCTCGGCTTCTTCGGGCTGGATGTAGATGGGGGACATGGTGTCGTTCGCGGGCTGGAGCCGGACGCGGTTGCCTTCGTGGAAGTAGCGCTTGACTGTCGCTTCCTCGTTGATGATTGCGGCAACGATGTCGCCGTTCTCGGCGGTTTCCTGTTTTCGGACGAAGACGTAGTCGCCGTCGAAGATGCCGGCGTCGCGCATGCTGTCGCCCTTGACGCGGAGGCCGAAGAGCGAAGAGCACACGTCTGAACTGCAGTC
>CAZBRH010000113.1:2975-9176 GCA_964494245.1 uncultured Planctomycetota bacterium | reverse complement strand
CACCAGACCGGTGCGGACGACCTCGTGATCGTCCGCGATGAGTAAGCGAATGGCGTGCGCGGCGGCACTGGCTCTCGGCGTGCTGCTTTCGGGACCGGCGGCGTGGGCGGATGTGTTCTCGGCGGACGACCAGAGCCGGGTTGACGGCGAGGCGTTGACGGGGGATCAGCCCGCTATCTCCGACAGCGGCGGCGCGGGCCTGCTCCTCTACGACTTCACCGGCTACGACGGCCTGGGGAAGTCCTCGCCGGGCGGACCATCAAGGCCAACGCCGCCAGCTTGTCCCTGACGCTCGACCTTGCGGGCAACCCGATCACCGGCGGGGGCGACCTCGTCACCGCCCGCGCCTCCAGCACGGGCGCCATCACGTTGACAAACGTCGGTGCGGTGACGCTCGGCGCGATCGACACAAACACGGGCACCGGCAACTACGCCGCCGGGAACGTGTATATCGGCACGTCCACCTCCGACCGAACTGGGGCGGTGAGCCTCGCCGCGCTGAACGTGTACCAACTTGGGGGCAGCAGCGGCGGGAGCAGCCCCTACGGCGTGCGGTCAGGCGCGGTCGGAATCTATTCGACCGGAGCCGTCAGCATCACAGGCGGGATCGACATGCGCGGGCGGTACGTCGGCTACCTGACCGTTGACCACGTCGGCCAGTTCTCCACGGGGGTTATCAACAACACGGCCGCCCAATTCAAGAGCGGCTTCTACACGTCGCGCGAACTGAGTTTCAACGGCGGGGACGGAAGCGGCTCGTTCACAGCGACCGCTATTCTCGGCACAAGCGGCGGCAGTACCGGTTCAGCCGCCGGCGTGAGCATCAGGAACTACAGCGGCGTTTCGGTCGTGCCCGGCAGCGGGAACGCGATCGACTTGGGCGGACTTGCGGCTTATGCCACAGGGACCACCCGTATTGACCAAATCACGGTCAAGGACATCGGCACGGGCGGCGTCGCCATCGGCAACCTGACGAACTACTGTGTTGGAGGCACGCAGAACGTGTACTCCGGCAACGTCGTCATCGGCAACGTCGCAGGCGGCGGGCTCATCGTCGGCAGCATCGACGCATCGAACGGAAGCGCGAGCTACGGACGCGCCGGCGGCAACGTCTCCATCTACAACGTCGTGGGCGACGCCACCGTCGGCGCCGTCAGCACCGAGGGCCTTCGGCCGCTTACCTACCAGACCGGCGACCTGCGAATCGGCTACCGGGTGACCGCAACTGACGCCGCGGGCTACGCGACCGCCGACACCCCCGACTACGTGTACGGCAACATCACTATCAGCGGCGCCGTCAACCTCAACAGCGCCCACTCCAACACGTACGACGGCATCCTCAAGCTGGCCACCTCCGGCGTAGGAACGACCATCAACTTGGCGAGTCTCGATATGACGCTGGTGAAGACCGCGACGTTCATGCCCGACAAGTACGCCTACGTGCAGTCGATGAGCGGCGGGACGGCGTCCAACATAATCAGCACGGCCGGCAAGAAGGTGCTCTACGGCGGCGGCGGGACGGACATCACCGCCTTGAGCAGCGGCGGGTACCTCGTCCCCAACTTCGGGAACATGACCGCCGACGACAGCAACAACCCGCTCGTCTTCGGCACGTCTGTGTCGGCACGGGTGAACGGGACAGTCGGCTATGATGGCCTGCGGGCGACCGTCACGGCCGTCTCGGGCAGCGGCGGGGCTGGCGACCTCGACACCGTCGCGATCATTCTCTACGGCACGCCGGACAGCGAAAAGGACATCACGACGGCGTGGCGGACGCGGACGCTCGGCGAAGCGGCGACGCTGCTGGTGTCCGACGTGCTGAACCTCACTGACACAGGCAGCGATGTGTATGTGCTTCAGATGGACTACGACGAGGTAGCGGTGACCGGTCTGGGCTACGACGAGGCGACGCTCGCCGCAGCCGGCGGGCTCTACGTCGGCTGGTACAGCGGGACTGCGTGGGTGAATGCCGGAGCTGGCGCTCCGGTGCTCGGTGCGTGGGACGGGAGCTACACGACGGCGGGGGAGTGGGGTGTGGACACGACGAAGGATGTCGCGTGGGTCGTGCTCAACCACGCCAGTCAATTTGCCGTCGTCGCGCAGGAGATTGTTATTCTCCCCGTCGCCGAGCCCGGTTCGGCGGCGCTGCTGGCGCTGGGGTTGCTGGCGCTGAAGAGAAGGAGACGAAGCTGAGTGTGGTCAGTTGTGAGTGGGGAGTTGTGGGTGCGGGAAGCGGAGGAAGACAGACGCTGAAGGACACTGCTGGCAGTGAACAGTCATCAGTCGGGGCTGGTGGCTCGTGGCTAGAAGCTGACGGCTGACAGCTGACAGCTTCCGCGTCGTGTCGTCGTGGTGAAAAAGCCCTTCGTGGGCTTCGTGGTACGGATGGACACAGATGAGCGGTAGACGCTGAACGCTGGCGGCTGACCGCTGATGGCTGAAAGCTGACCGCTTTTCCTTCCTTGCGCATTGCATTCCCGTGCATACTGCATAAGATAGGGCCGCGCCGCGGCAGGCCCGGACCTCGGAACTCGGAACTTCGAATGGAACCGCCAAGACGCCAAGAACGCCAAGAGCCCGAAATTTTGAGCTCGGAACTCGGAACTCGGCTATGGGAATGACGATCACGGAGAAGATTATCGCGGCGCACGCGGGGAAGGACGCCGTGCGGCCGGGGGAGTTCGTTTACGCGAACGTAGACATTGCGCTGGGGAACGATATCACGGCGCCCATCGCGATCGAGGAACTGCGGAAGGCGGGGATTGCGGAGGTGTTCGACCGCGAGCGGATTGTGCTCGTGCCGGACCATTCGACGCCGAACAAGGACATCAAGGCGGCGGAGCTTTGCCGGATGATGCGGGAGTTTGCCCGTGAGCAGGGGCTTTCGCATTATTGGGAGGTGGGCCGGGTCGGCATCGAGCATGCGCTGCTGCCGGAGCAGGGCGTTGTGGTGCCGGGCGATTTGGTGATAGGGGCGGATTCGCACACGTGCACCTATGGGGCGTTGGGGGCGTTTTCGACGGGCGTCGGGTCGACGGACCTTGCGGCGGTCATGGCGACGGGGAAGGTTTGGCTGCGGGTGCCGGAGCAGCTCAAGTTTGTGTTCAGGGGCACACGCAGAAAATGGGTTGATGGGAAAGACCTGATTCTTTACGCGATTGGCCAGATTGGTGTGGATGGGGCGCTTTATCAGACGATGGAGTTTGCGGGTGAAGCCGTCGCGTCGCTTGACATGGACGGCCGGTTTGCGATGTGCAACATGGCGATCGAGGCCGGGGCGAAGAATGGCGTCATCGCTCCGGACGGCGTGACGCGGGAGTATGAGCGCGGGCGTGCGGAACGGGAGCCGGTCTGGGTGGCGAGCGACCGGGACGCTCGGTATGAGCGGGTGTTCGAGTGGGACGCTTGGGCAATCGAGCCGCAGGTGGCGGCGCCGCATCTGCCGTCGAACGCGAGGGCCGTCGGCGAGTTCAAGGGGACGAAGATTGACCAGGTGGTCATCGGGTCGTGCACGAACGGGCGGATGAGCGACTTGCGGGTGGCGGCGGAGCTTTTGCGGGGGCGGAAGGTCGCGCCGGGCGTTCGGCTCTTGGTTTTTCCGGCGACGCGGGCGATTTACCGGCAGGCGCTGGACGAGGGGCTGATCGAGGTGTTTGTCGATGCGGAGGCGGCGGTATCGACGCCGACGTGCGGGCCGTGCCTCGGCGGGCATATGGGCGTGCTGGCGGAGGGCGAGCGGGCGCTGGCGACGACGAACCGGAACTTTGTCGGGCGGATGGGGCACCCGAAGAGCGAGGTGTATCTGTGTGGGCCGGCGGTTGCGGCTGCGTCGGCCGTCGTGGGCGAAATTGTGCACCCGGACGAACTAAACTAGGTTTTTTTGCGTTATAATAGCAGTAAGGGGATTTTGCGCGCAGGGCGAGCCCGGCGGAGCCGGACAAGAGGGGTGGAGCAATGAGAATCGTCCTGTGCCTTGCGACGCTGGCGTTGACGGCCCAGCCGCTTGCCGGGGACACCGTGATTTTGGCGACGGGGGAGAAGCTCGACGGGACGGTGCGGCTGGTCGTGCTGCGGCAGGGGGAGAGCGAGCGGGTGCTTTGGCGGGGCGAGTTCACGGGGGTCGAGCTTCGGGCGGAGGAGCCGGACAGGGTTCCGCTTGATGGGGAGCGGCAGCTTGTGGGGCGGGTGGAGTTGTTGCGGGTGCAGCACGGCGAGCGGTTTGCGGCGTATGCGCGGTCAGAGCTTCGGTCGGTCGCGATGTTGCCTGCCCGCCTTACGGACCTCGAGAAGGAGTTTTTCGCGAAGAAGGCGGAGGTGAAGGCGGACGATGCGGGGGGGCTGTATGATCTGGCGTTGTGGTGTCGGGACAAGGGGCTTTTGTTCGAGGCGGCGGAGGTTGCCCGCCAATGTCTGAGGGCGAATCCGACGCCGGAGGTCGGCGTCCTCGCTCATCGGCTGGCCGGGCACGTGCTGAAGGACGGTCAGTGGGTCGAGCCGGGGGACGAAAAGCCGCCGGAGGAGGAAGCGGGGACGACGCCCTTGCGACCGGACGAAAAGACAACGCGGACGGTCGATCCGGCGTTGGCGGCGCTTGTCCGGAGTCTGGCCGAGGAATACGGCAAGAAGGCCGAGGCGGCAAGGGTTGCCGACTGGGAAGTGATCAAGAAGGCGCGTCAGAAGGATTGGGACGCCGCCGAGAAGATCAAGAAACTGGAGAGCGAAGTTGCACAAGCCGAGAAGCGGCGGGATGATGCCGCTGAGGAGTTGCGGTATGAGCGCCGCCGGACGGATGGCTCGGATAACACGCGGATCCGCGATTTGTCGGAGCGATATGACAGCGCGAAGAAGGATTTGGACCGGGCGAAGGAGTCGTTGAACACGGCCAAGAGGGAGCAGCTTGCCCTCGAGCAGAGGATCAAGACGGAGCAGGCGCAGGCGAACAGCCGCGCTGCCGCGCGAAAAGAGAAGCTCGTTCTGGCGCGCTCTAAGATCGAGCGGATTTTGCTGACGGGCAGGAAGCTCAGCGAGGCCGAGATGCGGCAGGTCTTTGAGGAAGCGCTGCGAAGCGTTGGAGATTAGGGCGTGGAAGCCGGAGGAAACACATGAGAAGAGCGATTTTTCTTGGTGTGCTTTTCGTAGTTGCGGCGGCAGCGTCCGCCGCCGACACCGTGATCCTGGACAACGAAGGAACCGTCGAAGGGACAATCGAGGAAGTGGTCTTTCTCTGTCAAGGAACACAGAAGACCTTGCACCGCGGGGAATTCAGCGATTTGGCGCTTGACCCGCAGAAGGCAGACCGAGTGGCGCTGGGCGACGGGACCATCGAGAAGGGGGAACTTGTTTCGCTGCGGATCAAGTCTGTTGCGGGACTGCTTACGTTCCAGCGGGACGAGCTTCGGAGCGTTGTTCTCGCTCAGAAGGCCCTGGACGAGCTTCGGAAGGAATATCTGGCCAAGCGGGCGGAGATTGCGATGGACGATGGGGAGGCGCTGTATCGGCTGGCTGTGTGGTGCAAGGAAAAGAAGCTGGATGCGGAGGCGAACGACCTTGCGGAGCTTTGCCTGAAGGCGAAGGTCAGCCACGGGACGGCGACGCTGGCGCACCAGATGCTCGGCCATGTCCTCCGCGGCGACGAGTGGATTGTGCCGCTGCCATCGGAGAAGCCGGACGATGGCAAGACGGCAGCGGGCGGTTCGGCCAAGCCCACGGACGATCCCGACCTGAAAAAGGTTGACCCGCAGCAGGTCGCGCTGGCCCGGAGCATTGCCCGCGAATACGAGAAGAAGGCCGAAGACGCAAAGAATGCGGACTACCAAGCCGTCGAGAAGACGTTCAAAAGCAAGCTGGATGCGCTTGCGGCTCGGCTCAAGAAACTGAAAACTGACCTGGACGCGGCAAGCCGGCTGGTCAGCAAACTACGCGAAGACCTCGCCGCGGAAACGAGACAGGGCGGCTATCCGTCCGGCGGCAACCTGACAGCCGATCCGTTGAACCGCAGGGAGAGAATCGACCAGCTTAAGAAGGACCTCGATGCTGCCCAGGACAAACTTCGCAAGCTTGAGGACGAATATCCGAAGGTCCAGAGCGAATACCAGACGACCGGGCGTCAGGCGAAGGCGGCCATGTCCCAGGCGAGCAGTCGCGCCGCAAGCCGCAACCAGCGCTTGGCCACGGCGCGAGCGAAGATCGAGCGGCTCCTTG
>CAZBRH010000113.1:0-2960 GCA_964494245.1 uncultured Planctomycetota bacterium | reverse complement strand
GTCCTCGGGAAAACGTTGTCCGACGCGGAAATGCGGGCCATCTTTGAGGAAGCGCTGAAGGGAAGCTGACCTACACGCCACGCCCGGTCCGGTGTGGGGGAGCGTTCCTGCCTTGACGGAGAAAACATGCGGAAGGTTGCTGTCCTAGTCCTTTTCTTTGCGGCGGCGCTGCCTGCGGCCGGCGACAGCGTCACTCTGGCGACGGGTGGCGAGGTGAAGGGCGCGATTGTTGAAGTTATCTTCCTGCACAACAACGTCGAAAAGAAGCTCTCCTGCGGCGATTTCGTCGGCATCCACGTAAACCGGGACGGCGCCGACCGTCTTCAGCCGCGCGAGGGCGAGGCGTGGCAGGGCGAACTTTTGTCCGTTCGGATTCGCTCGACCGGTGGGCTGCTCGGCTTTGGGCGGGCCGAAATCCAGGCCGTTGAGGTCGCCCTGCCCGACAGCGTCGAACTCGCCGCGGGCCGAACTGTGAACGGCATCATCGAAGGCATCGTGGTCCGCACGGACGGGGAGAAGTTGCAGGCGCTGCGGCGCGACGCGCTCCGTTCACTCACCTTGAGCGCCGAGGGGGTGGCTGCGGTCGAGCTGGCCAACGAGGCGACCGAAACGGGCGAACTTGTATCCTTGCGCATCCTCCCGGCCGTCGGGCGCCTGGAATTCGCCGGCGATGAAATCGTCAGCGTCTCCGTAGTGCCGACCGATACTATAGTGCTGAAGGCGGGCGGGCGGCTCTGGGGAACCGTCGAAGAAATCGTCCTCTCGCAGGGCGCCGAGACACGGACGCTTCGGCGAGGCGAGTTTGCCGAGGTCCGTCTTGCTCCGGAGGCCGAGGATGTTGTCGCGCTGACGGGCGGCGCCGAGGCAACAGGGAGGGTGATTTCGCTTCGCGGCAACGTGGCGGGGGTTGCTCTGTCCTTACGTGGTGAGGAGGTCTCGCGTATCGTCATCTGCGAGACGGCGCGCGACCGGCTTCGCCGGACGTTCCTCCGCGAGCGGGCACAAATCAAGGAGGGTGACGCCGCCGCTCTTCTTGCCCTGGCGTCTTGGTGCAAAGACCGCGGGCTGTCTGATGACGCCCGCGAGCTTGCGCGGCAGGCGCTAGCGGGGAATCCGGATGAGGAGACCGCCATTCTTGCACACCGGCTGCTCGGCCACGTCTTCCGCGACGGGCGCTGGGAGGAACCCGGCGCCGCGCAACGGGCTGCGCCAGTGGACACAAAGAGCGTTGACCCGGCTCTGGTGGCCGTAGCCCGCGAGGTCTTCAAGGAATACGCCGCCAAGGTTGAGGCCGCCAAGAAGCAGGACCTCGACGCCGTCAAGGCGAACTACTCGGCGGATTGGGAGGCGATCCTTGCGGCGGTCAAGAAGCTCGAGGCGCGCATCGAATCCATCGACCGGGCGCGGTCGCAACTGCGCGACCGCATCACTGATCGCCGACGGGACCTCCGCGGCCGGGACGCTACCCGTCCGCTCGACTACACGGAAATCCGAATGACCGAGGAGCTTGAGGACTTCCAACGCATGCTCAGTGCTCTCGGGCGCGACCTCGACGTTGTCAAGTCATTCGGGCAATCCGCGAAGCTCGTTCGGACGGCTCTTGGGAATATCATTCGGGCGCGGATGGCTGATGTGACCAGCCGGGATCGGGCGCGAAACCAATCGCTCACCACGGCGCGCTACAGAGTAGAACGGCTCCTCCTTGAGAACAGGGAATTGACCGAGGCCCAGGTTCGCGCCGCACTGGAGGAGGAGCTCAGGGGCTCGTTGGAGCCGATGGCGCTCGAAAAGCCGCCGCGGCCGAAGATCGACTTCAAGGCCGCGAGCGCCCTCGTGGAGCTTGGCGACCAATTCCGTCGCCGCGCACAAGAAATGACGGACAGGGAGCGCAGAGCGGTCGAAGATAGCGAGGCAGCCAACTACGACTCTGCGCAAAGCGGCATCCGGCAGCTCGAAGCGACCGCCCGAAGGATGCGGAACGAAAAAGCGACTCTGGAAGGCCAGTTTGCCCGCGAGACCGACGAAGGGCGGCGAGCGGAACTCCGGGCCCAGATCGACCGCCTCGACCGGGAAATCGCCCGATACGACGGGCTCATCGCAAGCCGCGAGCAATATGCACAACGGATTCTGGCAAGAATCCGTTCCGAGATGCAAAAGATTAGACGTCAGGCCACCGACCGCGAGGACGCACTGAACCGCGTCTGGGACAAGGTGTCGGGGGACCTGCGGCAAGGGAAGGAAGTCGGCGAAACCGAGATACAGAACCTTTTTGAGCAGGCGATACGAGACGAGCCATAGCCCGGCGGACCGCGCAGCAGGCGGGATGACAAGGTGGCTGCTGGCACTGCCATTTTGGCCGCAACGGGGCAATTAGAGCCAATATTAGGCGCCGCCCCCAAGCCCAATCTTGCCTAACTAACTACGCGATAGCGGGTTGTGGCGAGCGACTAGAATTGGCGCCGGGATGGCATGCGCTTTGCGTGCCCTCCTGCGATGGCTATGTGTGTCACAGCATTCATAAGGAGACATTGGAATGTCCAAGACCATTGGGATTGACCTGGGCACAACGAACTCTGTGGTTGCTGTGATGGAAGGCGGGACGCCGAAGGTCATCAACAACCTCGACGGGGCGCGGCTCACCCCTTCCGTCGTGGCGTTTACGGAGTCCGGCGAGCGGCTTGTCGGCAACAAGGCGAAGCGCCAGGCCGTCACGAACCCGCGGAACACCATTTACTCGATCAAGCGGTTTATGGGGCGACGCCACAGCGAGGTCGCTGCCGAAGAGAAGCTCGTGTCCTATCAGATAGTTGGCGGTCCGGACGAACTGGTCAGGGTTCGTGTCCGCGACAAAGAATACACGCCGCCTGAGATTTCCGCGATGATCCTCCGGAACCTGAAGGAAGCTGCCGAGGAATACCTGGGCGAGCCCGTCAAGAAAGCCGTCATCACCGTGCCGGCTT
>CAZBRH010000112.1:3672-9251 GCA_964494245.1 uncultured Planctomycetota bacterium | reverse complement strand
CACGCCGCTGCGCGGGGCCTCGACCTTCCGGTGGTCTATAACACGGGCGGCTACGAAAGCGCCGAGGCGCTCCGCTTACTTGATGGCGTTGTCGATGTTTACGTTCCAGACCTGCGGTACAGTTGGGGCGCGGCGGCGGAACGGTTCTCGGGCGCCGCCGACTACCCGCAGGTCAGCCGCAACGCCGTGCTGGAAATGTATCATCAGGTTGGCGACCTCGTGTTCAACGACGCCGGGTACGCCGTCCGCGGGCTGCTCGTCCGTCTCCTTGTCTTGCCCAACGGCCTGGCGGGGACGCGCGACACGCTGGCATGGATGGCCGCCAATCTCTCGCTCGCCACGTGGTTCAGCTTGATGGCCCAGTATGCTCCGGCATACCGCGCCATGGAGTATCTCGAACTTGCGAGGCCGGTGACACAGGCCGAATACCACGAACTCATCGACTATGCGGACGAGCTCGGGTTCGAGAACTTCTACACACAGGCGCCGGCGAGCCGGGGCGTCCTGCGCCCAGACTTCGAACGGGAGCGACCGTTTGAGCAGGACTTCGGGAGGGGCAACGAACCGTGATTGACTCGCACGCACACCTCACGGATGATCGGTTCGATGTTGACCGCGCCGAAGTGGTCCGCCGGGCGCGCGACGCTGGCGTCGAGGCCATCGTCTGCCCCGGCACGGACGTGGCGAGCAGCCGCCGCGCGCTCGAATTGGCGCACGAGTTCGACGCAGTGCTCGCAGCCGTGGGGATCGACCGCGACGGCGCTGCGGCGGCGGATGCGGCCGCGCTGGCCGAAATCGAACGCCTCGCCGCCGACGAACGGTGCGTCGCTATAGGCGAGATCGGCTTGGACTACCATTACGAGCGAGTGCCGCGCGACGTCCAGCGGCGGGTGTTCGAGGCGCAGCTCGAGCTCGCGCGGCGGCTTGGGCTGCCCGTCATCGTGCACTGCCGCGAGGCGTTCGACGACTGCCTCGGCATCCTGAAGCAGGCGGGCGTCCGCGGCGTCATGCACTGTTTCTCCGGCGACGCCGCCACAGCGTCCCGCTGCTGCGACCTCGGCCTGATGATTTCGTTCGCCGGGACAATCACTTACCCAAAAGCAAACGCTCTGCGGGCCACCGCTCGTGCTGTCCCCGCCGAGCATCTGATGATGGAGACGGACAGCCCTTATCTTGCGCCCCAACCCGTGCGAGGACAACGGAATGAACCGGCGCACCTTGTGCATACCGCGCGAGCGCTCGCCGAAGTTCTCGGCCTAACCCAGGACGACGTCGCACGAATCACCTCGGTCAACGCGCGCCTGCTCTTCGGGCTTCCTGTCGAAGAGGAGACGGCGATCGTGTATCGCATCCGCAACTCGCTCTATGTGAACGTCACGAACCGCTGCACGAACCGCTGTGTCTTTTGTCCGCGCTCAACGAATCCGCGCGTCAAGGGGCACTGGCTCGGTCTCAAGGAGGATGCCGAGCCGGATGCGAGCCGGATTATCGCGGCCATTGGCAACCCGATGAAATACGACGAGGTTGTCTTCTGCGGATTCGGCGAACCGACGCTGCGGCTGGAGGTGGTGCTGGAGGTCGCGCGTTGGGTGAAAGCGCGGGGCGGTCGAACCCGGCTGAACACAAACGGGCAGGGCGACCGTATTGCCGGAAGGCCGATCGCCCCGCTGCTGCACGGCCTCATCGATTCGGTCAGCGTCAGCTTGAACACGGCCGACGCGGCTCAATACTCTGAGCTGTGCCGCCCGGAAGGCGACGGCGGCGCGTTCCATGCCGTACTCACATTCCTCCGGGGAGCAAAGGAACACGTGCCCGAAGTCGTCATCACGGCGCTCGACTATCCCGGCGTTGACGTCAAGGCGGTGGAACGGCTGGCCTCGGAACTCGGCGTCGGCTTCCGTCTGAGGGCGTATAAGCATCTGGGCTGAACGAGGTGGCAAGAGCTTTCATCGGCATCGGGTCGAACCTCGGCGACCGTGCGGCGAATATCGCTGCGGCGCTTGCGCGGCTCGGCGAGTTGCCGCAGACACGGCTGGTGCGGATGTCGTCCATCATCGAAACGGACCCCATCGGCCCCGTCGGGCAAGGCCGGTTCCTGAACGCCGCCGCGGCGCTCGAAACGGCGCTCGAACCCAGCGAATTGCTGAGCGCCCTGGAGCACATAGAGACAGTGCTTGGCCGTGTCCGAGCGGAGCGCTGGGGACCGCGGACGATTGACCTTGACCTGCTCCTTTACGATGATAGAGTCATCGATACGCCGGGCTTGCAGGTGCCGCATCCGCGGATGGCCGAGCGGGAATTCGTCCTGCTGCCGCTCGCCGAGATCGCGCCAGATGCCGTGCACCCCGTGTCCGGCGAGAGCATCGGCGCAATGCTGGCCGGGCTTCGGGGTCGGCGGCTGTGAGGAAGGAGATCTCATTGGACGGCGAGCCGGGATACATTGCGATTGAGGGACCGATTGGCGTCGGCAAGACGTCCTTGGCGCGGGCGTTGGCAAAGCGGCTGAGCGCCCGGCTTGTGCTGGAACAGCCCGAGGCCAATCCGTTCCTCGAAAAGTTCTATTCGGATATGAAGCGATACGCGCTGCCGGCACAGCTTGTGTTTCTCGTCTCCCGGTATCAGCAGCAGGCGGAGTTGAGCCGGCGATACCTGTTCCATCCGGGGGTTGTGTCGGATTACTTGTTCGCAAAGGATCGCATCTTTGCTGGTCTGACGTTGAACGATGACGAGCTTGCGCTCTACAACCAGTTCTACGAGGTCCTCGCTCCGCATGCGGCGCGGCCGGATGTCGTGGTGCTCCTGTTGGCCGATGTGGACACGCTGATGGAGCGGATACGGCGGCGAGGGATTCTGTGCGAGGCGGCGCTGACCCGTGACTACGTCGCGCGGCTCACCGCCGCCTATGACGAGTTTTTCCGCGCTTACAGCGAAGCGCCGCTTTTGGTCATCGACACGAGCCGACTCGATTATGCGAAGCGCGGGCTCGATGTGGACGCCGTCATCGGGGAGATCCGCCAGACGCAGGCGGGACGGCGGCTCTATGTGCCCGAGGCGAACCGGTGAGGCGGCAATGGACGTAATCCCCTACAAGGCCGAGATGCACGAGTGGGCGCTGCGGCAGCGTGGCGAAGGCAAACGTGTCGGGCTGGTTCCGACGATGGGGGCGCTGCACGAAGGGCACGCGAGTTTGATCCGCGCCGCGCGCAGCGAATGCGATGCCGTCGCCGTCAGCATCTTTGTGAACCCGACCCAGTTCGCTCCGGGCGAGGATTTGGAGAAGTATCCGCGGACGTTCGACGCGGACTGCGCGATGTGCCGGTCGCTCGGTGCGGACTTGGTCTTCGCGCCGACCGCCGGCGAAATGTATCTGCCTGATGCAGAGACGTTTGTGGTGCAGGAACGCCTGGCCCGCGTCTTGGAGGGAGCATCGAGGCCGACGCACTTCCGCGGTGTCCTGACCGTCGTGTTGAAGCTGTTCCATATCGCCGCGCCCCACATCGCCTATTTCGGTCGGAAGGACTACCAGCAGAGCGTGGTTGTCCGCCGGATGGTTGCCGACCTTGACGTGCCGGTCGAAATTTGTGTCTTGCCGACCGTGCGGGAGCCGGACGGGCTTGCGATGAGTTCGCGGAACCGCTATCTGGACGCCGCCGAGCGAAGGCAGGCCGTATGCCTCTGGCAGGCGCTCGAACGCTGTCTCGGGCTGTTTGCGGAAGGAGAGCGCAGAAGCCCGACGCTCAAGGCCGCGATGCGGGCGCGAATTGACAGCGAACCTTCCGCGCGGATAGACTACATTGAGATTGTGAACCCGGATACGCTTGAGTCGGTCGAGGCGGCCGGACCGGGGGATGTCGCCCTGGTGGCCGTCTTCATCGGAAGGACGCGGCTGATCGATAACGCGATCCTCGGCGAGCGTTCCTGACCTGCGAATGGTTCCCGTGAGCGAACAGGCGCAAGCAATTCTCGAGGACACAAGCCCACACCAGACGTCTCTGCGAGCCAACTGGCCGGTGGACGAGGACCCGCGGTATCTTTCCGACCAGCTCATCACGTGCATCGGAAACAAGCGCTCGCTTCTGGGGCAGATCGGGGCGGCGGTCGAGCGGGTCAAGTCCCGGCTCGGCAAGAGCCGTCTCCGGGTGTTCGATGCCTTCAGCGGGTCGGGGGTCGTCTCGCGGTTCTTCAAGGCGCACGCGTCGTTGGTGGTCAGCAACGACATCGAGGATTACGCGGTTGCGGCGGCGCGGTGCCATCTCCGAAACCGGAGCACGGTAGATACGGAACGCCTCGCCGGAGTCGTCGCCGAACTGAACGCCCGCGTGGACTCGGAGCCGCTGCCGCCTGGGTTTATCGAAGAGCTTTATGCGCCGCGCGACGAGGCGCACATCACTGCTTCTGACCGCGTCTTCTACACGCGCCAGAACGCCCGTCGGCTGGACAACTACCGCCGACTTATGGACGAGTTTCCACCTGACATTCGGGAGTTGCTGCTGGGGCCGCTCCTGAGCGAAGCGTCGGTCCATGCAAACACCGCGGGCGTCTTCAAGGGATTCTACAAGAATCGGCATACGGGAATCGGGCAGTTTGGCGGCAGCAACTCGGATGCCCTTCGCCGCATCCGCAGCCCAATTGTGTTGTCGCCGCCCGTCCTCAGCCGGTTCGAGTGCGACTGTGCTGTGCTTCAGGATGACGCCAATGCCGTTGCGCGGACGCTCCGGGGCCTTGACCTCGCATACATCGACCCGCCCTACAATGAGCACCCTTATGGCTCCAACTATTTTATGCTCAACCTGCTCGTTCGATACGAGCGGCCGACGCAGATCAGCCGCGTTTCGGGCATCCCCGCCGATTGGCGGCGTTCCGGATACAACGCCCGGTCCCAGTCCGCCTCGCTCCTCAAGCGGCTCCTGCGCGACATCGATGCGCCGTTTCTTCTGGTGTCATTCAACGACGAGGGGTTCATCTCTCCGGAAGCGATGCGAACAATGCTCGCCGGAATCGGCGAGGTCGAGGTTGTCGAGACGCGCTACAATACGTTCCGCGGCAGCCGGAACCTCCGGAACCGCGGCGTGCATGTGACAGAACATCTGTTTCTTGTCGAGAAGAAATGAGAGAACGCGACACGAGAACAACTCGCACCGTCATCAGGATGAGGGCGTAAACCATGCAGCGTATCATGCTTCGGTCGAAGATCCACAGGGCGACCGTTACGGCCAAGAGTCTCGACTACGAAGGCAGCATCACCGTCGACCGGGCGCTCCTCGAGGCAGCCGACATCCTTCCTGGCGAGCAGGTCCATGTGCTCAACCTGAACAACGGCTTGCGGCTCGAAACCTATGTCATCGAAGGCAAGGAGAATAGCGGCGAGGTCGTGCTGAACGGTCCGGCGGCGCGGCTCGGCGAAGTTGGCGACAAAGTGATCATCGTTGCCTATGGGCTGCTCAGCGAAGCCGAAGCGGCCAAGCACCAGCCGAAAGTCATCCGGGTGGACGCGAAGAACCGCCGCGTCATCGGCTGAGGTGGCTGTCCCCGGCGGTGGCTGCCCATTTTCCTTCGAATTCTCGCTGGCGAGATGGCAA